>PMST01000553.1:0-5138 GCA_003168295.1 Actinomycetota bacterium
CTAGACGACATCCAGTGGGCCGACGAGCCGTCGCTGCTGCTACTCGCGCACCTGCTGCGCCAGCTGCGCGGCGTCCGGATGCTGATCCTGGCCACGTGCCGCGAGCCGGCCCCGTCCGGTGACCGCAGCGGCGAGCTGATCCGGATGCTGCAGGCCGACGCGAGCACCGAGCGGGCCGCGCTCACCGGGCTGCCCCCGGTCGCGGTGGCCGCGCTGCTGGCCTCGGCCGGGCAGGCTGCCTCGCCGGAGCAGGCTCAGACGGTACACGTGGAAACGGGCGGCAACCCGTTCCTGGTCCGCGAGCTGGCCCGGATGCGCGCGGAGCAGCCCGGGCCGCTCCCGGCACTGTGCCCGGCACGGTGCTCGACGTCACCTCCTACCGGATCGCGCAGCTCAGCCCGGCCAGCCGCGACGTGCTGCGGGCCGCCGCGGTAGCCGGCATCGGTTTTCTCGGTCGGGGTGGTCGCGCAGATGCTCGGGGTGGCGGTGCTCGCGCTGCTCGATCCGGTCGACGAAGGCCAGGCGGCGGGCTTCCTGGTCGCCGGTGACCGGCTCGGCGACTACCGGTTCTCCCACGCGCTGGTCCGTTCGGCGGTGGTCGCCCAGCTGTCCGCCGCGGACCAGCGGCTGGGTCGAGATGTGGGGCCGGCTGTGGCGGATCGATACGCTGTTCGAGGCCGGGCAGCTGCCGGTCATCTCCCGGGAACTGGCCGACCTGGCCAGCTGTGCGGGACGGGTGCAGGCGCCGGTGGCCCGGTGGCACGAGGCATCCGGCATGGCCGCGGTCCTGGACCAGTTCCCGCCGCAATTCCTGCCCGGCGGATCGTACGCGGACACCCCGCTGACGAGCGTGCTCCCCACCGTCAACCTGGCCCTGATGTGGCTGGAGCGGGGCGATCGCGACCAGGCGGCCAGGATGTACGAACTGGCCCACCCGGTCCGCTCCTGGCGGCCGATTCCCGCGCTCCGGCTGATCGCCTGGGCCCAGGGCCTCGCGGCGGCGATCGGCCTGGGCCGTACCGACGACATCGCCTACCTGGCCAGCGAGTTCGAGCCGCTGCGCGGCCGGCACGTCGCCTGCGGCGCGGGCGCCGGCGACTATCTCGGGCCGGTCGAGCTGCATCTGGGCAAGGCCGCGGCGGCGCTCGGCTCGCTGGAGCAGGCCGTCGCCGACCTGACCGCGGCGGCGACGGACGCGCAGCACCTCGGCATGGCGCCGTTCTCCCGGCGGATCGAGGGGCTACGGGCCCGCCCGCCGGCCGGTCCGCCGCCGCTCAGCCCGCGCGAGCGGGAGGTCGCCCGGCTGGTCGGGCAGGGGCTGACCAACCGGCAGATCGCCGCGGCCCTGTACGTCTCCGAGCGCACCGCGCAGAACCACGTCCAGCACATCCTGACCAAGCTCGGCTTCGCCAACCGCAGCCAGATCGCCGTCTGGTCGACCGCGCCGCCTGCGCCGCCCGCGGAATGAGTACCGGGTAGGAAATCAGATCTCCCTGCCGAATCGGCGGTGCTTCCAAGCCGCCGGGAACGGCTCGCAGTGACCAGCAGTCAGCTGCCCGAGCTCAGCACGCCGGATCCGGCGTCGACATTAGATACCGGCTCGTTCGGATTGACTGCGGAGGACTGCTCGAACGTGAAGCTGAGCCCGCCGCTCGAGGTCAGCGACGTTTCGGCGTAGGCGAACGGGACGCATTCACCCTGGGCATTCTCCGTAGTGACCAGACGGAGATAGACCGGCCCACTGCCGCCCTCGAAGTAGACGCTGGCGCTGCACCCCAGGGTGCTGTTGACCAATGTGCCGACCTCGGCACCCGCGGATCCCGGGCCGAGGGCCATGCTCACGGTCACCGTGCCCGATCCGGGTTGGTTGATTGCGCCTTGCCAGTTGCCCTGATAGGCCGCAGGAAGGGTGACCGTGGACGAGGGCGGGGATTGGTGAGTGAGCGCGGACACCACGGCGACCACGGCGACCACGGCGACGATGGCAACTACGATGGCCGCGACGCGGTATCTCAGCCGCCGCTTCGGCCGGACCGGTGGCGGGCCAACTCCCGGCCCAGCCGCCCCGCTACTCGCGGCGGGCGGCATCGCAGCCCGCATCCGCTGGGCGCCCGCCTGGCGTGCAATCTGATCCTGGGCCATGGTGGCCAGGCCCTCAGGATCTGCGGCCGCCGGGTCGATCGCGGCCAGTTGGTCGCTGAACCCGAGGACGGCGTACCAGTCCTGCCGGCCAGCGGCATCCTGGATGTGGCGCTGCAGTTGCCCGATCTGCTGGCGACGCTGCGCCGCGGCCCGTTCGGCGTCCTGCCGGGCGCGGGCATGCAGGTCGGATGCTGCAGCAGGTGTGCCTGGCTCGGGATCCACCTTCACCTTGAAGGTGGTCGCCTCCAGGAACCTGAGCAGCTTGCCAGTGTCGCTGTCGAAGTCGAGCGGGTCAAGGGACAGGGCTTGCCGCCTCTTCAGTGCGGCCAAGCTCGGCGGCAGCTCGCTCTCGTCGGGCATCTGCGCCCCGCCGACCAGGATCGGGATGACCCGAACCCCACGGCTTAGCGCAGCCTCGATCTCGATCCGGACGAAGTCCTTGGGGTCGTCGAGGCGTCGGTGCCCGGCCTTGTCGCATATGCTGATCCACTGGTCGCCGATCAGTGCCAGCAGTACGGCACAGCGGCCGACCGCCTCGGCAATCACCTCGACGAAGTCGTCACCCGGTTTGATCGAATCGACGTCCTTAAAGACCTGATCTTTGCCGAAGTGAGCCGCGAGCCGGTCGAATATCCAGCCAGCCGGGAACGCCGTCTCCTCGCGCCGGTAGCTGATGAAGATCCGCGAAACTTCTAAAGTCGATGCAGCCATGATTTGCCCCGCCCCTTGATATGCGTACAGCGTAACGACAGATTCCGCAGAAGGGAAGAATGCGCGAGCCTGCTGATAGCGGGTTAGACACTGTCACCTGCAGGGTCGCGGCCGGAGGCCGCACCGCCCCCGCGGCTGTCGTAAAACGTGTTGCAATGCCGACGTACCCAGAAAGCTGCTCGCCACCGCCAGCATCGACAAGACGGCGCGGCTGTGGCAACTGACCTTGCTCCGTCGGTTACGGTGTCGCCCGGGTTGCCCGGTGCGCAGGTGGCTAGCAGGCGAGCCTGGGTGTGAGGCCGGTGGTGTCGGCGAGGCGATCGCGGTAGGTCATCTCCACGAAGGCCAGGAATCGCTCTAGGTCCTCGACGTTGGAGGCCAGGCCCACCGATGCGCGCAGCGCCCCGCCGCTGGGCAGGCCGAGCAGGTCGAGATACTGATCCATGGTACGGGCGCGTCCCGGCGCCGCTTTGCGCCAGTGGGCCTTGGTGAGGTTGAACGCGCCCTCGCCGGCGCCCGGGTTGCAGAAGCAGCCGGCCCGGATCGAGATGCCGGCCGCGGCGGTATCGCGTGCCACCGCGCGCTCATCGATGATGCGCCCGCCGGGATCGAGCAGGTTGAAGGCGACGGTGCCGCCGCGGTCGCGGGTGCCGGCGGGCCCGTAGATCCGTGCCATCGGCTGGCCGTTGCCGTGCCGCAAGGCGGCGAGCCGGCCGAGGAGCCAGCCGGTCAGGCACATCACCCGCTGGTGGATCAGGTCGAGCCCGATGCCGGACACCCAGGACAGCCCCGAGGCCAGATCGGGGATCTGCAGGAAGCTGAGCGTGCCGTCCTCGAACCGGGCCTCGTCCCGGGCCGGCGTGTGCCAGTCGCCCTGCACGCTGGCGATGGACACCGACCCGCCGGCGAACCAGGGCCGCCGTAGCCGGCCCAGCGCGTCGCGCCGCGCGATCAGGCAGCCGACACCGGTCGGGTAGCCGAACACCTTGTACCAGCTGACCGGCACGAAATCGGGCTTGACCACCGACAGGTCCAGCCGGTTCGACGGCACGTACGCCGCGGCGTCCAGCAGCACGTCATAGCCTTGTTCATGGGCCAGCTCGATCCAGCGCAGCGGATGCTGCACGCCGCTGAAGTTGCTCTGGGCCGGGTAGGCCAGCAAGCCCCGGCGGCGGGGGGCCGCCGCGCCGCGCGCTACCCGCCTGGCCGCGCCCAGCGGGCCCGGCCCGCGCCGGGCCAGCGCCTGGCCGATCGCGTCATCGTCTACCCGGAGCTCGGGCGAGCAGAACGGCACGTACCGGGTGAGCGCGCCGCGGGACCGGGCGAACTCCCTGATGCCATTGACGGAGTTGTGATTGTCCTGGGTCAGGACCAGCCCGGTCCGCGGGCCGAACGGGTAGGCCTCGCCGATGAGCCGGCACGCGCCGGTGGCGTTCGCGGTGAAGATGGCCGCGTACTCCTGCGGCGGCGCGTTGAAGTGCGCCAGGACCGCGCTGCGGGCCCGCTCGATCAGTTCGGTCGACGCGGCCGAGGTCGGATTTTCCGAGTGCGGGTTGCCGAAGCACCCCCCGCGTACCCGCTCGGCATGCGCGGTCAGCTGCGCCTGGGCCGGCAGGCCCGCGCCGGTGTAGTCCAGGTAGACGTGGCCGCCCGCGTCGAGGTAGGAGTACTCGGTCGCCCGCAGCTGGTCCAGCAGCGCCGTGCCCCGGTAACCGGGATAAGCGGACAAGAAGCCGGGCGGCCCTGGCAGCGGATCGCACCCAGCGCCGCATGGCAATCCGGACAGCTTCTCCAGGGATGCAGTCATGATCTTCCTCCCCAGCCTCGGCATGCCCGCCGCTATAACCAGGAGCATGCCACCGCTGCCCTAACCCGCCATTAAGCCATGATTGAGCGCGGTACCTGCCAGCAGGCGCCCGGGACCACCCCGGGCACCGCCGCACGCCCGCGGACAGCATGCGATAGTCACACACTCGCACCGGCCCAGCCCCGCTACATCGGGCGAATGCCCTATTAGTTCAGGCGGCACTGCCACAGCGGCCCCCTGCCGGGCCACGTGGCCGGGAAAACCGGCCAGGAAAGATGCCGCCAAGGACCAGGAGGGCCTCATGTACGGAGGGCCGGCCAGAACGTATGGTGACAGTCACTGGTTGCGGCCGTCGCGCGAGATCCGCCGTTATGGCCCGCCTTTGGACCTGATGACCGTGCGCCTGCCAGGTCAGCCAGAACGGGTTGTTCTGGAACACCGTTCATCTGGCTGCGGCCGGGAGAGCTTGCAAGCAGCT
>PMST01000553.1:5163-13625 GCA_003168295.1 Actinomycetota bacterium
CAGCTGACGCTGCCCGAGGAGATCAGGCGCGCGCTGCATATCAGTGAGGGCGATGAGGTGGAGTTCGCCGTTCATGACGACGGGACGATAACGGTACGCGGCTACGTGTCCATCCCGACCGATCAGGCCTGGTTCTTCACCCCCCAGTGGCTGGCCGGGGAACGCGAGGCGGACGAGGAGATCGCAGCCGGGCGGGGAACGGCGCACGAGTCGGCCGACGCTATGTTCGCGCATCTTGACGAGCTGGCTGCGGACGCCTGATGCCGACGTTCGAGACGCTGCCGCGTTTCGAGAAGGACTGGAAGGGCCTGACGCCCCAGCAGCGGGATGCGTTCCGCAAGGTAGTCAGGGAAGCCTTCGTGCCGGATCTGGTGGCCCCGGATCGGCCGTTCCGGCCGGGCCTGCGCGTCAAAGGCGTGAAAGCTCACCCGAACGTGTTCGAGATGACCTGGGACAACGATGGCCGCGCCACCTTCAGCTACGGAGCCGAACGCGTATCCGGGCAGCCACACGTTATCTGGCGGCGCATCGGAACCCACGACATCTTCACCCCTCCGCCTGGCCCGTAACGATGCTGGCGATGCCGGCCCGGCCGCGGGTCCGACCATTCATCAGCCATAACTGAGTTTTCTGCGTGTGTGGCGTGCCTTATCCACCATGTTCGCCGTGCATACCAAATCGGCGATCTCGGGCATCTCTGGGACGGCCGGGCTCATGTTCGGTCGGGCGGATCGTGACCTGGCGTGACCGGGCGGCGGAGCATACGGTGGGTTTCCGCTCAATCGCTGGGGCCCGCCGCTGGCCCAGCCTCCCGGGTCTCAGCCCGTCCGGGAGGTACCCGATGACCACTGCCGCCCTCGTCCCCATCCAGCCCGCCTTCACCGACTCCGAACGACTCGCCCTGGCCGGGTACAGCAGCCTGACCCGCGAGGCCTATGCACTGAACCTGCGCCGGCTGTCCACCATCGCCGGGTTCTACAAGTACGCCGTCGAAGAGGAGTTGCTGGATCACTCCCCGGCCGCCCATGTCCGGCGCCCGCGGCTGGACTATGAGTCCCATGCGACCGCCCTGGACCGCAATGAGCTCGGCGCGCTGCTGGTCGCCGCCGGGCTCGGCCCGCCGGGTGAGCATGCGCTGATCTCGCTGCTCGCCCTGAACGGCCTGCGGGTGTCAGAGGCGACCGGCGCGGACATCGAGCACCTGGGCCTGGAGCGCGGCCACCGGACGCTGATCATCACCCGCAAGGGCGGCAAGGTCGTCACCATCCCGCTGGCACCGCGTACCGCCCGGGCAATCGATCTGGCCATCGGCGAGCGCACTGACGGTCCCGTGTTCCTGGCCCCAGGCGGCTGGCGGCTGGACCGGCACGGCGCCGGACGGATCGTCCGCAAGGTCGCGCGCCGCGCCGGGATCAGCAAGAACGTCGGCCCGCACACGCTGCGGCACGCGTTCATTACCGCCGCCCAAAGGCGCGGAGTTGCATCAGATGCGACATTCCGCAGCCGACGTGAGGACGGCGCCATAAGGGATGCCGGTCCGGGTGCGGTGAGCGGCGAACGCGACGACGGAACGAACCCGCAGGTCACGTCGGTCGTGACAGGGCGGTGCTACTTCAGGTGCCAGGATGTCGCGTTCATTCTCGTTGCATCAGAGTTCAGCATGATGCAGCAAGAGCAACGAAAAACGCAGCGACGAGGGCAGATGCCGCCGCCGGCCAGTCGTCACGCTGACCCATTCAGCATGGTTGGTAATCCGCTCCCTACCAGTTTCGACGCCGGCGTCCCGCTCCGCGACGTCCAGGTAGCCGCATCGCACGCCGACCCGCGCACCACCATTCGCTACGACCGCGCCCGGACCAGCCTCGACCGGCACGCCATCTACATCGTCGCCACCTACATCGCCGGAGCAGCCAGATAGCTCAAGACGCTGGTCTGGTCGCGTTGGCGGCCAGACCAGCCGCGACCGGAAGCTTCGCCCGTATGGTCACCAGCCCTAGGCGCAACGACCGAGCGGGAACCGATCTGTACTGGAGCAGTCCCTTCGGTCAAGTCCGTTGGAGGCGTGCAGAACAGGACCTTCTGCCGGACTAATTATCTTCTGGCGAATGCGGGCGACATTCGGCAGCCTGCCGACGTATCAGCAGGCGAGGCTCAATATGGAAGCGGTCCGCGGGGCCGCTCTGCCGATTCGAGCGGTCCCGGACCGCGACCTCCATCCAAGTACCAGCGGCGTCTTTGGCTGCCAGTTGGCCGTCGGCTTTCTCCACGTACGGTTTCTGGCCGAAGCCTCAGGCGTAGGGACGCGCTGTGTTGTGGTGAGCGTCACGATTAGATAGTACGGTTGCCTTCATGGCGGCCGGTACCAGCTCGCGGAACCCGGATGTGCCGATCCCTTTCGACGCTTGCGATCCCAGCGGCACGTTCGTGTTCGTCAGCTATGCCCATGAGGACAAGGCGCTGGCCTATCCGGAGTTGCGGCGGATTCGCTCTTTGGGGATACAGGTCTGGTACGACGAGGGCATCGAACCGGGCAGCGAATGGCCGCAGGCTATCGCTGACGCGCTTTACGGGGCCGCCGCGTTCGTGGTCATGATCACGTCGGCCGCAGTCGCCTCCAGGAATGTCAGGAACGAGATCAATGCCGCTCTGAACTGGGGCAAGCCGTTTTTTGCCGTCCATCTCACGCAGACACAGTTGCCTCTGGGCCTGGAACTGCAGATGGGCGATGTTCAGGCTGTCATGCGCTGGCAAATGGACGAGGGCTCTTATGCGCGTAAATTGGGTAGGGCGCTGGCCAGCTATGCCGAGGCCGGGAATAAGGCTCCTCCCGCCGGACCGCCAGCCCCCGCCGTCCCCCGTGCCAGCACCCCCGCGCCGTCCCAGCCGGCTCCGGCCCCGGTCCCGCCATCACACCTGGCCCGCACCCTGACCGGCCACACTGACACGATCGCCGAGGTGGCGTTCAGCCCGGACGGGCGCCTGCTTGCCACCGCCAGCGCCGACGAGCACGGCGCGGCTGTGGGCCACCGGCAAGTACCTGCGCACCGGCAAGCAGCTGCGCACTGGCAAGCAGCTGCGCACCCTGGCCGGCCACGACGGCGGGGTCCGCGCGGTGGCGTTCAGCCCGGATGGGCGCCTGCTCGCCACCGCCGGCGACGACGACAACACGGCGCGGCTGTGGGACCCGGCCACCGGCAAGCAGCTGCGCACCCTGGCCGGCCACGACGGCCCGGTCGTCGGGGTGGCGTTCAGCCCGGACGGGTGCCTGCTCGCCACCGCCAGCGGCGACAACACGGCGCGGCTGTGGGACCCGGCCACCGGCAAGCAACTGCGCACCGGCAAGCAGCTGCGCACCCTGGCCGGCCACGACGGCCCGGTCTACGGGGTGGCGTTCAGCCCGGACGGGCGCCTGCTCGCCACCGCCAGCTACGACACCACGGCGCGGCTGTGGGACTAACCCTGAGCCCGCCGGGTATCGGGCCTGTCGAGAATCGAACCATTCTCGACATGATCACTGGGTAGGGCCCGGACCCCGCAGGCGCCGTCTGGAGAGTGTCGAAAAAGGTGTTACAAAGCTGACGTGTGCAACAACCGGACCGGGACCGTTTTTTCACAGTCCGAAGTTGAGAGTTGTCCTAGCCGATATCCCGCTGATCCGCAAGACAGCCAAACCCTTCTGAGCCGGGATCCGGCCGCGCGCCGGAATGGCTGATATGAGCGCCGTACATGGACCCCTGCACCCTCCGCTCCTTAAGCGCCGATTCGGCGATATCGAGGACCCCGGTGGTGACTGAGGTTAACCCTGGCCGCAGTGGACTGTGACCTGGCGTGACCGGAGGCGGGGCTTACGGCGGGTTTCTGCTTGTACCTTGCGCGTACGGCTCGCAGAGGTCAGCGGTGGCGGCTACCAGTGATCGACGTGCAGCACGTCTGCCAGCGGGCGGCGCGGGGCGGGTCGGAAGGTGCCGCCGGTGTAGTAGGCGGTGGGGATGAGCGCGCCCTGGCGGATGTCACCGGGAAGGCCGAGCAGCCCGGCGATCTCGGTCTCGTATTGCAGGTGCAGCGTCGTCCAGGCGGTCCCGAGTCCCCGGGCACGGCAGGCCAGCATGTAGCTCCACGCGGCGGGCAGCAGCGATCCCCACAGCCCGGCCTGCGTCTGGCCGGCCGGCCAGGGGGGCCGCACCGTGATGCACGGGATCACCTGGACCGGGACCTCACCCATGTGCTGGGCGAGGTATGCGCTGCTGCTGCTCACCCGGGCCATGATCCCGCTGCCGGCGCTCCGGCCCGGGTCGGCGGCGGCGGCGCTGGCCAGGTAGGGCTCGGCCGAGCGCCGGTAGAAGTCCCCGATCTGCGCGCGCACCTGCGGATCGGTCACCACGATCCAGTGCCAGCCTTGCCGCATGCCGCCGCTCGGCGCCTGCAGCGCGATCTCCAGGCACTCCTTCACAAGCTCGAGCGGCACGGGACGGGTCAGATCCAGGCGCTTGCGCACCGACCGGGTAGTAGTCAGCATCTCATCAGGGGTCAGCGGCACACCAGGCATGATCGCACACCAGGGCAAGGACAGGCCCGCGCTCGACGACCCCGGCTTCCCGGCTGCCCGGGAGCGGATGTGGACCGGTGCCCTGACCAGCGAGCGCTACCGCCGGAACCGCGTGGCTGTCGCCGAGCGGGACGACGAACTGGTCGGGCCCGGGCCCACCGTGGCGCTGACGGCGGACCTGTCGGACACGAGCGTCGATCTGTCCCTGGACGAAAACCGCGCGCGGCGGTTGGCTTCGATAATGGACCGGGGATCGACTCTGAAACGCACGGGTTCGGGAGTTCCGGCAGTGTCGGTATCAGCGCCACCGCGGGCGCGGACCTGTTCCTCGGGCTGGACGCCGAGATAACCCTGGCCGGGAAGATCGGCGTCGGTGGGGATCTCGGTCGCCGTTCGGCGCGGGCGTATTACGACACTCCCTACCTTGCGGCCGAGCTGTCACCATCGGTAAGGGGATTTCGTTCCATTCCTGTCCAAGGAGTGCCGCCGCGTGTCCGTGAGGAGCGACGCGACAAGCGGGCTAGCGGCGCGTGTTCGAGCTGGCGCAGGCAGTTGACGCTTCGCATAATCCGCATATAAATTCAGGTTATGCGAAGTTCAGCGCCTGCGCTGCTGCCCGTCTTCCGGTCGCGGCTCCAAGCCGACATCCTGGCCGCGCTGCTTCTCAACCCCGATGAAGAATACAGCCTGACGGAGTTGGCTGAGCGTTTCCATGCTCCTCTCAGTACCGTGCATGGGGAGGTGAAGCGTCTGACGGACGCGGCATTGCTGCGGCGACGCGATGTGGGACGCTCGGCGATGGTGCGGGCGAATCCGGATAACCGCCTGGTCAAGCCTCTGACTGAGTTGCTGCTCCTGTCCTGGGGGCCGCTGCAGGTCGTGGCCGAGGAGTTCGCGGGCCTGCCTGGGGCAGGCCGTGTCCTGATCTTCGGCTCCTGGGCGGCCCGTTACTACGAGCGCCCGGGCAAGCCGCCGCATGACGTCGATGTCCTGGTTGTTGGCCGGCCGACCCGCGAGGATGTCTACGACGCCGCCGACCGGGCCCAGCAGCGTCTCGGGATGCCGGTCAACCCGGTGATCCGGACCGAAGATGCGTGGCGCCTGGCATCGGACCCGCTGGTCCAGCAGATCCAGTCCAGCCCGTTCGTGGAAGTCCTCGTGCCTGACGACAGCGGCATCTCCGGCCCCCTACCGGCCACTAGGCGGTCTGGCGATGCCTAGACCGAAGTTGCCGTAGCTCTCCGTAGGTATTGCCTCCTGAACTGCCGTTTTGGTGAGATCCGGCCACGGAGTGTAGTCAGAAAATTGGCGTGTCGCTACCGAGATCTGCGTCGACTTGCCACTATGATCAGGCTATGACCGGAACCGGCGGGAAAGTCCACGTAGTCAGAGTGAGCAAGACCGGGTACGTGGACAAGCAGGGCTACGGCAAGGACTACTCCTCGGCCTACCTGCGCCGCACCTACCGCGACGGCGGCAAGGTCAAGAACGAGACCGTCGCCAACCTCTCCTCGCTGCCCGGCCACGTCATCGACCTGATCGACGCCGGCCTCAAAGGCCAGCAGCTGGTCCCCGCCGATGGGGCGGTCACCATCACCGGGGCGCTGCCGCACGGCCACGCCGCCGCCGTGCACGCCATGGCCGCCAAGCTCGGGCTGCCCGCCCTGCTGGGACCGGCCGGCCCGCACCGGGACCTGGCCCTGGCGCTGATCATCTCCCGCGTCGTCAAGCCTGGCTCCAAGCTGTCCACCCTGGCTTGGTGGGCCGACGCCACCCTCGGCGCCGACCTCGGCATCGCGGACGCGTCCACCGATGACATCTACGCCGCGATGGACTGGCTCGGGCACCGGCAGGACGCGATCGAGGCCGGGCTGGCCCGCCGCCACCTGAACCCGCAGGCCAACTCGTCGAAGATGGCCCTGTTCGACCTGTCCAGCTCGTGGCTGGAAGGCACGCACTGCCCGCTGGCCGCCCGCGGCTACTCCCGGGACGGCAAGAAAGGCACGCTTCAGATCGAGTACGGGCTGCTCACCGACCCCGACGGCCGGCCCGTCGCGGTCCGGGTCTTCCCCGGCAACACCGGCGACCCGGCCGCGTTCACCGCCATCGTGGACGTGGTCCGGAAGAAGTTCGGCCTGCAGGAGATGGTCATGGTCGGCGACCGCGGCATGATCACCAGCGCCCGGATCCAGGCCATGAACCAGCCCGGAGACGGGACGGCGCGGCCGGACACCTACGGGTGGATCACCGCGCTGCGCGCCCCGGCCATCCGCAAGCTGATAGCCGACGACGGCCCGCTCCAGCTCAGCCTCTTCGACCAGCAGGACCTCGCGGAGATCACCTCCGATGACTTCCCCGGCGAGCGGCTGATCGCCTGTCGCAACCCGGTCCTGGCCGCTGAGCGGGCCCGCAAACGGGAGGACCTGCTGGCCGCCACCGAGAAGCTGCTCGCCCCCCTCATCGCCCGCGTCCAGGCCGGCAAGCTCACCGGCGCCGGGCCCATAGGGGTGGAAGTGGGCAAGGTGATCAGCACGTACAAGACCGCCAAGCACTTCGAGGTCACCATCACCGATACCACCCTGGTCATCGAGCGCCGGCAGGACCGGATCGAGGCCGAAGCCACTTTGGACGGGTTCTACGTGCTGCGCACCCCCGTCCCCGCGCACGAGCTCGACGCGGCCGCCGTGGTCACCGCCTACAAGAACCTCAAATACGTGGAACGGGACTTCCGGCACATCAAATCCGACGACCTGGACCTGCGGCCCGTGTTCCACCGGCTGGAGGAACGCGTCAGGGCCCACGTGCTGATCTGCATGCTCGCCTGCTACCTGACCTGGCACCTGCGCCGCGCCTGGGCCCCGCTGACCTACACCGACCAGAACCCGCCCAGGCAGGCCAATCCCGTCGCCCCGGCCCGCCGCTCCGCGGCCGCCCAGGCCAAGGCCTCCGGCCAGCACGACCCGGCCGGGCAGCCCTACCACAGCTTCCGCGGCCTGCTGGAACACCTGGCGACGCTGACCCGCAACCAGGTCCGGTACACCGGCACCCAGGTCACCATCGCGATGCTCGCCGAGCCGACCAGCATCCAGCGGCAGGCCTTCGAGCTCATCGGCGTCCCGATCCCGCTGACCTTGAAGTAGCCAGAACGCCACCCGGAAAATCCAGCAAAATACCAGGTCAGACTAAGAATCACCTGCCGAACTGGCCGTAACTTCGGCCTAGATGGACGCGAGGCGAGGCAGAGGTCGAGCAGCTAGTCGCGCACGGTGAACTGGAGCGAGACGCATACAGCGCTTATGTCCTCGCCTATGACGCCGCGCGGTTCGCCTGCATCGCCCTGCTCGCACAGCAAGGCTTGCGCGCCACGACGAGCGGCGAGATTGCCGCCCAGCTCTTCGTCGGCGAGGCCACCGTCAAGACACACGTCTCGCGGGTCATGACCAAACTCGGCGCCCGCGACCGGATCCAGGCCGTCGTGCTCGCCTACGAGAACGACATGGCCTAGCAGCCCTGCGGGCCAGCGGCCGCTTCGGGTTGGCGTTCCGGCGCGGCCAGGTTCGTACCGGGTCACCACGTGCCGCGCGGCGGGATGCGGTGAGGCCCCGCAGTATGCAACCGGCAAGGTGCGGTGAGCGTCCAACCGGCATGAAGGCTGGAGACCTCACGCACCCGCTGACGGCCGCCCGCCCGCTGGCCCGGGCGGCCGTAGCGCTGGCATGCGCCCTGGCCATGGCATCCGGGCTAGCGGCCGCGGGCTGTGCGGGGTCGCCCGCCAGGGCAGGGTCGCCGGCCAGGACAGGCGCGCCGGTTCCGGCGGTCGCGATATCGCGGCTGACCGTGATAGGCGCCCGCGCGGCGAAAGCCAGCGGCGACACCGCCCCGCTGCAGATGACCGCGGTGCTGACGACGCACGCGA
>PMST01000466.1 GCA_003168295.1 Actinomycetota bacterium
CCGAGCGCCAGGATGACCGCGGTCACCACCACGTACCCGATCACCCGCGGGAACTGGGTCACCGTCTGCGGCGGGCTTACGGCATAGCCGAGACCGATGTCCGCGGTCTGGTAAATCAGTGCGACCAGCCAAGGGCCAAGGAACGCCGCCATGGCCAGCCGGGGCGCGGGCACCAGCCAACCGGTAATCAGGGCCAGCAGAAGTGCTGAAACAGCAGTCATAGGACAATCCCGCCTTTCGGGGTCCGGCTTGTTTTTACCGATGCTGCACGCAGCAAGCTGCCGTCTCATCAGCCCGGCGGGGGAACTTAGATGACGGGCTACGACCTAAGGAGGAGAAGCGCGAAGCGTGCATCCGCGTCCGGCCGGAGACGACGCAGGCCCCTGGGCCCCTCCAGGCCGTGACGCTACCCAAGATGAACTCGTAGAGCTCGGGTCGTGACGTCGGCTGGTTGCAGCGGCGGGAGCGGCTGCGGCTGGAGGCAGCCGGGCGATTCGCCCGCGGCGACGATCGGCGAGATCGCCTACGACCTGCGGGTCACCCAAGGGCCGGTGCGGCGGTGGCACCGGGCCTGGCAGGACGGCGGGTGCTCGTGGTCCCGCGCCACCGGCTGGCCGAGGTCACCGACCTGGCCGCCACCATCGCCGAGCGGGAGGACGCCATCACCGGCGCGGTCGTGTCCGGCGGGACGATCGCCGCCGCCCGCGCCCGGTACGGCTACCACACGCTACAGCGCGAGGGTCATGAGATCATCCCGAACGGACCCGTGGTGACTCAGGACGGCGGATTTTCCAGCAGATTGAACACGGTCAACCCCATCCCCCGTATCTTCGCTTCGCGCTCTTCCTGCCTCGAGCACTCCGCCGCGATCTTGTCCTCGGTGATCCCCAGGTGCAGGACCACGGTCTCGATCGGACAGCCGGTTCTCACCAGCTGGGCGGCGAACTCGACGAGCTTGTCCGGGTTTGCCAGGCGGTCGCGCAGCGCCGCCTTGTCGATTTTCAGTTTCCTGATCGCCCGCCGGATGTCCTTATCTGATGTGAGAGAGCTCATCGCGTCCTCCGATCCGAAATGAGCGTCAGGAGGGAGGAGACGCCCAGCTGCTTGGCCGCCTGCCGGAAGTCCTGATCGGATTTGAGAGAGCTCATCGCATCCCCTGCGCAAATTACCGGTCAAGATCAGTGTAGAGCTATCACGGCCTTACGTATAGTAAGGCATCGTGGAAGCGCCGCGGCGGATCTTTTTGAGCCATACCGCTGAGTTGCGGGAACTCCCGCCTGACCGGTCGTTTGTGGCGGCCGCGGAGGCCGCGGTGACCGAGGCGGGGCACGCGATCACCGATATGGCGTATTTCCCCGTCCGTGATGAGAAGCCCGCTGAATACTGCCGGGCACGGGTACGAGAGTGCGACGTGTACGTGGGGCTGATCGGGCTGCGCTATGGCACGCCGGTACGCGACGAGCCCAAGGTGTCCTACACCGAGCTCGAGTTCGACGCCGCGACCGGGGCGTCGCGGCCTCGGCTGGTTTTCCTGCTGGACGAGGACGCGGTGATACCGATCCCGCCGCGACGGCTGCGCGACAGCGACCAGGAGCTTCAGGCCCGTCAGGAGGCGTTCCGGGCGCGGCTGCTGCGGGACTCCGGGCTCATGACGGGCAAGTTCTCCACCCCCGAGCAACTCCAGCTGCTGCTGTTCCAGGCGCTGACCAGCCTGCCCCGCACCACGGTCCCCGGCGCGCCAGCACTGCCGGTGGCGCTGCGGCTGGCGCAGCGGCCGACGTTCCTGGCCGGCCGGGAAGGCCTGCTGGCCGAGCTTGACGACCGGCTGGCCGCCCGTCAGCGGAGCGGGCCGGGAATCGTGGCGCTGCACGGGCCGGGGGGCGTCGGCAAGACCAGCGTGGCGGTGGAGTACGCGCACCAGCACCTGGCGGAGTGCGGGGTCGCGTGGCAGTTTCCGGTGGAGAAACCGGTCGCGCTGTCGGGCGCGCTGAGCGAGCTGGCCACGCAACTCGACAGCGGGGCGAGCCAGGACGCGAGCAGCCCGGTGACGCGGCTGCACGCGGCGCTCGCCCGCCGGGACGACTGGCTGCTCATCTTCGACAACGTGCCGGGTCCGGAGGAGATCGACGGATTGCTGCCGCCTGCCGGCGGCGGGCGGGTGCTGATCACCAGCCAGTACCCGGACTGGCCGGGCGAATGGGCGGTTGAGGTCCCGGAGTTGGAGCAGGCCACGGCGGCGGATTTCCTGATGGCCCGGACCGGCGCGAGCGGCGATGAGGAAGCGGCAGCGGCCGAGCTGGCCGGCGAGCTGGGCGGGCTGCCGCTGGCGCTGGCGCAGGCCGCCGCCTATATGGGGACCACAGGCCGCGATATCCGGGACTACCTGAGACTGTTCCGCGGCCGGTGGCCAGAGCTCATGGCCCGCGGAGAGCTGGTCGGCTATGACAAGCGGGTTACCACGACCTGGGCGCTGGCCTTCGCCGAAGTCGGCCGGTCCGGCCCGGCGTCTGGGCTGCTGCGGCTGGTGGCCTGTTGCGCGGCGGAGAACATTCCCCTGCGCCTGTTGCTGCGTCCCCGGCCCGGGCTGGCCACTGCTGCCGGTGCGGAGGTGGCGCCGCTGCTGATACCGCTGCTCGAGGACTCCATCGCCTGCGATGACGCGATAGCCGTGTTGCGGCGGTACTCGCTGATCAGCGCGCCGCGCGGCGATATGGTGTCGGCGCACCGGCTGGTGCAGAGAATCACTAAGGCGGAGCTGGGCCCGGAGGTGGCAGAGGACTGGCAGAGGGCCGCCGCGGCGCTGATCGAGGCCGCGCTCCCCGACGACGCGGACAACCCGGCGAAATGGCGCGTCTTCGCGGTGCTGCTGCCGCACGCCCAGGCAGCGCTGACCCCAGCCAGTTACGGCATGGACAGCGTCGCCACCTACCTGCGCGCGATCGGTGACCCTCGTGCGGCGCTGGACCTGCAGCGACAGATCGTCACCGCCCGTGACGTGGACCTTGGCGGCGAGCATCCCTCGACGCTCGCCGCCCGCGCCAGCCTCGCGACCCTGACCGGCGAGGCCGGGGCGCCGGCTGCGGCCCGCGACCAGTTCGACGAGCTCGTGCCGGTGATGAAGCGGGTCTTGGGCGCCGAACACCCAAGGACGCTCACCGCCCACGCCAGCCTGGCGTACTGGACCGGCGAGACAGGCAAGGCCGGGGCGCCCGCCGCGGCCCGCGACCTGTTCGACAAGCTGCTGCCGGTGCTGACGCGGGTGCTTGGCGCCAAGCACCCCGCCACCCTCGCCGCCCGAGCCAACACGGCCCGCTCGACCGGGGACGCGGGCGACGCTGCCTCGGCGCGCGACCAGTTCGCCACGCTGCTACCGATCCAGGAGCGCGTATCTGGCGACACGGATCCCGCCACGCTCACCGTCCGCGCTAGCCTGGCCTATTGGACCGGGAGGGCGGGAGACCCGGCCGCGGCCCGCGACCAGTACGCGGCGCTGGTTCCGGTCCGGGAACAGCTCCTTGGCCCCGAGCACCCCAGGACGCTTATCGCCCGCGCCACCCTGGCCCAATGGACCGCCGAGGCCGGAGACCCGGCCGCGGCCCGCGACGAATACGCGGAGCTGCTGCCGCAGCTGGAACGAGTCCTGGGCGCGGAGCATCCCGCCACGCGCGACGCCCGTGCCAGCCTGGGCTAGCCAGTCTGGCTCAGCCTGATACCCGTGGAGTCTTGGCGTACGCCGGTCTGCTGTTAGGTTAGTTCGGGCTCGACGAGGCTCGGGGCAGTGCGTTGCGGCCTGACGGTCCCAGTCCTGGCCCTGCGCCGGGTGCTGCGGGATGCTGGAGAATGGCGGCCATGAAGGGCATTTCAGGCCGGTCCGGCTGGCCGCATCTGGCTTGGGTCATGTGGCTGCCATGCGTATTCGCGGTCGTCGTGGGAGGCCTGTTCGTCTTGGTCGACCTGGCAGGCCTGGTGATGGGGAGCTGGGACACTCCCGTGGCCGGCCTGGGATGGCTGAAGGCTGGCGCGATCGGCCAGTTCGGCCTGGTCATCGTGGCCGCCGCCGTGCTCATCACAGGTACGGGGCACCCCACCTGGCGCCGCGGCGCCGCGTTGACGGCATATGGGATCATCACGCTGGAGATCGGCTGGTTCTTGCTGACCCGCATGCTGGTTCAAGACCATCCGTGAGTCCCGGCGATTGACGAACTCAACCTCGAGGTCGCTGGGCGGGTCAGCCCGGCCGAGCGCGCCACCGCGGACACCGTGATGCGCGCCGCCCTGTTCGACGACAGCGCCAGGCAGCGAGCCGGCCGACTGCCGCGGCCGGAACTATATCGCTTGACGATATACCGGGAGACGAAATAACCTGACGGCATGTCGATCTTCGTGGAGGATCCCGCTCTGAGCCGGCGCGACAAGGTGCGCCGCATGGTGCTTGCGATCGTGCTTATCGCCGCCTTCCTCGCCGGTGTGCTGCTGTTCGCCCTGGTCATCGCTCCGGACATCGGTGCGGCCGGCGGTTGCGGGGGAGGCTGATGCCGCCGGAACTGACGCTGACTCCGGGGCGCTCCGCGGACCGGGACCGGCCGCTGGCCCGCCGTTGGCTATGGGCGACAGTCGCCCTCACCGCTGGGGCGTTCGTCATCGCGGCGGCATTCGCGCCCTCCGGATCGGCAGCGCCGGGCCGCGGGCTGGCCTGGGTGCTGTTCGTCGGATCCTCGGCGCACGTGGCGTCCACGGGCTGGCTCTACACGCTGGGCGACGTCCGCTCCTACGCGGTGAGCCATCCGTGGCGCTTCATCCGGTTCCCGGTGCTGCTGATGATCGCGGGCGCGGCGGCCGCCGCCACTCTCACCCCGGCGGCGATGACGTGGCTGCTGCTCCCGTTCTTCGCCTGGCAGTTCTTCCACTTCGCCAAGCAGAACCTCGGCATGACGGCACTGGCGGCCAAGACGGCCGGCGCGCCACCGCTGCGAGCCGCCGAACGCCGCGCCTTGATCGCGTCGGGCCTGGCCGGCATCTGCGCGCTGATGGCGCGGCCGGCGCTGCTGCAGCTGCGCGTCGACCCGGGGCTGGGCCCGCTGTTCCCGCTATCGGCGGCGGCGATGACGGGGGCCGTTGTGGCCGGCGTGATCCTGCTCGCCCGCCGCGCGCCCGCGCAGCGGCCGCGCGGCTTCTGCGTGATGTACCTGATGGGGCTGTTCTTCTCGGTCCCGGTCTTCGTGTTCGCGTCGCCGTACGCGGCCGTCGGCGGGATGACGATCGCGCACGGCCTGCAGTACCTGCTGCTGGTGAGCCTGGTCGCGAAAGGCGGCCCGGGCGAGGCCGGCCGGGTGCTGCGCCTGGCGGTGCTGGGCAATGTCGCGCTGATCGGCGGGGCCGTTCTCGCGGTGACCTCTCATCTGCACAGCGGCGATCCGGCGGTACGGCTGGTGTTCGGCGCATACCTGGGCGCGGTGATGGCGCACTTCGTGGTCGACGCCGGACTGTGGCGGCTGCGTGATCCGTTCCCCCGGGCTTTCCTGGCCCGCCGGGTGCCGTATCTGATGCGAGCGGCCCCGGCCGTTAGATCGGGAGCCGATATAAGATGAATGTCATGGCCAAGGACAGCGAGGAGTTCGCCGGGTTCGGCCGGTACGCAGGGCCGGCCACGCTGATCCTCGCGAGCCTGGCCGAGGGCACCAAGCACGGCTACGCCCTCACCAAGGACATCGAGTCCTTCGCCGGGGTCCGCCTCGCGCCAGGCACGCTGTATGAAGCGCTCGCCAGGCTCGAGGCGCAGGGCATGATCGAGGGCGTCGAGAGCCATGACCGGCGCCGCCCGTACCGGTTGACCGCCGCGGGAGCGACCGCACTGCGCGCCCATCTCGACAACCAGCGCCGCGTCGCCGAGCTAGGGCTGCGTCGGCTAGCCGGCAGCTGGGGCGCCGCGTGACGCCCGCCGACCGGGCAGCCCGGCTCGTGCGCTGGTACCCGAGGTCATGGCGGGATCGTTACGGCGAGGAGTTCGCCGAACTTCTGATCGCCGATATCGAGGAACGGCCGCGTTCTTTCGCGCGCACGGCGGACGTGATCCGCGGCGGTATCGTCGCCCGGCTGGCCGGCGCAGGGCTGTGCGGGTTCGCGGCGGACGCCGCTGGGCAGGTTCGCGCGAGCCTCGTGTCGCTGGCCTGCTGCCTGAGCATCTTCCTCGGCTTCGGCGCGGCCATCTGGTCACAGCTCACGATCGGCTGGCAGTGGTCGGAGTCCAGCGGCGGTGCCGCGACGGCGGCCGCCATCGTGACGTCGGCCGCCATGCTGGCCTTCCTCGTGCTGGCGCTGCTAGCCGCCGCACCGGTCGTCTGGGTCGCGGGCCGCCGTATTGTGCGGGGGCAGGGCGGGAACTTGCTCGTCCCGGCGGCCGTTGTCCTGGCCGGAGCGGCGGTCACGTTCGCCGGCGGGCGGCACTTCGGGAACGGATGGCCGGGAACCGGCGCACACCGCGGGTTCGTGCCGGGCGGGCTGGCGGCGTTCTCGTGGGCGTCGACCCTGTCCGTCTCCTCGTACTGGGCGCACCCGTCGGCCCTCGCCGCGTTCCCGGCGGGGGAACTCGCGTGGATGGCGGTGAGCCCGCTGGCCGTCGGGTGCGCGGTCGCGGGCGCGGCGGCAACGGTTCGCCGCGCGGACCTGCCGCGGGCCGTGCTCCGCTATGAGATCCGGCTTGCCGCTGGCGCGTGCGCCGCAATGCCGGCCCTGCTCGCCGGGTGCTGCTGGTGGATCGCCGACGGGGAAGGGACTCCGCTGTTCCACCCGGGCGCGATCGACGTCCTCGGCGTGATCGTCATGGCGGTCACGGCGATGGCGGGCCACCGTGCCGCACGCCAGGCGCGGCTGCGCCTCGCCTCGGCATCCGCCTGATTCAGCCGTACAGGACATCGATCCGGCAGGTCAGGCGACGCGCTGGGGCACAGAAGCAGGGACGGCGCGGCTCCCATCCGCGCCTACCCAGACGGTGCGCTGTGATTCCCAGGTTCCTGCTCGCCCTCATCCCCGCGGCCCCGGCGGCTGTCCACCCAGGCCTGCAGCCTGGCGTCGTGGAACCAGCGCCCGAACAACTGGCCGCCGTAGATGACCCAGCCGACGCCGATCAGCCACGATTGCAGGATCAGGAAGCTGCCCAGCGCGCCGTAGCTGACCGCATTGCTGGCGATCAGCGGCTGGAAGACCAGGCCAGAGAAGACCCGCAGGCCAGCCAGGCCCGCCACCGTCGCCACGGCACCCGGCATCGCCGCTAGATAGCTCGCCCTCGGTTTCGCGCAGCGCGCTCTGGCGCTGCGCCGGACGCTGGAGCCTAACTCACTCGGCGTGTCCAGGGAGCTCAACGACGTGGGCCGTGCCCACCTGGCCGGGGGTGAATATGATGCCGCTCTCGAAACCTTCCCGGGTGATTCCGCCGCGGCAGACGAGCATTACCGCCGGGCTGATGCGATCACGACCCGTAACCCTGGGCGACCGAACGGGTAACGGTTTCGCGCCATTAGCCTGAGCAAGTGACCTCGCCTGCGGCCGTGTCGCTGTCGACCGCGCCGCCGACCGCTACACCCTCATCTGCGATGAGCCTGTTGCATCACGCTCGTTGCGCGCAGCGCCAAGGAGCACGAGGCCTGGCCGAATCTGTGCTGCCTCAGGCGTGGACTGAGCCGTCCGGTTCCCGCCCGCTTACCCGGGGTCGATGCTAGCGGCGGAACGCAGCTGAAGCGTTGCCAGCAGGGTGGTCAGGTTATGTTTCCAGATTGGAACGCACGGGCGACTGCCGCGGTGCGGCTGGAGACGCCGAGCCGTTCGTAGATGTTCTCAAGGTGCTTGCGTACGGTGTTCTCGGACAGGAATAGCTGCTGGGCGATGTCGGCGTTGCTGTGTCCGGCCGCCACCAGCCGGAGCAGCTCCCATTGGCGCGCGGTGAGTTTGGGGGCGCCGATCCGGCGTCGCTGGGAGTCCTGGTAGACAGCATGCAGGTGGGGACGCAGCAGCTCCACCAGGAGCTTGTCCCGCTCGCTGAAACCGCCGCTAGCCCTGCGCAGGAGCAGGCGGAGGGACCTGCCGGGCGCGGCGGGCAGGCAGGCGACGATCTCGTCCTCCACGCCGAAGTGGCGCAGATAGTCACAAAACATCGGCGCGCTGTGCCACCGCAGCCGGGAGTAAAAATCTGAGGTCTTCGTCACGGACTTGAAGTCGCCGCTGCGCTCGGGATAGCAGCAGGGCGGGCAGCTCCAGTAGTGCGTCCAGAAGACCGGCGACAAGCTGGGGTCATGCACGCAGCCGTCACCAGTGCAATGCCGATGTCCCGGGCTTAGCTCGAAAAAGCAGACGGAGTCACAGGGCACCAGCCGCGACAGCCCCTCCACGACGGCGGCCGGAAGCCCATCCGCGGGCTCGTCGGCATAGCCGTCCTGGACGAGGTTCATCATCGCGCGCAGATCGCGGGCGCTGACCGATTCCGCCATTGCCACCACCTGAAGGTGCCCGTTCTTATCAGCGTACGGCCCCGGGGCGCCGGTGTGGAGATACGACGAACCTCGTATGGCCGCCCGCCGGCGCCGGGCTGATGATCAGTCAAAGGACGTCGCTATGAGTCACATTCGCTCACGGACCGGAGGCCGCAGCTGGGTGCCTCACTCCATTGGCACAGCGCCGGATCGGCGGCGGCATTGCGGGCCATCGGGCCACCTTAACGCGGCCAGGCCCGCATCTCCTGGCGCCGTCGGTGCGGCGAGCGCATCAAGCCTGATCGGATGGCATACCCGCAAGGAGGTAACCCGATGCACGATGACCTGCTGGTCACCGACCTGGTGGCTCGCGCGGGAAAGGGCGAGAAGCAGGCGTGGGACGCGCTGGTCGAGCGGTACTCGCCGCTGATCTGGTCGATTTGCCGCCGGCACCGGCTGGGGGACGCCGACGCCCGCGCCGCCGGCCACAGCGTCTGGCGACAGCTCGTGCGCCACCTGGATGAAGTCCGGGATCCCGGCGCGCTTGCTGGCTGGCTGGCGGTCACCGCCTGGCGGGAATGCGGAAATGTGCGGCCCGCGACGGAGGGACTGCAGAGTGCCGGGGAACTCGCCGGCGCCGGGCGGGAACCCAGCCATCAGGCTAGGACGGCCGAACAGGAGCGGCTTGCGGCGGAACCTCACGCGGCGCTGCGTGAGGCATTCAGCCGCCTGTCCCCTTGCTGCCAGCGGCTGCTTACCCTGCTCATCGACGAGCCGTCCATGCCGGACACCGAGATCAGCGCCAGGCTGGGTATCCCGGTCGGCAGCATCGGGCCGACCCGCGGCCGCTGCCTGGACAAGCTCCGCCACGATCCGGCGGTCGCGGCGCTGACCAGCGCCGGAACCGCGCCACGTGGAATGCGTGGCCGGGCGCTGGCGCAGTGATTACCATCAGCACAACGCCGCTTCTGACCCTGCCAGGGAGGTGGCACCCATGAAAGGAGAACCCGAAGGAATGACCCCACCGGCTGCTCGGAGGCGGAGCCAGTTCATCGATGCGGTGATCGATGAGTACGCAGCAGCGCATTCCACCCCGCCCGACGCTCACCAGCTCGAATTGCAGCGCATCACGCGCGAGAAGACAGGCCGTGCTGCGGGTATGCAGATCGGCGATGACCAGGCGATGCTGATGGAGATGCTGGTCCGGGCCATGGGAGCCACGCGCGCGGTGGAGATCGGCACGTTCACCGGCTATTCGGCTCTGGCCGTGGCCCGGGGAATGGGTCCCGGCGGGCGTCTGCTGTGCTGTGACGTCAGCCAGGAGTGGACCTCGATCGCCCGCGCGGCATGGCAGGAGGCCGGGGTCGCCGACCGGATCGAGTTGCGGGTCGGTCCGGGCCTGGCAACGCTGCGCGCACTGCCACCCGGTGAGCAGTTCGACTTCGCGTTCATCGACGCCGACAAAACCGGCTATGCCCAGTACTACGAAGAGGTGCTGACCCGGCTGCGGCCCGGAGGCCTGATCCTGATGGACAACACGCTCCAGGGTGGCCACGTCGTCGGTGATCTCGCAGGCGACCAGGACGTCGCCGCGATCCGTTCCGTCAACGACGCAATCGCCGCCGATCCTCGCGTGAAAGTGGTTCTGATTCCCATCGGCGACGGCGTCAGTATCGTACAGAAAACTGAGGTGAACGCCTGATGACTCCCGCCAGTGGGGGGCGGTCTGTCCGGCCAGCTGGCGAGCGAAGGGCGCTCCCGCCTCAGCAAGCTGCCCGACCAGATGGTCCCAGCGACGGCATCCACGACACCACCCCACCACAGATGACTTCCGGCCGGCCCGCAAGGCGCATCCGGGCTAGCCGATCAGATGGCGGGGGCGAGTACCTCGGTTCGTTCGGGCCGGTCCGTTTGTCGGATCGTCTCGTGGCTGGGACGATGGGAGCGTGA
>PMST01000199.1:0-446 GCA_003168295.1 Actinomycetota bacterium
CATGAACAGCACGTCCGGCCGCTCTGGATGCATCGCCAGGCGGTGCACGCAGTGGCCGACCTCGGCGTCCGGGTCGGGGATGCCCTCGGACTGCAGCCCCTGGTTGATCGGCCGCCAGGTCTGGCCCGCGTCATCGGACCGGAACGCACCCGCCGCCGAGATCGCGGCGAACATCCGGCCCTGCTGCACCGGGTCCAGCAGGATCGTGTGCAGGCACATCCCGCCTGCGCCCGGTTGCCAGGACGGGCCGGACTCGTGGCCGCGCAGTCCGGGCAGCTCCTGCCAGCTCTGCCCGCCATCGCCGGAGCGGAACAGGCCGGCGTCCTCGACCCCGGCGTACACCATGTCCGGGTCGTGCAGCGACGGCTCCAGGTGCCAGACCCGCGCGAACTCCCACGGGTGCGGTGTCCCGTCGTACCACTGATGGGTGCCGGGAGTGCCCTGGT
>PMST01000199.1:518-6080 GCA_003168295.1 Actinomycetota bacterium
GAACGCGCCCTTGCGCGTGCCTGCAAGTACCCGTACACCGCTCACGCCTGCTCCCTTCGGTCCTGTCCGGCGCGACGAAACGCCCTTCCCGGCCGGGCATGATCACGGCTGACCCGGCGACCGCCGCCAGGCATAGCTATCACGGCCCGCTGACATCCTGACGGAAAACAGCCGTCGAATTCATCGCGCCGGCGGAAAGTCGCGTGCGCCGGAAACCGGGAGTTGCCCACCGCAAATTAGCTGGTCATCGCCCTGTCACCGCCCACGAAGATTGCTACCGTGACCGCGTGCTAGGGGCGGGTTGGACGCAGGTCGTGGCCCTGGCGGCGGCGTTCGCCATCGCGGTACTGGCCACGCCCGCGGGGATCTCGGGGGCGGTGCTGCTGCTCCCGTTTCAGGTCAGCGTGCTGGGCACGCCGAGCCCGGCGGTCACGCCGACGAACTTGCTCTACAACGTCGTGGCCACTCCGGGTGCGCTGTACCGGTACTGGCGGCAGGGGCAGACCGGCGGCAGGCTCGCCCTGGTCCTCATCGCCGGGACGCTGCCCGGCGTGATCGCCGGATCAGTCATCCGGGTGGAACTGCTGCCCGGTGCCCGCGTCTTCGACCTCGTGGTGGCGGCGGTGCTCGTGCCGCTCGGCGCATGGCTGGCCCTGACCAGGCCAACCCGGCCTGGAACCGAACCCGGGCGGGTAGCACGCACCGTCCCCCATCCGGTGCTGGTCCTGCTCGCGGCGGTGGTGGGCTGCGTCGGCGGGATCTACGGCATCGGCGGCGGCTCGATCCTGGCTCCCTTTCTCATCGGCACCGGACGGCCACCCCGGGAAGTTGCCCCGGCCGCGCTGGCGTCCACCTTCGTGACCTCGGTAGCAGGAGTGGTCACCTTCCTGATTCTCTCGGTCCATCACCACGGGCCGGTCGCCCCCGACTGGCCGACCGGAATCGCGCTTGGCCTCGGCGGCCTGGCAGGCGCGTACACCGGTGCCCGGATCCAGCACCGGCTCCCTGACACCCTCATCCGCCGGATGGTGGGCCTTCTGGTGGTAGCTATCGGCATCCGCTACCTGTGGTCGGGCCTTGGCTGAGACTCAGGAGGGGAGGTTTACGGATCCAAGGTCTACGGCGATCATTGACACTTGTCTGGCGTCGCAGTTAAAGCCTGAAGCAAAGAGATTGACGAAGTTATGAGGCGCCACCGGATTCCCAACGGAAATGCCGGTGATCGTGTCAGTCCGCGAGATGACCGCTTGGAGTGAGAGGCAGGCTGCAAGCGGATTTCCTTGCACGGCCGGAATCCGGACGCTCACCTCGTCGATGAGGGTACCGTTACTCCCGGCGGGCGTCGAAGTGCCTGTAACGAATAGCTGTGCCCCTGCGTCCTGGGCGTTGCCGTCGTTGTTATGAACGATCACCCGTGCCATCACCAGCCAGATGTTTGTCTTCTGGTTGGCCGGACGTGGTAGCTGCAGCTGGAATAGCTTCCGAGGCGCAGGCCCGAGGCCGATGGGCCCGGGCGTTGCGCCCGTCCTGGCCGTCTCGGGCGTAGCTGGTGGCGGTGGTATCGACACTGTCGTGCCTTTCGCAGACGTGGAGTCACGGTAGGCGCATCATGACCTGCTTAACAGGCGCCACGGGCAAGAATCCCCGGTAGCCCAGATGGAAGACACCGGCATCGTAACGCCACAGCAGGTTATGGCGGTAGGCCACAAGCACACCGGTCATCCCTCGTACTACCGATTCAACGACACCAAGGCCACCAATGGGATCGTCGACGTATGTCGGCGCTGCACGGTAAAGGCGGCGATGCCGCCTTTAGTAAGTTCGAGCAACTGGGCTCACCATTCCTGCCGCGCCGCCGGGTTGGGCTAGGAGCGCGGGAAGGCGGCAGGCGGGACCGTTGCTAGCCGAGGACGGCGAGGCCCAGCAGGTCCACGCAGGTCCTGTCGTGAATCGTGACGAAGACCATCAGTACGCTGTCGCACGACCGGCAGCGGACGACGGTGCCGGGCGCGCGCAGGTAGACCGCGAGCTCGGCGACCGGGCGGGCGGCGCCGCAGCTTCCGCAGACGCTGGCGGCATCGGTCATCTCGGTGCCGAAGACCTCGTGCAGCAGGCCACCGATGGCGTTGCCGTCGACTGCTTCCATCAAGTTCCTCCCGTGGCGCCGAACCGCTCGGTCTTCACTCGCTCCGGCGGGTAGCCGGACTGCACCAGGGCCTGCGACACCGCCTCCACGAAGCTGGTCGGCCCGCAAACGTAGGCCAGCGGCATCGCGGTGGCCGGCCAGGCCACCTCGGCGAGCAGGGCTGCGTCGGCCCGCCGCGCGTAGCCTGACCAGTCCGGCGGCTGGCTGCGGGTCAGCGTGTAGATGACCTCGACGCCGCTGGCGGGCTGGTCGAACTCGGCGCGATAGATCACGTCGTTCAGGGTGCGGGATGAATACAGCAGCCGGACCGGAACCGTGCTGCCGGTGCGTTCGCGATGCCGCAGGATCGACCGCAGCGGCACGATCCCGGACCCGCCGGCCAGTAGCAGCAGTGGCCCGCCGTTCTCGGGCTCCCAGACGAAGTAACCGCCGATCGGCCCCCGCAGCTCTAGGTCGTCCCCGGTCCGCAGCTCGTCGGTGAGATAAGGCGAGACCTCGCCGTCATCCAGCCGTTCCACGGTGATCGCCAGCGGCTCGCCGGGCGCTGACGCGATCGAGTAGGACCGCTCGGCCACGTAGCCGTCTTCGTCGGTCAGCCGGATGTCCAGGTGCTGCCCGGCCTGGTGGCCGGGCCAGTCCGGTACGTCGAGCGTGAGCGTCCGCACTGAGGAGGTTTCGACGATTACTGCGCTGACCTTGGCGACCTGCCAGGTCAGTCGCCGGCGTAGCGCTGTTCCCGCCATGGGTCTCCGTAGATGTGGTAGCCGTAGTTCTCCCAGAAGCCCGGGTCGTTGGTATCGCGCAGTTCCAGGCTGCGCACCCACTTGGCGCTCTTCCAGAAGTACAGGTGCGGCACGAGCAGCCGCGCCGGGCCGCCGTGCTCAGGGGCCAGCGGCTGGCCGGCGTAGGCGTAGGCGACCCACGCCTTGCCGCCGGTCAGGTCCGCTACCGGCACGTTGGTCGTATAGCCGCCGTCGCAGTGGGCCATCGCGTACGGGCCGTCATGCCCGGCCAGGTCCAGCAGCGTATCCACTGACACGCCCTGCCAGGCCGTGTCTAGCTTAGACCATTTCGTAACACAGTGAATGTCGACGGTCACGTCCTGCGTCGGCAGGGCGCGGAACTCCGCCCAGCTCCACGTCTTCTGCTGGCCGCGACGGCCGATGGAGAAGGTCCACTGGTCCAGGACCGTGTGAGGCGTCGGGCCGGCTGACAGGACCGGGAAGTCCTTGGTCAGGTACTGGCCCGGCGGAACCCGGCCCGCGTTCTCCGCCGGATCCTGGCGCCTGCGGTGAAATCCGCGCGAAGCAGGGCTCATGATCGCCATCCTCCCCCACGTCAGCCAAGCCGACACCCTTAATCCTAGGGGAACCGCATAGTCGCGTATTAGTCCCTCTGGGCGCAGTTCAGCTGAGCGCGGCGAGCAGGTCGTCCAGGGCGTCCAGGTTATGCGCGCTGACCACGGCGTCGCAGTACGGCCAGGCCGCGGCCATGCCGCCGACCTCGGGCCGGTAGCGCGGCGACTGGGTGCGCGGGTTGGCCCACACGATCTTGTACGCCACCCGGGCCAGCCGGGCCATCTGCCGCCCGAGCAGCTCGGGGTCGCCGGTCTCCCAGCCGTCGGAGATGATCAGCACCACCGCGCCGCGGGCCATACCGCGGCTGCCGTAGCGGTCGTTGAATTCCTTGAGCGCGGCCCCGATCCGGGTCCCACCGGACCAGTCCGGGGCGGCTTCGCCGGCCTTGGCCAGCATGGTGTCCGGGCTGGCCGCGGCCAGCGCCGGAGTCAGCCGGGTCAGCCGGGTGGCGAAGCTGAACACCTCGGGCCGGTTCTGGCCGCCGCGCACCTTGCCTCCGTTGAGGGCGTAGAGCAGCAGGAGCAGGGCCCGGGCGTAGGGCTCCATGGAGCCGGAGATGTCGCACAGCACGACCAGGCGCCGCGGCCGGACCACCCGGGCCCGGTGCGACAGCTGGATGACCTCGCCGCCGTAGCGCCGCGCCTGCCGCATGGTCCGGCGCAGGTCCGGCCGCTTCCCTCTCGGCGAGCCCCGGTACCGGCGGGAGCGCCGGGGCGGGATGGCCAGGGTCATCTCACGCATGAGCGTGACGAGCTGGCGCAGTTCGGCCGGGGACAGCTCGGTGAAGTCGCGGCTGCGGAGCTGTTCGGTGGCCGACGCCACCCGGCGCAGAGCCGGGGCCTCGGGGAGGTCTTCGCCGCCATCATCGGACGACGGCGCGGCCTCGGCCAGCTGCAAGCCCGACGTCAGGCCGCCCGGATCCCCGGCGGACGAGCGGTCCGCCGACAGGCCGCGGTCGGCGTCGGGGCGCGGGAAGGACGGCTGGACCGGCGGTAGCTGGTTGCCGAACGGCGACGGGCCGCCGAACACCGCTGCGAAGACCCGGTCGAAGACCGGCATCTGGGCTGGGTCGGACACCATCGTGGCCAAGGCGCAGGCTCTCAGCTCGGCCAGGGAGGTGGCGTTCATGACGGTCACGGCCCGGGCCAGCCGCTCGCAGCGGTCCGGGCCGACCGGCAGGCCCGCGCGGTGCAGGGCGACCCCGAACGCGGCTGTCATAGCGGCTACGTCCGGCAGGACCGCGGGCGCGGTGACGGGACGCTCAGTCAATGATGCCGACCACCGGGGCCAGCCCAGCCTGGCGCACCGTTTCTTCGTCCTCGGGGTACTTCAGTACCGTGCTCAGCGTCTGGTCGGCCACCGGCACGGCCAGTTCCTGCTGGCCGAACACACTGACCGCGAAGGCCCAGGCGATGGCCTCGGAGACGCCCGGCGGCTTGGTCAGGTCCAGCGCGCGCAGCCGATGCACCGCGGCCGCGACCTGGCCGGCCAGCCGTTCCCCCGCGACCGGCACCCGCCGGCGGATAATCTCGGTCACCCGGGCTGTGTCCGGGTAGGCGATCCAGTGATACAGGCAACGCCGCTTCAGCGCGTCATGCAGGTCCCGGGTCCGGTTCGAGGTGAGCACGGTGACCGGCGGCAGCACGGCCCGCTGGGTGCCCAGCTCGGGGATGGTGACCGCCGACTCGGCCAGCAGCTCGAACAGGAACGCCTCGAACTCGTCGTCGGCCCGGTCGACCTCGTCGATGAGCAGCACCGCGGGCCGCGGCCCGGGATGCAGCAGCGCGGTCAGCAGCGGCCGGGATAGCAGGTACTCAGCGGAGAACAGGTCCTTGTCCCGGATGGGTTCGCCCGCCGCTTCGGCCAGCCGGATGGCCAGCAGCTGGCGCGGGTAGTTCCACTCGTACAGCGCCTCTGAGGCGGCGATGCCCTCGTAGCACTGGAGCCGGACCAGCGGGGTGTCCAGCACGCTGGCCAGTGCCTTGGCCGCCTCGGTCTTGCCCACGCCCGGCTCGCCCTCGAGCAGGATCGGCTGACCCATCCGGACGGCCAGGAACA
>PMST01000199.1:6089-6226 GCA_003168295.1 Actinomycetota bacterium
GCCCGAGTTTATCGTCAGCTGACGGCCAGGTCCGTTCGGAAGAAGCGATGCTGTTCCGGGCCAGGTCCAGGCTGGTAGTCTCATTGTGACTACCAGTCTCTGCCGGAAAGGCGCGTATGACCGCCGAGACGACCGGT
>PMST01000493.1 GCA_003168295.1 Actinomycetota bacterium
CGAGCACCTCCCGCAGCGGCTCTTCGAGCTCCGGGTGGATGGGTGTGATCTGCTGCTGCCCGGTCTTGCGCAGCGCGTAGTTGGTGTGCGAGTTGACGCCCATCGGGCCGGGCCGGTACAGCGCGATGACGGCGGAGATGTCCTCGAAGTTGTCCGCCTTCATCAGCCGCAGCAGCGAGCGCATCGGGCCGCCGTCCAGCTGGAACACGCCCAGAGTGTCACCCCGCGCCAGCAACTCGTAGCTGGGCTTGTCGTCCAGGGGCAGGCTCAGCAGGTCGATCGAGATGCCCCGGTTCCGCTCGATCGCCGCCACCGCGTCGACCATGATCGTCAGGTTGCGCAGGCCGAGGAAGTCCATCTTCAGCAGCCCGAGGCCCTCGCAGGTCGGGTAGTCGAACTGCGTGATCACCGCGCCGTCGGCGTGCCGGGTCCAGACCGGGATGTGGTCGGTCAGCGGCTCCGCCGACATGATGACGCCGGCCGCGTGCACGCCCTGCTGGCGGACCAGCCCCTCGATCCCGCGGGCGGTGTCGAGGATCTGCTTGATCTCCGCCTCGGCCTCGTACAGCGAGCGGAGCTCGCCCGCCTCCTTGTACCGGGGATTCGCCTCGTCGAAGATCCCGGACAGCGGGATGTCCTTGCCCATGACGGCCGGCGGGAACGCCTTGGTGATCCGGTCCCCGAGCGCGTAAGGGAAGCCGAGTACCCGGCAGGAGTCCTTGATCGCGGCCTTGGCCTTGATCGTGCCGTAGGTGACGATCTGCGCGACCCGGTCCGAACCCCACTTCTGGGTCACGTACCTGATCACGTCGGCGCGGCCACGCTCGTCGAAGTCGATGTCGATGTCGGGCATGGACACGCGCTCGGGATTCAGGAAGCGCTCGAAGATCAGGCCGTGGACCAGCGGATCCAGGTCGGTGATACCCATCGCGTAGGCGACGATCGAGCCGGCCGCGGAGCCGCGGCCCGGCCCCACCGCGACGCCGTTGTTCTTGGCCCACATGATGAAGTCCGCGACCACGAGGAAGTACGCGGGGAACCCCATCTGGCAGATGATCGAAATCTCGTACTCGGCCTGCTGGCGCCGCTGCTCGTCGTATCCGTTCGGGTAGCGGCGGTCCATGCCCTTCCACACCTCGGCGCGGAACAGGTCATCTTCGGACTCGAAGCCGTCCGGGATGGGGAAACGGGGCATCAGGTTGATGAACTCGAACATGCCGCTGGCATCGACCCGGTCGGCGATCAGCAACTGGCTGTTGCGGCAGCCCTGCTGCCAGGCCTCACTGGTGTCCAGGCCGTACATCTGCGCCGCGGGCCTGATGAAGTAACCGCCGCCCTCGAGCCGGAACCGGTCGGCGTCGGCCAGGGTCTTGCCGGTCTGGATGCACAGCAGGGTGTCGTGGCTGGTCGCGTCCTGCTCGCGGGTGTAATGCGAGTCGTTGGTCACGACCGGCGGGATGCCGAGCTTCTTGCCGATCTCGAGCAGGCCGTCGCGGACCCGGCGCTCGATGTCCAGGCCGTGTTCCATCAGCTCAAGGAAGTAGTTGTCCTTGCCGAAGATGTCCCGCCACTGCGCCGCGGCCCGAAGTGCCTCGTCGAACTGGCCGAGGCGCAGCCTGGTCTGCAGCTCGCCCGACGGGCAGCCGGTCGAGGCCATCAGCCCGGCCGAATGCTCGGCGATGATCTCCTTGTCCATCCGGGGCCACTTGACCAGCCAGCCCTCGGCGTACGAGCGGGAGGTGAGCTTGAACAGGTTGTGCAGGCCCTGGGAGTTCTGAGCCCAGATGGTCTTGTGCAGGTAGGCACCCGAGGCGGAGACGTCATCCTTCTTCTGGTGCGGCTGGCCCCACAGGATCCGGTTGGTGTTGCTCCTGGCCTCGGGCGCGACGTAGGCCTCGATCCCGATCACCGGCGTGATCCCGGCGTCCTTGGCCTGCCGGTGAAACTCGGCGGCGGCGAACATGTTGCCGTGGTCAGTCAGCGCCACGTGGGTCATGCCCTGGCTCTTGACCTCGGCGAACAGGTCCTTCAGCCGGGCCGCGCCGTCGAGCATGGAGTACTCGGTGTGCACGTGCAGGTGAGCGAACGGGGTCTGGGACGCCGGGACCGCCATGGACGAAGCCGCCTCCTCAGGGCACGCGCGCGCAGCCCCTGGTACTGGTGACCCTCACACAGTCACCATGCACGCGGGGCGCGTGACCATCAACCGAAGCCGGGGATTCCCGGTGTCTTCTAGCCTAACGCCTGCGAACCACCGAAGGATGGTGGCTCGCCGACAGCACGCGAAGACAACGTCTGGCGCCAGGTCTCGCGGCCGTCAAGACCGGGTCAGCCCCAGCGAACGCGGACGCTGGTTCGCCATGAGGTCAGGAAATCCCCGCGGCCGGTGAGCGTGACATCGGCCGGGGCCTGACCTGAGCGGTTCCACAGGTACAGGTACACAGCCGAGGCCGGGCCGCTCACCATGTCATCGTCTGGACCGGCCGGCTCATCGGGTTGCCGCTGGCCCTGGATGCGGCCGGCCTGTGCGGACAGGTGCCAGGCATGGCCGGTATCGCTGGTCCGTACCCGCAGGCCGCCGCCGCGCGCGGCCGCTGGCCGGTATTTGCGCCGCGCCCCGAACCCCATGAGCAGCTCGTCGATGCCGTCGGCCGCGAAGTCAGGCGGGTATTCGGGCCTGGCTCCCGAGGCGCTCTCCGCGTCGGCCCGGTGGATCGCAGTCTCGTGGGCCTGGCGCCGGGCCCAGAAGGCCAGCGGGGACGGGGCAGCCATGAAGGTTCCGCACTCCAGGGCGGGATCGGCCGCGGCCAGCGCCCCGACGAGTGCGGCGTGTCCGGCCAGGAACCACGGGATCAGGTCAGGGTCCGGCCCGCAGGCCCGCAGGATCTCAGCTTCTGACGGTCCATCCAGGACGCTGGGCGGACATTCGGTGATGTGCCTGGCCGCCCACCGGTGGATGTACCCCGTGTGCCGGAGCAGGTCCTTGACGACCCAGGGCGAGCACGGCGGGACGGCGGCGTCAAGGCCGGCCCGCCCGGCCGCCCCGGCCAGCAGGGCGCCCTGGTCGCGCAGCGCATCGATGTGCTCAGCGACTTCCACGCCGGCGCTCAGCTCTCGGCTCGCAGGATGTCAAGCGCGTGGCTCAGGTCGGGCGGGTAGGTGCTGGTGAACGTGACCTGGCGGCCGTCAGCGGGGTGGGCGAACGTCAGGCTGACCGCGTGCAGCCACTGGCGCGTCAGGCCGAGCCTGGCGGCCAGCACCGGGTCGGCTCCGTAGAGCAGGTCGCCGACACTCGGGTGCCTGATGGCGGCCATGTGCACCCTGATCTGATGGGTCCGGCCGGTTTCCAGGTGCACCGAGACCAGGCTGGCGGCCCGGAACGCCTCCAGCGTGTCGTAGTGAGTCACGCTGGGCCGGCCGTCGCTGATCACCGCGAACCGCCCGTCACCGGACGGGTGCCTGCCGATCGGGGCGTCTATGGTGCCGCGCAGCGGATCGGGGCGTCCTTGCACGAGCGCGTGGTACCGCTTGTCCACGGTGCGCTCGCGGAAGGCCCGCTTGAGCGCGCTGTAGGCCGGCTCGCTCTTGGCCACCACCATCACGCCTGTGGTATTCGCGTCCAGGCGGTGGACGATGCCCTGGCGCTCGGCCGCGCCGCTGGTCGCCACGGTGTGCCCGGCCGCGACCAGGCCGCCGATGACGGTCGGCCCCGACCATCCGGGCGTCGGATGCGCGGCCACGCCGCGCGGCTTGTCCACGACCACGATGTCGTCGTCCTCGTACAGGACGACCAGGCCCTCGACCACCCGCGGCGGCTCGGCCGGCCGTGGCGCGGGCAGCGTGACCTGGAGCGGATCACCGGCCATCACGCGGTCTGACTTGGCGGCGGTCCGGCCGTCGAGCAGCACCATGCCATCACCGATCAGTTCCGCGGCCCGGGACCGGGACAGCCCGAACATCCTGGCCAGGGCGGCGTCAAGACGCTCACCGTCCAGGCCGTCGGGGACGGCGAGCTGGCGCTCGTCCGGAACCGTCATCGCTCGTCGTCCGTGGCCCGGGACTCGGCGGGCCGGGACTCGGCGGGCCGGGACTTCACGGCGGTTGCCTGCGGACCGGCGTTATCTGGCGGGACGCCCTTGGTTCCGTCCAGGCGGATCCCCTGCAGGGCGAGCAGCACGACGAGCACGCCTGCGCAGCAGATAGAAGAGTCGGCGAGGTTGAAGACCGGCCAGTGCGGCAGCTCGATCCAGTCGACCACGTGCCCCTGGAGCGGCGCCGGGGCACGGAAGATACGGTCCAGCAGGTTGCCGGTGGCGCCGCCGAGCAGGAGGCCGAGCGCGATGGCCCAGCCGATGCTGCGCAGGTTCCGCGCGGCGCGCAGGATGTAGACGATCACGCCGACGGCGATGGCCGTGAACACGACCGTCATCGACGTGCCGATGCTGAAGGCCGCCCCGCCGTTCCTGGTCAGGATGATCGTGAGCAGCCCGCCGAGCAGCCGGATGGGCGGATGATGGGCCATCTTCGCGACCACGATGGATTTGGAGATCACATCCGCCGCGATGACGAACACCGCCACCGCGACCAAGAGGCCGATCCGGCGCGGCCGGCCCGGAGCGCCTGCGTGCCTGCCCCCGCCCGTGGCCGCCCTCGCCTCGGGGGACTGCGCCTCGGGGGTCTGCGGGACCGCCGGCCCGCTGACCTCGCTGGCCCCGTTCAGCGACGTTCCTGGCGCTGTTTGCACGCTACGCACAGGGTCGCCCGCGGGAACGCCAGCAGGCGCGCCTTCCCTATCGGCTTGCCGCAGGATTCGCATACTCCATATGTTCCCCCATCGATCCTGTGCAGGGCACGCTCACCCTGGTCGAGCAGATCTTGGGCGTTCTGGGTCAGGGCCAGCTCTTGCTCGCGCTCGAAGGCCTTGGCCCCGGTGTCCGCCTCGTCATCGCCGGCGTCCCGGGCCGAGTCGATGAGCCGGTCGGCGATGTCGGCGGCGGCCTTGGCGATGTCCGCACGCAGCGCGCCGGCCTCGGACTCGAGCTCAGCACGCACTTCCGCGAGTTCCGCGGCGGTCCAAGGCCTCTCCCCCGGGCGGACCGGTAGATCGGCGGCGTCAGACCGCGAAGCTGTGGGCATGCGGCCTCCGTTCAATATGAGAAAAGCAGTCACCGGAGGATAAGTCGCGGTGCTACGCGTGGCAAACCGGCGGTTCAGCTACTCTGAGCCGGTGCAGGGATTCGAGCCGCTACCCGCGCAGGTCGACCTGCCCGCGCTTGAGCGAGAGGTACTTGCCCGCTGGCAGGCCGCAGCCGTCTTCGAGCGGTCACTGAAGCAGACCGAGGGCGGGCCCGCCTGGATTTTCTACGAGGGGCCGCCCACCGCGAACGGGATGCCAGGCGTGCACCACGTGGAGGCGCGTACCTTCAAGGACCTGTTCCCCCGGTTCAAGACCATGCAGGGGTTCCACGTGCCGCGCAAGGGCGGCTGGGACTGCCACGGGCTGCCGGTCGAGGTTGCGGTGGAAAAGGAGCTCGGATTCAGCGGCAAGCGGGACATCGAGGCGTACGGGGTCGCCGAGTTCAACGCGCGGTGCCGGGAGTCGGTGCTCAGGCACGTCGACGCGTGGCTGGAGATGTCACGGCGGATGGGCTACTGGGCCGACACCGAGCATGCCTACCGGACCATGGACGCCAGCTACATCGAGTCGGTCTGGTGGTCGCTCAAGGTCGTCTACGACGCCGGGCTGCTGGTGCGCGACTTCCGGATCAGCCCGTACTGCCCGCGCTGCGGGACGCCGTTGTCCGACGCCGAGCTGGGCCAGCCCGACGTCTACCAGACCGTCCGGGACCCGGCCATCACGGTCAGGTTCCGGCTGCGCACGCTGCCCGAGCGGGCGCCGGCCGCCCTCGAGGGCGCCGACCTGCTCGTCTGGACCACCACGCCGTGGACGCTGGTGGCCAACACCGCGGTAGCGGTCCATCCGGAGGCGATGTACGTGCTGGCCCGGCGGTCGCGGGACGGCGACCGGGTGGTTGTCGCGGACGACTTGTTCGCCAGGGTGCTCGGAGACGGCTGGCATGTCGCCGCCCGGTTCAGCGGTAAGACGTTGGTGGGGGCAAGTTACCAGCGTCCGTTCGGCCTGATCGAAATCCCTAACGCCCATGTTGTGGTTCCAGGGTCGTTCGTGACGACGGAGGATGGCACCGGGCTAGTCCACCTGGCTCCCGCATTCGGCGCCGACGACATGGCGACTTCGCGCGCGCACGGGCTGCCGGTAGTCAACCCGATCCGGCCCGACGGGCGTTTCGAGGACGACGTGCCGCTGGTCGGCGGGATGTTCTTTAAGGACGCCGACCGGCGGCTGATCGAGGACCTGGACGACCGGGGGCTGCTGTTCCGGTCAGAACGGCACGAGCACAGCTACCCGCACTGCTGGCGCTGCGGCACCTTGCTGCTGTACTACGCGCTGCCGTCCTGGTTCATCAAGACCACCGCGATCAAGGACCGGCTGCTCGAGCAGAACGAGCGGACGAACTGGTACCCGGCGACGGTCAAGCAAGGGCGCTACGGCGAGTGGCTGCGCAATAACGTGGACTGGGCGCTGTCCCGGACCCGGTACTGGGGCACGCCACTGCCGCTGTGGGTGTGCGCACAGTCACACGTGACCTGCGTCGGCTCGCTGGCCGAGCTGTCGGAGCTGGCCGGCGCGGACCTGACCGGACTCGATCCGCACCGTCCGTTCGTCGACGGGATCACGTTCAGCTGCCCTTCCTGCGACGGGGTCGACGGGGTCGACGGGCTGGCCCGGCGGGTGCCCGAGGTGATCGACGTCTGGTACGACTCGGGCGCGATGCCCTTCGCCCAGCACGGCGCGCCGCTGCGGAACGCGGAGGAGTTCTCGGCTTCGTATCCGGCGCAGTTCATCTGCGAGGCGCTGGACCAGACCCGGGGCTGGTTCTATTCGCTGATGACTGTGGGAACACTGGTGTTCGGCCGGTCTGCGTACGAGAACGTGGTGTGCGTAGGGCTGCTCGTCGACGAGTCGGGCCGCAAGATGAGCAAGCACCTCGGCAATGTGCTCGAGCCGCTGCCGCTGATGGAGGCGCACGGCGCCGACGCCCTGCGGTGGTTCTTCGCCGCTTCCGGGTCGCCGTGGGGCGCGCGGCGGGTGGGGCACGACATCCTCGCCGAGATCGTCAGGAAGATCCTGCTCACCTACTGGAACACGGCCTCGTTCCTGGTCCTGTACGCGAACGCGGGCGGCTGGACGGTTTCCGGCCTCGGCCCGGCGCCCGCGGTCGGTCAGCGGCCGCTGATCGACCGGTGGATACTCAGCGAGTTGCACGCGGCGGTGCGGGACGTGACGGGGTCGCTGGAGGCCTTCGACACCGCGGCCGCGGGCCGGCGGCTGGCGGTGCTCATCGACGACCTGTCCAACTGGTACGTGCGCAGGTCACGACGGCGGTTCTGGGACGGGCCCGCCGCACCCGACGGCGCGGCGGCGTTCGCCACGCTGTATGAATGCGTGCGGTCGCTGACGCTGCTGATGGCGCCGATCACGCCGTTCCTCACCGACTACGTCTGGGCCGTGCTGCGGAGCTCCGGCGACACGCCGGAATCGGTCCACCTGGCGTCCTGGCCCGTGGCGGACCCCGCGCTCATCGACCCGGTGCTGTCCGCGCAGATGGCGCTGACGCGGCGACTGGTCGAACTCGGCCGGTCGGCCCGTTCCGGTGCTTCGGTCCGGATCCGGCAGCCGCTGAGCCGGGCGCTGATCGGGGCGCCGGGCTTCGCGGACCTGCCCGATGAGCTGGCCGGGCAGATCGCCGCGGAGCTCAACGTGGCCTCGCTCGGCGTTCTCGGCGGATCCGGAGGTTCCTCTGATCCTGGCGAGCTCGTCGACTACGAGGTCAAACCGAACTTCCGCAGCCTCGGCCGCCGGTTCGGCCGCCGGACGCCCGCCGTGGCCGCGGGCATCACCGCCGTTCCGGCCGCGGAGATCGCCACCGCGGTGCTGGCCGGCCAGACGGTAGCGGTGCCGGTGCCGGGACCCGGGGAACCCGAGGCGGCGATCAGCGCCGATGACGTGATCGTGACCCAGACGCCGAGGGCGGGCTGGGCGGTGGCCACCGACGCCGGGGAAACCGTGGCCATCGACACCACCGTCACCGCGGAACTGCGCCGCGAAGGCCTGGCGCGCGAGATCATCCGGCTCGTGCAGGACGCACGCAAGAACGACGGCCTTGACGTCACCGACCGGATCTCGCTGCGCTGGGCGGCGGACGACCCCGAGCTGGCCGCGGCGCTGACCGAGTACGCCGGGCTGATCGCTCGCGAGGTCCTGGCCGTCGACTATCAGCCCGGCGCACCCGGCCCTGACATGTTCGAGCATACCGATCGCGATCTCGGCGTGACGTTCTGGCTTCGGCGCGCCTGAGGAGGTGGAGAGATAAATCCGGCTGTTTGTCTGGCTGATCGGGCAAGCAGGCCCGGCATGGGGTGCAGCCCGCCTCCCTGGCCGCGGCGAGAGTCATCGTCTCCAGGTCGCCCTCGCCCATGAAACGAATGAGAATGCAGCTCGCGTTGTGATACCTCGGGACGCCGGGAACCACGGTCACGATCGTCTGGGAGTTCTTAGAGGTCTCGGGGCTACTGGGGGTCTCGGGGTCGGCGTTGGCGGCTGCCGGGGCGGCAGCGGTTGCCGGGGCGGTGCCGACGGCGACTGCTGGGGCGGCGGGCTCTGGGCTGGCCGGGATGGGGGCCGCGGCGGGCTGGGCCGTGTCCGGCGCGGTCTGGGCGGTGTCCCGCGCGGGCTTGGCCGTGTCCTCGGCCGGCTGCTGGGTTGCCGGCCGGGACTTGCCGGCCTGCAGGTCGGTTACGGGCCGAGAATCGGCTGCGGGCTGAAGATCCTGGCCTGACGGCTCGACCTCCGACAACTGCTGGTCCGTCGCGCCTGGCTGGTCCTGGGCGGTACTCGGGGTGGCGGCGGTGGCCTGCTCCTGCGCCACGGCGGACGCCTCGGCGGGCACTGGGGCTTTAGCGGGCGCAGGGGCCTCGGCGGGTACTGGGGCTTTAGCGGGCGGGGCCGGTGATGCTGCGGAAGGCGTGGCTGAGGCTGGAATCGAATCGTCGCGCCGTTCCCCGGCGCCGGGCGCCTGCTCCGCTGGCCGCACCGCGGGGAACATGCCCGTGGGGGGAACCGCGCTTTCCCAGAGCGCCGCCTCGCTGGCCGCAGCGGGCTGACGGGCCGGGCCACCGGGTGCGGTGGCGGGCCACGGGTAGCCCTGGTGCTCAAGCTGGACCTGCGGAGCCGGCGCTTGCGGAGCTGGTGCTTGCGGAGCCGGCACGGACACCGGCTCCCGCACGCCCGCCTCAGCCGCGGCCGCGGCCGCCTGCGGCTTAGCGAACAACTCACGCCACTTGACGGCCGCGCCTACACCCAGCGCCAGCAGTGCGACCCCACTGACGCCAATCGCCAGGTAGACGAGAAGCAGCTTGCTTGTGACCACACCGGCGACCAGCAGACCGACCGCCACGACAACGAGAAACGCACTGAAACGGATCACATGCGTTCTCCCAGCGGTCCCTGCAGGTCCCTTTTGCCTACCGGTGCTCGCGATGCCTACCGGCGCTCGCGCGAGGGCGCTCCATCATTGGTACGGAAGCCCCCGGAATGCGGCACAACCTCGGGCACACCGTACTGACTCGCGCCCTGACCGCCGTTACGCACGCCACTTTGAGCGAGCGCGGCCGACATCGGAGGCTGCGACCCCGACCCCACCGTGGGGAAGGTCCCGCTGTCGGTGACACCTGCTTCCAGGTCGCGTAGCTGGCCCTCAAGGTATGCCTTCAGCCTGCTGCGGTACTCNNCGGTGCCGCTCCTGCGCGTCGCGCTCCAGGCTCTCGGCCCGGGCTCGGGCGTCGCCGGTGATCTGCTCGGCCTGGCGCCTGGCCTTGGTGAGCACCTCGTCGGCCTCGCGGCGAGCGCGGCCGAGCGTCTCGTCGGCTTCCCGGCGAGCGTCGGCGATGGCCTGGTCGGCGGTCTGCTGAGCGAGGGAGAGCACTCGCGCGGCCGTGTCCATGTTGTCTTCGATGTGCGGCATTCCGCCCATCATGACTGGCTCAGGCTGCCTGCGCTCCGGCTCCACACGCGGCTCTGGAGCCATCATTTCGGGCTTCGGGTCGGACAGCGGAGAGCTCAGCGCCGGAACGGCTGACTTACCGCCGCGCAGCAATTCGGCCAGCTTGGCCCGGAGTTCCTCGTTCTCCTGGATCAGCCGGTCGAGCTCACCCTCGACCTCGTCAAGGAAGGCATCGACCTCTTCCTCGTCGTAGCCGGGCCTGAGCCTGGTCGTACTGAACTGCTTGTTCCGCACATCCGCGGGCGTCAGCGGCATCTCGTCTCCTCGGCGCACTTGGACCGTGTTCCTCACGACGGTACCCGAATCATAGGTGCGGCACGACCACTTCAAGCAGGATCAGAACCACTATGAACAGAACCATGAAGCTGAGATCCATGGCCACCATACCGAGCCGAAGCGGCGGGATGAAGCGGCGCAGGAACTTCAGCGGCGGATCTGTGGCCGTGAAAATACACTCGGCAACAACTAGCAGTATGCCTGAGGGACGCCATTCGCGGGCGAAAACCTGTACCCAGCCGAAGATCATCCTGCCGACCAGGATGACAAGGTAGATCGTCAGCACATACGTGAGGACTTCCCTCAGGTACTGCACAAGTCCACCCGGTCCTTAGTGCCGATCCAGCCGGCACGGTCACTGATCAGTGTCACGTCACCACTGCTTGCTGGCTAGCTCTGGTTGAAGAAGCCGCGCTCTGCGATGCGAGCCTTGTCCTCTGCCGTCACCTCGACGTTCGCAGGGGACAGCAAGAACACCTTATTTGTCACGCGTTCGATGCTCCCGCGCAGGCCGAAGATCAGCCCGGCCGCGAAGTCGACGAGACGNNTTTGCGTCGCTATCGACCATCTCGGTCAGGTTCATGATCACCGGGGTGCCTTCGCGGAAGTGTTCACCTATCGTACGCGCTTCATTGTAAGTGCGAGGATGCAGTGTCGTAATACGCGCGAGGTCAGTCGTCTGCGGCGCGGGCTCGGCACGCCACTCGGCGGCCTGGTAGCCGACGTAGTCGTCCCGGCCGAGGCGCGCATCGGGCTCATCTTGCCCCTCAGGGCGGTCCGCCGCCGGCTCGTCGTAGTCCTCGTACTCGCCATAGGAGTCGTACTTGTCTCCGAAGCGGTGGTCGTCCTCCACGAGGCCTAGGTAGACCGCCATCTTTCGCATGGCACTGGCCATCCTTCAGTCCTCCCACCCTGTACCCGTTTTCGCCAGCCGATTCGGCTTCACGCGTGGGACATTACCTGACACGAGGCCTGCGATCGCCGAGCAACGCCGTACCAATTCGCAGGTGTGTCGCGCCGGCCTCGACCGCGGCCTCGAAATCGCCGCTCATACCGGCGGAGATCACCGTGGCGGAGGGCCGGACCGCACGTACGGCCGAGGCGCTGTCGAGCAGCCTGGCGAACGCCGCGGCGGGCGCCACGCCGAGCGGAGCAATGGCCATCACGCCGCGCAGCACGAGCCCGGATTCGGCCGCCAGCACCTCAGCCAGGGCAGGAACCTCTCCGGCCGGTGTCCCGCCACGAGCCGGGTCGCCATCCAGGCTGACCTCGATGAGGCAGTCGATGACCCGCTCGGCCCGGCGCGCGGCCCGGCCGAGCGCGTGGACCAGCCGGGCCCGGTCCACGGAATGCACGACGCTGGCGTAGCGCACCACGCTGGCGCACTTATTCGTCTGCAGCTGGCCGATGAAATGCCAGGTGAGATGCAGGTCGGAGCACTGGGCCGCCTTCGGCGCGGCCTCAGCGTCGCGGTTCTCGCCGACGTCGCGAAGGCCAAGCTCGCTCAGCAGCCGCACGTCCGAAGCGGGCCTGGTCTTGGTCACCGCGATCAGCGTGATGGCGCCGGCGTCTCGTCCGGCCACCTCACAGGCCTTGGCGATGCGCCCTCGCACGTCGGCCAGCCGGGCCGCGAGTTCTTCCCGGCGAGGCGAATCGGTCACTTGAGGAAGTCGGGGATGTCCAGGTCGTCGTCTTCTTCGAAAACGACGGGGCGGCGCCGGGTGGCGGGGACATCAAAGGTCTTCGCGGTATTCGGGACGGTCTCGGCGTGCGCCAGCCGGAACGCGGAGGAGCCTGCGGCGTTCGCCGCGGTCGCGGGAACCCTGTCCGGCCTGGGTGCTTCGGGCTGAGACACCTCATAGGCCTCCGCGCTGTACGACACGGCGACGACCTCGGCCGCGGCGGGCCTGTCGTCCGGCACCGGCGCGGAGAGCACGGCGGCGTGACCGGACCCGGCCGGCGCCATCGCGGTATCGGAACCGGCGAACGTATCGTTGCCGGTGACCGCGGTTATCGGGTCCGGGTCCGCGCTGAACCCTTCACTGCTGGTCCGGCCGGCCTCAGCCGAGCCGACCTCGGCCGCCGGGGCGTCCGTGTACCAGGGCGCTGCGCCTGCTGACCCCGCCGCGGCGCCGCCAGCAGCAGCTCCAGCGGATACTGCCGCAGGGGAACCGGCGGTGCTGACGCCCTGGGGCGCCGCGGCACTTGAACCGGTGCTGCTGTAGGAGGAACCGCCGGTGCTGGTGCTGGTGCTGCCCCGTGCGTTTCGGCCTTCGCCGAGGCCGGCCGCGATCACCGTCACCCGCACCTCGTCACCCAGAGCATCGTCGATGACCGCGCCGAAGATGATATTGGCGTCAACCGCGGCGGAGTTGGCTACGAGCTGGGCGGCCTCATTGATCTCGAACAGCCCGAGGTCAGAGCCGCCCTGAATGGAGAGCAGCACGCCGTGCGCGCCGTCGATGCTCGCCTCGAGCAGCGGACTGGAGATCGCCATCTCGGCCGCCGCGACCGCGCGATCGTCGCCGCGCGACGAGCCCGTGCCCATCAGGGCCGAGCCCGCCCCCGACATGACGGATTTCACGTCGGCGAAGTCCAGGTTGATCAGCCCGGGCGTGGTGATGAGGTCGGTGATGCCCTGGACGCCGGAAAGCAGCACCTGGTCCGCGGCCTTGAAGGCATCCAGGACGCTTACGTTCCGGTCCGAGATCGACAGCAGGCGGTCGTTCGGGATGACGATCAGCGTGTCGACCTCGCTGCGCAGCTTCTCGATGCCGATCTCGGCCTGCACGACGCGGCGCTTGCCCTCGAACCCGAACGGCCTGGTGACCACGCCGATGGTGAGCGCGCCGAGCGACCGGGCCACGTTCGCGACCACCGGGGCGCCCCCGGTCCCGGTGCCGCCGCCCTCGCCCGCCGTGACGAAGACCATGTCGGCCCCCTTGAGGACCTCCTCGATCTCCTCCCGGTGATCTTGGGCGGCCTTGCCGCCGACATCGGGGTTGGCGCCGGCGCCCAGCCCTCTGGTGAGCTCGCGGCCGACATCGAGCTTGACGTCCGCATCGCTCATGAGCAGCGCCTGCGCGTCAGTGTTGATCGCGATGAACTCGACGCCCCTGAGCCCCTCTTCGATCATGCGATTGACGGCGTTGACGCCGCCACCACCGATTCCGACGACCTTGATAACCGCCAGATAGTTCTGCGGTGCTGCCACGAGGAGGGTACCTTTCCACTCGTTATTACTTTTGCCATCCCGGCGAAGGCTAATTCCCGCCGATCATGGCCCTGAGTTCGGGAAACCTTCGCCTTGCTGGTTGCCGCGGAATTCACCGCCACGGGCGTGGTTCGTCGCCATCAGGCTTCACCTTCAGGTTAAGATTTAAAGTTTTTGCCGTCCGCACGATTGATACGGACAGTAGGGTGGGAGGGCACCCGGGTCAACTAACCACGCAGGAACCTGTCAGCGTGTCGCGGATCGGCGAGTCGCGCGGCCTCCCCGGGACTGTTTCGGGCATCGGCGCACATCACTTGATCACCAAGGTTCCCGGCGCGCTCACGTCGTAATAGTGCGAGTGGGTCCGCATAAGAACACCAAGCTCTTCCGATTTCGCCGAGGCCTGGCCGGTGCCGCCCCAGACGACCGTTGTCCCGCCCGCCAGCTGCAGCGTCACCTGATCCGGGCTGGGGGCCGTGACCGATTCCACCGAGCGCCTGAGCCCGGCGGGCAATTCGCCGAGCACGGCCGCGGCCGCGCCGAGGTCCGGGTCGCCGCGCAGCAAGGTAACAGGGGCGATAGCGGGATAAAGCGGGAGGTCCCCGGGCTTGGTGGCGGCCCAGAGCACGATCACGCCGGCCGGGTCGACGAGGTCGAAGCCTCCGCCCGGCGCCGGGACCGCGAGCGCGGGCGTACGCTCACGCACCACGATGACCACCCGGTCCGGCCAGGACCTGGTGACCTGCGCGCTGCGCACCTGCCTGATGGTGTCCACCCGCGCCGCGACCTGCCCGGTGTTCACGCGGATCAGCGGCGTGCCCGGCTCGACGCCGGCGATGGCGAGAACTTCGGACGCCGGCACCAGGTGGGTACCCGAGACGACGACCGACCGGACCGCGAGCAGCCGGGAGCCGAACAACGCCCAGGCCGCGAACCCGGCCAGGCCGGCCAGCGCCAGAGCGAAGAACGCCACCCGCCAGGAATGGACGACGCGGCCCTTATAGGCCGCATTAACGTGAGAAGTCGGACTGGCGCCGACGGCCTCATCGCGGGAGACTTCCCCGTCCCCGGATGCGCCGCCGGCTTCGATCACTCGCGTCGCCCGCCGAGGACCTCGACCAGCTGGGGCCCGAGCTTGGTCACGTCGCCGGCTCCCATCGTCAGGACCACGCTTCCGGGCTCGGCGATCTGCGCGATCAGTGGGGCCACCAGCGCCCGGTCCGGCAGGAACCGCGCCTGGCCGCCCGGGACCGCGTCCGCCACGAGCCGGCCGGTCACGCCGGGTTCCGGGTCCTCCCGCGCGGCGTACACGTCGAGGACCACGGCCTCGTCGGCGAGGCCGAGCGCCTGGCCGAACTCGGCGGCGAAGATCCTCGTGCGGCTGAACAGGTGCGGCTGGAAGATGGCGATCACCCGGCCGCCGTCCGCGATGTCCCGGGCGGCACGCAGGTCCGCGGCGAGCTCGGTCGGATGATGCGCGTAGCTGTCGAGCACCCGCACCCCGTCCGCCTCGCCCTTGAGCTCCAGGCGGCGCCGCGCCCCGCGGTAGCCCGCGATGGCCGCCGCCACCCGGGGCGGCGCGAAGCCAAGCTCGACGGCCGCGGCGAACGCCGCCGTCGCGTTCAGGGCGTTGTGGTGACCTGGGACTCCCACCGTCATATGGGAAAGACTTTCACCGAACGGGCCCTGGTCGGAGCACACCGCGAAGCTGACCGCCATCCCGCGGGACCGGACATCGCTGAGCTGGTAGTCGGCGTGGCCTGATTCGCCGTAGCGCCGGACGCGGCCCGGGATGACGCGTTCAAGCTGGGCCGCGACGACCTCCGCGCCCGGGTCGTCCGCGCAGGTCAGCACCGTGCCGCTGACGCGGCCGCCGAACGTGGTGAACGCGGCTTCGATGTCGGCCAGGTTCGCGTAGTTGTCTAGGTGATCGGCCTCGACGTTGGTGATGACGGCAACGTCGGGGGAAAGCAGGAGAAACGATCCGTCGCTCTCGTCCGCCTCGGCGACAAAATCCATGCCGGTGCCGTCCTCCGCGCCGAGCCCGGTCTCGGTGAGGATCCCGCCGATGACGTAACCGGGGTCGGCGCCGCACTCACGGAGCACCGTGGTGAGCATGGAGGTCGTGGTGGTCTTCCCGTGCGTCCCCGCGACGGCGATGACCCGCCGTCCGGCCATGACCGAGGCCAGCGCGGCGGCCCGGTGCAGCACCCGCATTCCGCGCCGGCTCGCCTCGGCCAGTTCCGGATTGTCCGGGCGGATGGCGCTGGACACCACCAGCGTGTCGCCTGCGCCCAGGCGGCCGAGGTTGCCTGCCGAGTGCCCGACGTGCACGCTCGCGCCGAGCGCAGCCAGCTCATCGAGCATCGCCGAAGGCATCGCGTCGCTGCCCGACACCGGGATGCCCCTGGCCAGCATGATCCGCGCGATGCCGGACATGCCCGCGCCGCCGATGCCGGCGAAGTGCACCCGGCCCAGCCGGGCGGTCGGCACCGGCTCGGCCGCCATTATCTGCTTACTGAGCATCGGACTGAAGACCATGCGGGTTCCCCTCCGTGCCCGGCACGATCCTGAAGACGGCCTCGGCCAGCTGGCGATCGGCGTCGCCGCGCCCGAGCGACGCGGCCGCTTCTGACATGTCCGCCACCTGGTCGATGTTCACCAGCACGGGCAACAGGGTGTCGCGGATCCACTCGGGGGTCAGCTCGTCGTCGGCCACCAGCATGCCACCGCCATGTGCGACGACGGGCAGGGCGTTCAGCCGCTGCTCGCCGTTGCCGATGGGCAGCGGCACATAGGCGGCCGGCAGGCCCACGGCGGTGAGCTCGGCGCAGGTCATCGCGCCGGCCCGGCAGAGCGCGAAGTCCGCGGCCGCGTAGGCCAGGTCCATCCGGTCGATAAAGGGCGAGGCGACGTAGGGCACCCCGGTGGCGGACACCGGGGCGTCGTGACCGTTGCGCGGACCGATGATGTGCAGCACCTGGACACCCGCGTCGCGGAGCCAGCCGGCCGCGCCGAACACCGCGGTGTTGATGGAGCGGGCTCCTTGCGACCCGCCCGTCACCAGCAGCACGGGCAGGTCGGGACGGAGGCCGAAGTGCGCGCGCGCCTTATCGCCGACGGCCAGCCGGTCAAGGTCGGCGATCTCCCGCCTGATCGGGATGCCGATGTAGGTGCCGTTCCTGAGCTGGGTGTCCGGATGGCCGGTGAACACGTGCGTGGTGAACCTGGCGCCGAGCCGGTTGGCCAGTCCCGGCTTGGGGTTCGCCTCGTGCACGATGATCGGGACCCGGCGGCGGCGGGCCGCCAGGTAAGCAGGGGTCGCGACGTACCCGCCGAATCCGATGAGCACCTGCGCACCGGTCCGGTCGAGCGCAGCGGCGGCCGCGCTGACCGCGCCGGCCAGCCGGCCGGGGACCGTGAGCAGCTTTGGCGTCACTGACCTGGGCATCGGCACCGCCGGGATGAGCTCAAGGGGGTACCCGCGCAGCGGGATCAGCCGGGTCTCCAGACCGCGTTCGGTACCCAGGCAGGTGATCTCGGTGCCCGGGTCAATACGTCGCAACGCGTCCGCCAGCGCCAGGGCTGGTTCAATATGGCCGGCGGACCCACCGCCGGCAAGCATTACCTTCATGTCTCGTCCCTGACCGGCCCACGCTTATCGTCGGCGCTTTGATAGACCGAGCCAGCTTAGAACGCGCAGCGGCCAGCCGGGGCCCCGTGCGGCCAAAGCCTCACGGGCGCCGGGTTCGAGCCTGGCAAACGACATGAGCATGCCGAGCGCGATCAAGGTCACCAGCAAGGACGACAGCCCGGCGGAGACAAGAGGCAACGGCACCCCGGTAATGGGCAGGGCGCCGATCACCGCGCCGATGTTCACCGCGGCCTGAACGACGATCCAGGCGGTGATGGCGGTGGCCGCCAGCCGGCAGAACACGTCGGGCACGCGCCGGGCGATCCGGAGCCCGGCAAAGGCCAGCCCGCCGTACAAGAAGGTGACGCACAGCGTGCCAACGAGGCCGAGTTCTTCGCCGATGATGGCGAAGATGAAGTCGCTGGTCGACTCGGGGACCCAGCCCCATTTTCCCCCGCCGGCACCCAGGCCCACCCCGAAGAAGCCACCCGAGCCGATGGCGTACTTGCCCTGGATGCTCTGCATATTGGCACCGGTAGGGCTCCCCTGGGTACCGAAGAAACCGGTCAGGCGCTCGAACCGGTACCTCTCCGTGATGATCATGAGCGCCACGGCCAGGACCATCAGGATCAGCAGGCCGCCGAACACCCGGCCGGGCGTGCCGATGACCCAGAGCAGGGCGAGGAAGATGATCAGCAGGATGAGCGTGGTGCCCAGGTCGTCGCCCGTCATCACGAGCAGGCACAGCAGCCCCGCGCCCGGCATCAGCGGCACCAGCATGTGCCGCCAGTCGACGAGCTGGCCCAGCCGCTCCTTGCGGGCCAGCAGGTCGGCGCCCCATACCACCAGGGCGAGCTTGGCGATCTCGGACGGCTGGATCTGCTGCCCGCCGATGGAAATCCACCGGGCCGCGCCGTTCTCAGAAACGCCGACACCGTGGATCAGCGTGAGCCCGAGTCCCACCACCGAGACCGCGACCAGAGGGTAGGCGAAGGCACGGAACAGCCGCGGCGACGAGCGCGCCGCGACCCACATCAGCGGCAGGCCGACGGCCGCCCCGAGCAGTTGCTTCTTGAAGTCGGTGAGGGGCGGCTGGCCAGCGATCAGGTCGGCGACGGACGTCGTGGACTCCACCATGACCAGGCCGAGCCCGAGGAGCAGGGCGGTGATGCCCAGGACGAGGTAGTACGACGTGAGCGGCCGGTCGAGCAGCCCGCGCCACATGCCGATCCGGTCCCGCACCCCGTCCAGGCCGCGCAGGCCCGGTGCGACCTGGCCCAGCGCCTCGCTGTCCAGCTCCGCCAGGCCGTCATGGTCACCGGATACCCTGATGTCCCCGGGGCCCGGCAAGGGCTGCTCGCCGAAGCTCACGCCGGATGCCGTCATCCGCGGGCTCCCCGGATTCGCGAGAGCGGCCATGCCCACCGGGGGTTGTCATGGTGATGCATAATCCAAGTCTGTTGGCTGGCCCGCGACAAGACCGGGACATCCGTGGCGTGTCGCCCAAAGAACCGTTGGTAATTTCCGCCGCCACTGGCTGGGCCGGCGGAGGACGGCCCTGGTTATCTGGCATGATGTGCTCCAATGAGCAGGTCAGATTCTTCTCGCTTTCCGGTGACGGTGACCCGGCTGCCAGTTACCCGCTGCGAGATATGCGGACGCACTCTCGCCTACCGACCTGGTCAGGCGAGCACCGTGCTGACCCAGCACTACCACCGGATGCATCCGGAAGCCCTCGCCGGCGCGCCGGAAACCGCTCGGTTAACCGGGTTTCCTGCACCACCGCCGCGCGCGCTAGCCGCGTCCCTGCTCGCCGCGCTCGTCGCGATAGCTGTGAGATTAGGTACATTCGCGACCCAATACGGTCGCCTTCGAACCCATACGACCGCCATCTGCCGCCTACCCCGATTGGGACAATCACCAGCTCGTCGGGCAGTCTGGAGGGCATGTCAGAAAAGCTCACGATGATGGCCGTGCACGCGCATCCCGACGACGAAGCGTCGAGCACCGGCGGCGTGCTCGCCACCTACTCCGCCCAGGGCATCCGAACCGTGGTCGTAACCTGCACCAATGGCGAGTTCGGGGACGGACCCAGTGGGGTCAAGCCCGGAACCGATGGGCATGACGAGGAGGCTGTGGCCCGCCAGCGCCTCGCTGAGCTGCGCGAATCCGCCACGATTCTCGGTGTCAGCGATCTTGAACTGCTCGGTTACCACGATTCCGGCATGCCAGATTGGGACTACAAGGACCGGGCGGACGCGTTCTGCAATGTGCCCGAGGCGGACGTAGCCGCGAGGATCGCCGGCCTGATGAAGCAGTACCAGCCGCAGGTTCTCATCACCTATGACGATCAGGGTCCTTACCAGCACCCCGACCACGTCCATGCGAGCCGTGCGGCGCAGGCAGCGTTCGCAGACAGCGGCAGCGCGGCCAAGCTCTACCTCACCGCGATGCGTCGCAGCGACTGGCAGAAGATCTGGGAGGCGCTGCGCGAACTCGGCGAGGAGGTGCCTGACTTCGAGGCCATGGACGCCGAGGCACGGCGGCAGGCGGCCGAGTCCGAGCAGCGCATCACGACGTCCATCGACATCCGGCCGGTCCTGGCGCGCAAGCGCGACGCGCTGTTCGCACACGGCAGCCAGATTCAGGAGTCGTGGTTCAGCAAGATCCCGCAGGACATCGTGGAGCTGACCTTCGGACGCGAGCATTTCATCCGGGCCAGCGACACTACCGGCGCTCCGCTGCCCGAAGATGACTTGTTCGCCGGCCTGCGGCCATGACCGAGGAGAAGGGGCAGGTGGAAGAGATGATCGGGCTGGTCTCCCGGTCAGCCGCCGCCTACGTCTCCGCCGTCCCCGACCACCCGCAGGACGACGGGTTCTTCGGGCCCGCCAGCGTGACCTGGCGGATCACCGGCGACTTGTCCGCGTCGGTCGCGGGGCTGCGGTCCCTGCTCATGCAGGCGCTGCACCCGCTCGCCATGGCGGGCGTCGACCAGCACAGCGACTGGCGGCTCGACCCGGTGGGCAGGCTCGCGGCCACCTCCGCCTATGAAGCCACCGTCACCTACGGGGACCGGGCCAGCGCCGCCCGGGTCGCTCAGCGGGTACGGACGATCCACACCCGCGTCCGTGGCGTGGACACGGTGACGGACCGGCCGTACGCGGCCGGGGATCCCGCGCTGCTGCTGTGGGTGCACGCGGCCCTGGTGGACTCGGCGCTGGCCGCCAGCACGCTGTTCGGCACGCCGCTGGCCGACGCCGACGCCGACGCCTACGTCGGCGAAATGAGGATCGCGGCCGAGCTTCTCGGGGTGCCGCACGAGATCATCCCGGCCAGCGTGGCCGGGCTCGAGCGGTACGTCACCGACGTGCGCCCCGAGCTGTGCTGCACGCCCGCAGCCGCGGAGTCGATGGGGTACCTGCTCGACCCGGCCGGCCTGGACGAGGACATCGCGGAACTGTGGCAGGACATCAGGGATGCGGCGATCGCCGCGCTGCCCGACTGGGCGAGACAGGAATACGGCTACCCCGCGCCGGCTCCGGTGACGGCCGAGCGCCGGACGGAAATCCGCCAGGCACTCGGCGTGCTCGACGCGGTGTTCCTCGCTGAACCAGGGGTACTCGAGGCACGGCAGCGGCTCGCCCTGCGGATGCGTTCTGCGGGAAGAAGCAAAGCCGGGTGAACTCGCAGGCGAGGAAGCTGGCTATCGCCGTGGTGGCGGGCTGCGTGTCGATCGCGGCGGTTGCGCTCCTGCGCGGGAAGGCCGGCGGGCGGCGGGCGGGCAACCTGCGGGTCGAGCGGGGGCTGACGGCGCTGCGGCTGGTCGCGCGCGGAGGCGCGCGCTACGCGAGCAACGCGCCGAGGCTGTTCGCCGCCGCGGGCGAGCACCGGCAGCAGCTGCGCAATGACCTGGCCTTGCAGACGGCCGAGGACGTCGCCGCCACCCTGGGGACGATGAAGGGCGTGCTGATGAAGCTGGGCCAGATGGCCAGCTACGTCGACGACGGGCTGTCGCCGGCCGCCCGCCGGACGCTGAGCCGGCTGCAGGACAGCGTGCCGCCGATGAGCCCCGAACTGGCCGCGCAGGTCGTCACCGAAGAGCTGGGACGGCCGCCTGAACAGGCCTTCGCGACCTGGGACCCCGAACCGATCGCCGCCGCGTCAATCGGGCAGGTGCACCGCGCGATCACGCTAGACGGCCGCGCGGTCGCGGTGAAGGTCCAGTACCCGGGCATCGCCGAGACCATCGCGGCCGACCTGGGCAACGTCGCCCTGCTGCGCCGGATGCTCAAGATCACCGCACCGAGCCAGGACGTCGACGCGCTGCTCGCGGAGCTGAGGGAACGCATCACCGAGGAACTCGACTACCGCGCCGAAGCCCGCAACCAGCAGCTGTTCGCCCGCTACTACCAGGGTCACCCCACCATCCACATCCCGGAAATCATCGAGGAGCTCTCCACCCGCCGCCTGGTGACCAGCGACCTGGCGGACGGCGCGCGGTTCGCCGAGCTGGCCAGCTGGTCACAGACCGAACGCGACCTGGCCGCGGAGACGATCTACCGCTTCGTGTTCAGGAGCCTGTACGAGATGCACGCTTTCAACGGCGACCCGCATCCGGGCAACTACCTCTTCGGCGGCGGCGGCCGGGTCACCTTCCTGGATTTCGGGCTGGTCAAGCATTTCACCGCCGACGAGCTGCGGCCGCTGGTCGAGATGGTCAAGCACCTGTGCGTCGAGAACGACCCGGAGGCCTTCCGCCGGGCCATGGTCGAGGCCGGCTTCCTGATGCCGGACACGCCCATGCCCACGGACATGATCGTCGAGCACATGGCCTTGTTCTACGACACGGTGCGGGAACGAGGACCGCGCACGATGACCGGCGAGTATGCCTCCGCGGTCACCAGGCGCTTTTTCGACTTCCGCAGCCCGCTCGCCGCTTACGCGGCGATACCCAGGTCCTACGTGATCCTGCAGCGGATCAACCTCGGCCTGTTCGCCCTGCTGGGTGAGCTGTCCGCGACCGCGGACTGGCGCTGCATCGCCGAGGAGATCTGGCCGTTCGTGCAAGCGCCGCCGAGCACCCCGATGGGTGCGGCCGAGGCCACCTGGCGAGCGGCCCAGCGTGACTTCGGGGAAGCACGCCGGGCCGTTCGGTAAGAAAGATCTGTTACTTGATCCGGACCGGCAGTTTCCCCCGGGGCGAGAAGAACAGGTCGAACGGCCGCAGGTAGCGCGCCGGAGTGTAGCTGGTGAAGGCCGGAGCGGTCGGCACGAGCTCGGTGCCCTGCGTGTAGACGTTGTACTGCGGGCCGAGCGCCGCGGCGCCGGAGTTCATGGCGGCCGGAGAGGGGACGTTCCACTGCCCGGTGGACAAGCGGTTCTCCAGCGTCTGGACAGCGGTGATGGTCTCGGCCGGGGTGAACGCGCAGTGGCCGGCGCGGGCCACGAAGATCTGCTGCAGCAGGGCGCCGTGGCCGGCCCGGTCGACCACGGCCTTGTAGGCCTGCTCATTCTCCGGCACGACCAGGCCGTCACCGGTGGTGTGCATGGTCAGCACCGGGACCGAGATGTCGCCGTCGAAGGAGATGTTCCTGGCCAGCCAAGCCACGGCGCTCGGCTTGGCACTGATCCGCTTGGACAGGTTCAGCGTCTGCACGTCGTGACCCAGGCTGAGCCCGGCGCTGCTGTAAAGCGCCTTCACTTCGCTCGCGTCGGCGGACTTGGACAGGTCGCTGAAGTAGTTCACGCCGGTGTTCCAGGATGGGTTTCCGCCCGCCTTGGCCTCCAGGTCGGCGCGGAAGTCGAAGATGAAGGGGAAGGTCACCTGGGTGAACCACAGGTACTGGTTGGCTTCCTGGGCGGCGTAGTCGGTCGCGCCGGGTTCGGCGGACAGCGGCGTGAACCAGCCCGGAGTGTCCGCGAGCGCCGCGACGAGGGCCAGCCGGGCCTGGCCGGCCGCGGTCTGCTGGGCCGCTGCCACCGCGGCCTCGGCGTTCTCCAGGTTGGCCGTGGGGTTGGTGATGTTGACGATCTGGACCGAGGGGTCGATCAGCTTCTGGAACGCGAACGCGCCGTCGAGTGCGGTGTTCCAGGTCGCCACGCCGCCCGACAGCACGCCGCACATCGGCAGCGCGGCGTCGAACCGGTTCGGGTAGTCCTGGATCAGCCCGGCCGTGATGATGCCGCCGAGCGAGTGGCCCCAGGCCACCGTGGTCTTCGGCGTGCCGTAGGTGCTGTCAAAGGTGTCCAGGGTGTTGATCTGGTCGGGCAGCGCCTGGGCGATGGCCCATCCGGTGGTGGCGTAGGAGGAACCCGCAAGCGCGTAGCCGTGGGAGAGCATCCAGCTCGCGGTGATCGGATCGCCGACGTCCTCCGCCGGGTTGGCGGCACCGGGAGTCACATAGCCGTGACTGTACAGGTACAGGGTCCCGTTCCAAGCACCTCCCGGGCACTGGATCAGGTAGGTCGCGCCGTCGGCCAGCGTCCCGTTCAGCGTGGTCACCGCGCCGGAACCGCCGCAGGACGCAGACGCCGACGCGGCCACCGATCCCCCGGCTATGGGGATGAGCCCGCTGATGACCAGGCCCGCGGCGAGCACGACGCCGGCCAGCCTCGTCAACCTTTTACCTGACTGCACCATGGACCCACGCTCCCAGGAGCCAGCTACACGATCTTCGGACGCCAGGCAACTTACCGTAACGCCGGCTCAGGAGGGAGACCCGACTTCAAGGTTGCCGAAATAAAACTGAAATTACGCTGAATCGCGTTGTTAACAATGACTCCTGGGGCATGCCGGGTTGATGTGTTTCTTGTTGGTTCTTGAAATCCTTGTTTGTTGCTGCGGTTCTGGCCGCTGGTATTTCAGTCCACGCGGCGTCATGGAGGATCATGGGGTGGTGGCCGATCAAGCTGACGTACGGCGTATCGCGCTGTCGCTCCCTGAGACCATCGAGTCGGAGGACAGCTTCGGATTCCGGGTGCGGAACTCCTCGAGTAAGAGCGGTTCGAAGCAGTTCGCCTGGGCGTGGCACGAGCGCGTGACGCCGGGTAAGCCGCGGGTGCCGAGGGCGGATGTGCTCGCCGTCCGGGTGGCGGGCCCGGGCGAGAAGGAGCTGCTGCTGGCGTCCGACCCGGAGAAGTTCTTCACCGAGCCGCACTACAACGGCTTTCCGGCCGTCCTGGTCAGGCTGCCCGCGATCCCAGAAGATGAGCTGCGGGAACTGATCACCGATGCCTGGCGGAGCCAGGCGCCGCGGAAGCTCGTCCGTGATTTCGGCCGCTAGGCCACTAGGCGCCGAACCAGCCGGGGACGTCGAGCCGGAACGTGTCAGCTCCAGACATGGCCCGCAGGTCCGCTTCAAGCGCGGCTAGCTGGTCCGGGCCCAGCTCGCCTTCCCACCTGGACCGGATGTCGTTGAAGATCATCGCGGACATGGTCAGGGCCGCCACGCCTCTTGGGGTGAGCCGGATCAGCTTGCGCCGCCGGTCCGTTTCGTCACCAGCCCGGTGCACGTAGCCGAGTTCTTCGAGCCGTTCGATCGTCTTGCCCGCCGCCTGCTTGGAGATGCCCAGCCGCCGGCCGGTCTCGGTGGCCGTAGCCCCGCCATGTCCGATCGCCTGCAGCGCGAACCCATGCGCCGGGCGCAGGTCCGGATGCCCGCGGCGGCCCAGCTCGGCGTGTAGCTCGTCGATGATCGACCGGAACCCGGCGAACAGCAGCATCGGCAGCTCGAAGCCGTAAGCGCGCGAGGCTTCGGGTGGCTCGGCATTTGACATAGATCGACAACCTTGTTTACGATTTAGACAACCTCATTGTCTATCTTAGCGCGGAAAGGGTACATCGTGTCCCAGAGCCCGTCGGCCAGCAGCCTGTTCCCTGACCACACCATCGAGTTTCCTGATCACACCATCGAGTCCGCGCCTCCGGGCGCTCGCAGGTCGATGACCGCCACTCAGCAGCACCTCGGCTACCTCCCGGCCGCCACGGCCCGGATGGCGGCCTCCCCTCACCTGCTCGACGGTTTCATGAAGCTCAACGCAATATTCGAAAGCGCGACGCTCGACCCGCTGGCTCGCGAAGTGCTGGTGATGACGATCGCCACGAGAAACGGCTGCCATGTCTGCGTGGCGATGCACACCGCCAGGCTGACCGCGCTCGGCACCGGCTCGGACATCATCGCCGGGCTGCGGACCGCGGGGTGGCCCGAGGCCAGGCCCCTCGCCGACGAGCGCCTCGAAGCGATCCGGGTGTTCACCCTCCGGGTTCTCGACACCACGGGCGACGTCGGCGACAAAGCGCTTCGCGCCTTCCTCACCAGCGGCTACACCAGCCAGAACGCACTGGAGGTCGTACTCGGGATCGGCACCTACACGATGTCCACCTTGGCCAACCGCCTCACCCGTGCCCCCATCGACGACCAGCTCAGCGCCTTCGCCTGATCGTGTGTCACCACTACCCCTAATGGGAGGGATCTGGTGACGCACGATAACCATTGAGGACCGCTTATAGCGGGCAAAAGGGGCATTTTGTCGGCTGCGGATGCGGGCGCGGGTCGGCGCGGTGCGCTAAGTCCGGGAATTCAGCCGACGTAGAAGATGCCTAGGCCTAGGGCTACGCAGATGCCGGCGATGATCCAGAAGCGGACCACGATCGTCGTCTCGGCCCAGCCGGCGAGCTCGAAATGGTGCTGCAGCGGGGCCATCCGGAACACCCGCTTACCGGTCAGCTTGAACGAGCCGACCTGGATCACCACCGAGAGCGTGATGATCACGAACAGGCCGCCCAGCAGGAACAGCAGCAGCTCGGTGTGCGTGGTGATGGCCAGCCCGGCCAGCACGCCGCCTAGGGCCAGCGACCCGGTGTCGC
>PMST01000558.1:0-36352 GCA_003168295.1 Actinomycetota bacterium
CGAGTTCAGCGGCCGGATCGCCGGCGGCAGCGGCCGCCGTCATGGCCGCCGCCGATCCGGCGGCGGCGGCTTCCAGATCGCCGAGCTCGGCCAGGGCGGAGGCGCGCTGGGCGAGCAGCCGCGCCCGCCGCGCGGCCGGGGCGCCGCCATCGGCCAGCGCCCGGTCACAGAGCCCGAGCAGCGTCAGGGCGACCGGCCTATGCCCGACGCCGCGTACCACCAGCGCAGCGCCGGCCACCAGGTCGAGCCGCCCGTCCCGCTCGGCCGCATCCGCGGCGGCGACCGCGTGCTTCAGGCTCGCGGCGAGCTGGCCGGCCCGGTACTCGGCGGTGGCCAGCTCGATCAGCAGCTCCGCGCGCTCGGCTCCGCCTATCTCCGTGCTGTCCGCCGCGGTCAGCGCGGTGGCCAGGTACCGGACCGCGTCCTCGAACGCGAGCGCTGCTGTCGCTGCTGTCGCTGCCGTCGCGGCCCAGCCGGCGGCCCGCCGCACTGTGGCCCGGTCCGGTGCCGCCCGCAGCAGGTGCGCCGCGATCTCACCACCGCGTTCCGGAGCGTGCCGGGCCATCGGCTCAAGCGCGGCGGCCGCGGCGGCGTGCAGCGCGATCCGCTGGTCCTCGCCGAGGCTCGCGTAGATGCCGTCGCGGACCAGGGCGTGCGTGAAACACCACGCGCCGGGGCGGTCCGGCTGCCGCGTGACCAGCCCGCAAGTCTGCGCGGCCGACAGCGCGCTGGCCGTGTCCTGGCTCGTCCCGGCCACCGCAGCGGCCGTCCCGGCCACCGCAGCGGCCGTCCCGGCGACCGCAGCGGCCAGCCCGGAGTCGAAATCCGCGCCCAGGACGCTCGCCGCGGCCAGCAGGGCGCGAGCGCCGTCGTCCAGGTCGCGCAGCAACGAGGCGACCAGCTGGCTGACCTCGGCGCTCCCGGCCGCGATGCGTGCGACCGCATCCGCGTCGGCCGCCGCGCCGGGCTGGGCGGCGAGCACCCGGGCCAGCGTCGTCACATACAGCGCGTTGCCTTCCGAGCGGGCATGCACGAACCGCGCCAGTTCCGGGTCGGTGGTCACCCCGGCCGCCCGCAACAGGCCGGCCACGGCCGTCTCGCTCAGCGGCGCCAGCCGCAGGGTCTGCACGCCGGGCAGCCTGGCCAGGTCCGCCATCGAGGTGCGCCAGGGATCGCCGGCGCCCTCCCGGCAGGTGGCCAGCACGAGCAGCCGCGATCCCGGCAGCTCGGCCGCGAGCTCCCGGAGCAGGAACAGCGACGCATGGTCCGCCCATTGCAGGTCCTCTAGGACAACGAGCAGGTCGGCGGCACGCGCAGCGCCCGTGATCGCATCGGCCGCCGCGGCCGCCGCGCGGAACCTGGCCGCAGCCAGGTCGTCAGAGCGAGCGCTGTCGGAAGCATGGTTACCGGCCAGGTGGTCCTCTTCAGCAACGCCGACAGCGTTCAGTATCCGCCGCCACGGCCACAACGGCGGCGCACCCCGTTCCTCGACCGCACGTCCCCACAGCACCCGCTGCCCGGCACGGCGCGCGCTACCGGCCAGCTCTTCCGCCAGCCGGGTCTTGCCGATCCCCGGCGGGCCGGTCAGCACGACGAGCCGGCCTCCGCCCGCCAGCGCCTCCGCCCGCCAGCCACGCAGCGCGGCCAGCTCCTGGTCACGCCCCGCCAGGCTCTCCGGGCCGGGCACCGCGTCCACCACGCGGCCATCCTCTCGCGCTGAGTCCGCCGCCGTCCACGCGGCGCGCGCCAAGTCAGGTAGCGACCCCCGTACTAGCACGCATGTGCGGGCCGGCCCCCAGAACCGACAGTGGTCGAGACAGATTCCTGCTCGAAAGGAGCTCCCCATGCACGCGCGTCTAGATCGATACCACGGCCAGCCCGGTCACGGGGTGGACAGCCCGGACCTGGCCGATCTCAGCATCGGCGTGGCGGGCCAACCCGGCCTGCTCAGCTGCCTTACCTTCCGCCAGCTCGGCGGCCCGGCGGCGGTGCGCCTCACCCTGTGGGACACCGAGGCCAGCGCCGCCGGATGCCCCGGACCTGATGCCGGGCTGGTCCCGCCGGTGGCCGAGACATACGAGGTCACGCACACCGAGGATGGCCTCGCCGCGACGCAGGTACCGGCCTATGCCCGGCTGGTGTGCTTCGACGGCCCGCGCGCCCCGGAGCAGACCGCGGCCGAGGATCTGGCCGGCCGGCAGCGGATCTGGCCGGCTATCCGCGGCCTCAGCGGGCTGGTGGGCATCTACGTCCTGCGCGGCAGCGACCTCAGTTCCGTCATCGTCACCCTCGCGACGTCAGTCGAGACCCTCGACGCCGCCCAGCGTGCGGTCATGGCCACCGAACTGACTCCCGGCGAGGACCCCGCGCTGCTGTCCGGACCCGACCGCGTCGAGATCCACCACGTCACCGGCCGCCACCTGGCCGCCGCCAGCACGACCGGACACTGACATGACGAACCCCACGACCACCCGGACAGCGGCCCCCGCCCAGCCCGGCGAATTCGGGCCGGCCAGCGCCCGACACCAAAGCGAAGGAGGGACACCGGGCAACGCGAGCAGAAGGCGCAGCGCAGCACTCCTGTAACGCGGTTGCTTCGGGCCGGTGCCGGGACCCAAACCACCCGGCACCGGCCCGAGCAGCCATTACGCCGCGCCCTGCAGCCAGCCACACATAAAGAATTGCTGTCGACGGCACGTGAATACGCGCGGCGTTGGTAAATGACTGCCGCCGCGACCCGGCAAAAGCGCCCGTAAATGGCCCCCGATCTGCGCCGGATCGCGGGGGATGGTCAGGTCCAGTCGGATCCGTGCGGCGGGCCGGGATACAATCACGGAGCCACTGAACAGCCTTGTGGGCATGGGGTTAGGGACGCAAATAGTGACTGTTTCTGGCTATGACGCATTCATTTCCTATAGTCATGAACACGACCGGACACTTGGCCCCGCCCTGCAGGCCAGCCTGGAGCGGTTTGCGAAGCCGTGGCGCAAGTTGCGGATGTCAAGGATCTTTATCGACAAGGCGAATCTCGCGGCGAGCCCGGAACTGTGGGGATCGGTCCAGGAGGGGCTGGCGTCGTCGCGCTGGTTTATCCTGCTGGCCTCGGACGACGCTGCGCGGTCGGTCTGGGTAGACCGCGAGGTCCGGTGGTGGCTGGAGCACCGATCACCGGATCGACTACTAATCGCGGCCACCAGCCCGGGCATGGAGTGGGACCAGGCGGAACGGGACTGGTCCGCTGCTGCTCCGGTACCGCCAGCGTTGCGCGGCGCGTTCGCTGCCGAGCCGCTGTGGATCGACCTGAGTGATCTGCCCCCGGGTGGCCGGGCGTCACAGGTCCCGGCCGACCGGGTGGCGGCGGTAGCGGCCCCGATCCGCGGCGTTCCGAAGGACACGCTAATCGGGGAGCATCTCAGGGAACACCGGCGCACGATGCGGCTGGCGGGCAGCGCGGTCGCGGTGCTGGCCGTACTGACGGTGTTCGCCGTGATTGCCAGCGTGGTTGCCGTCGGCCAGCGTAACGTCGCGATCCGGGAGCTCAGCCTGGCCCAGGCCCGCGAGCTGGTCGCCGACGCCGGCACGCTGTCAGGTAGCCAGCCTGGCCTGGCCCGCCAGTACCTGGCCCAGGCCTACCGCATGTCTGATACGCCGCTGACCGAGGGCGCCCTGCTGACCAGCATGGCGATTCCCCGTATCGTGGCGGCGTCCAGCCAGGTCAACACCGTGGCGTATGGCGGCGGCGGTGCCTGGCTAGCGATCGCGACCCCGAAGTACGTACTGCTGGCCGACCCCGTCACCGGAGCGGAGCTTTCGCGCATCACCTACCAGGACTCCGCCGTCGCCATCAATCGCGCCGTGGTCGGCCCGGACGGGCACCTGCTCGCGGTCAGCGCCGGGGATCAGCTGGATCTGTGGCAGGTGACCGATCCGCGCCATCCCGTCCACGTCAGGACCATGGCGCTGGGCGGGCTCGCGGCGGCGCTCGCGTTCAGCGGGAACGGGAAGACCCTCGCCGCCGCCAGGGAGATTTCCTTCTTTGCCAGCAGGAGCGAAGTCTCGCTGTGGAACATCGCCGATCCGGCCCGGCCCGTGCCGCTCGGAACGGCCGTCGTGCCCAGCAGTGACGTGTCCTCGATGGCGCTCAGCGCGGACGGGCGGACCCTCGCCGTCGACGTGGGCACCAGCACCGCGCTGTACGACGTTCAGGACAGCGGCGCGCTCGCCATCGCCGGGCACCTTCCCCCTTCCGACATCTACCCCGACGCGATCGCGTTCGCTCCCGCGGGCCACCTGCTCGCCATCGGCAGCATCAACGGGCCGGCGACCCTGTGGGACACCACCGACCCGGCCAGGTCCACCCTGGTCGCAAGCCTGGCCGGTGTCACCGACGTCGAGGGCGTCGCGTTCGGTCCCGACGGCCGGACGCTCGCCACCGTCGGCCCCGGCAGCGTTGTGCTGTGGAACCTGGCCGTACCCGGCACACCTACCACTCTCGCCAAACCCAGCACCTCCGCCGGCGCGGACGATCTCGCCTTCCTCCCCGACGGCCGCATGCTGGCGACGGCCGGAGGTGGCGACGGCGTAGACCTGTGGGACGCGCCGGAGCCCGGGGCGCTGTCCAGGATCGCCGCGGGTGATGAGAATAGAACGTGGATCGCTATCGCGCCCGGCTCCGGGCTGATCTCGTCAGGCAACGGCGCCGGGGCCACCCTATGGGACGTCGCCGATCTGCAGGATCCGCGTCCACTCGGTACCGTCACCAACCCCGAGGTCACGACAGGCCCTGATACACCGTCGAGCGTCCTGCTGCAAAAGGCACAGCTCACCGAGGGCGTCGCCGTCGATCCAGCCGGGCGGGTCCTCGCCCTGGCCAGCGAAACGGACGTCTCGCTGTGGAACATCAGCGAGCCCAGCCACCCGGTCTGGCTGAAGACCCTCGCCGAGAACGCGATCTTCGGCGGCGTCGCCTTCAGCCCAGACGGGCACCTGCTGGCCATTGCGGATCGCCAGCGGATCACGCTGTGGGACGTGACCGACCCGGCCCGGCCCACCCTGGTGCGGCATGAGACCACCCCGACCATACCCAGCGCGCTGGCCTTCAGCCCAGACGGACGGATCCTCGCCTACGCTGCCTCCCCGGGTATCACCCCCGCTATCCCCCCCGGACTATGGCTCTGGCACGTCACCGGTACCGCGGCGCCCACGCGGATCCCGCAGCTGCCTGCTTGTGCCGGCGGCTGCGCGATCGACGCGCTGGCCTTCAGCCCCGACGGGCAGAGCCTCGCGGCCGGGACCACTGCCGGTGCGTACCTCCTCCCGGTAACCGGCCAGCAGGCGGGCCAGGCCCGGCAGATCGTCGGCGCGGGCGGCTCGGCCGACGCGCTGGCCTTCAGCCCGAACGGGCGGTTCCTGGCGATCGCGGCGGGCTCGGACACCATCGTCTGGGACACGAGCACGATCTCTGCCCCGGTGCAGGCCGCGATCCTGCCCGCCGAGACCGCCGGGGCGCAGACCGACATGATCGCCTTCAGCCCGAACAGCCGATTCCTGGCGACGGCCTACGATGACGGCACGATCAGCATCTGGGATACCGACCTCGCCGACCTGGCCAGCAGGCTCTGCCGCGACACCGGACCGGCTATCAGCCAGCCCGAATGGAACCAGCTCCTGCCGGGCATGTCCTACCACCCGCCGTGCCAGGCCACCCCCCGCCGATGAATTGCTGAGCGATGGCGGGTCTTACCCGTCGTCGGTATCGGTGTGGGACGCCGGGCGGCGGCTGCCCCAGGGAAGGGAAGTGGGTCTCATGACGGACGATGAGTACCAGCCTGTTGCCGTGTCGCGGCGGATCTGCGCTCCAGCGCATGAGATCTTCCAGGTCCTGGCCAATCCGGTGCGGCACACGGAGTTCGACGGTTCGCAGAGTTTGCGGGGATCGGGTTCCGCCGCGGTGATCTCGGGCGTGGAAGACGTCTTCGTGATGAAGATGTACTTCTCCCACCTTGGCGACTACGAGATGAACAACCATGTGGTCGAATACGAGCAAGACCGGCGGATCGGCTGGGAACCGGAAGCCGGGCGCGGCCACCCGCGCGCCGGACGGTCGTTGGGGCAGCGGTGGAGCTACCAGCTCACCCCCGATGGGCCGGATGCGACCGTCGTGACGGAAATCTACGACTGCTCACGAGCGCCGGAAGAGGCGCGTGCCGGGATGGACAACGGCAAGGTCTGGATCGAGGCCATGGCCAAGACACTGGAGCGGCTTGACGCGCTGTGCGCCCGGCCAGAACACCAGCCCGATCCGTCGTAGGGCCGGCTGGCCTGGCATCGCGGTCCTAGGCGGCCTCAGGGCCTCCGCCCGCGGGGTCCGGTCCAGATGTTGAACTGTTCGGGGTGGTCGCGGCGGGCCAGTGATTCGGCCATCAGGGCTTCGCCCTCGGCGGGTGAGCGCCTGCTCTTGACGTGCCCCAGGTGGGTTTTCCCGCCCATGAACCCCGCAGCTCGGGAACTGTCCGGCTGGGGCGGGTCGATCGGGATGGTCCCGGCGGGCTCCGAGCAGACCCGGCATTCCCACTGCGGTGGGACAATGACGGTCGAGATGAACGGCACCGTCGTCCTATGCCCGTTCGCGCAGTCATAAGGCACGACGATTTTGGCGACGGTAAATCCGCCGCCATAAGGCTCACCGGCAGGACCGGACCCTACCCTGGTCGCCCGCACTGCGCCGGTCTTCATAGTCCGCATTATGCCTCCGTCTGCCCCTATTCTACCGGTCAGATCCGCGTGGTCTGACCGGTTTACGCCAGTTTGCAACCTCGGCGAGCAGCACTAGGGCATCAACGGCTGTTCTGGCCGCCGCCGTCTGTGGCGGAATCGGCTGCCGCCACAGACGGCGGCTCAACCTTATGTAGCTACCTCGCGGTGTGGTCTACGTCGTTCCGTTATCAGTCGGAACTGCAGCTATATCCGCCGTCAGATTGGGTAGGCAAAGAACCGCGGCACATTATCGTCTGGTAAAAAGAGGCGCTGGTAAGGTTCGCGTCGCCGAAGTTGGCGGCAGCTACATTCGCGCCGCCAAAGAATGCGTAATTTAGATCCGCGTCGCGGAAGCTCGCGCTGCTCAGATCGGCGCCGGAAAAATCCGTATCAATGAGGTCCGCGTCGTTTAGATCTATTCCGGAAAGGATCGCGTTAGTGAAGTTAACGCTGCTAAGATTAATTGTGACGCCGCCGTCGTGAACCGGATTTCTGTTTCTTAGGACAGTCAAGGCGGTTTGAATGATGGTCGTTACCGGCTGGTCATTACTGCCGGACGGGGACTTCGCGCGAATAAACTCAGTCAATGCTTGTATCGCCGTCGGCTGGTCGGCTGGCGAGGTTTTCATTATCCGCTGCAAAGTGCTGATGCCGCTGAGCTGGGTAGCTGGACTACCTGACTTCAGTGCTGCCTCCGCTGCCACCAGGGGCCCGGTTGCTGTCGGTGGCGCAGACGTTGGAGCTGAACTGCCCACAGCCGAATTATTGGCTGCCGAAGGGTTATGGCCGATCGCGAGTCCGATGAGCACCAGTCCCGCCATCACCGCAGCTACGGTGAGGCTGGCTGCCAGCTTCACCGTAGCTGACCAGCGATGACCCGACGGCTCGGTACGGAGCACCTCTACATCGACGTCACGCAGGGCCGCCGCAGCGGAAGTGAGTACGGGATCTCGGCCGGCGGCCAGCAGGGTGAACTTGATCGGCTGGTCTCGGCGTATGAGACCAGGGCCAGCTTTGAGGATGTCATCTTCGAAGGCTACCGTGCGGAAAGCTGACGAATCTGGGCTAGAGTCGGGCCGCAAGATGGCCAGGATTTTCGCGCCTACTCTGAGTTCCAATGGCTGGTCGAAGTCATCGCGTCCTATGTCTCTGCGGCCGCGACTGATTAGGCTGACTTCCAGTATATGCGGGTCCTCAAGCTCATCGCCGTTCCAGGTAATCCGCAGCCCGCCGGGCATCTCCTGCGCGGATCCCTGCAGCAGGGGGGCCGCTGACATCACGCACTCCAGCCGCCGGACTGGATTGGCTAGCCAGATCGTAATGAATGTCGCAATTGAGCCCGATATCAGAACGGCAAGCGTTCCGGCCGCCGCCCAGAACGTGCCGGAGCTGTACCACGTGTCCGCTAGGGCCATGTCAGGTCCAATCAAGCCGGAATGGAACATGCGGGATGAAACGCAGGTCGTCCTTGCGGACATTTCGTGATGCGTCTATTTCGTGCCGGAGGCTGCTGGGTGGCAGCGTTGCCGCTTGCCTATATTGACGCCCAAGCCACCGGCCAGGTTTACGGCCTCCTATCGCGCTCCGGCTATTATTCGTTGCCGGAGCCCGCCGCCGCACTGGCGATATTCAGCGAAATACTCCTATCGGGATGCCGCTCCGCCAGGGCCATTAGTGTAATTGGCGGAGATTCGCTCCGGACGCGGCAATGGAGATGAGGCGTCCCGCCCGGGCAGCCTCTTACAGTTTCACGACCCGGGCGGCGGCGGGCCGGCTGGAATCGGTGCCCTGGATCTCCTCGAGCGTGCGGCCCTGGGTGTTACGAGGGGCGAAGACGATGCCGATGAGGCCGGCCGCCGCATACATGCAGAACATGATGACCGCGAGCGGCTTGAACCCGGCCTTGGTGATGTCCGGTACGTAGAAACTGAAGATGCCGAGCCCGATCCGGACGACCGCGAAGGTCAAACCCTGTGCTGTCGCCCGAACGGACGTGGGGAACAGCTCAGTGGACCAGATCTGATAGAACGACTGGACGCCGAAGCCGCTGCAGATCCCGCCCAGCAGCACGTAGGAGATGGCGACCGGGTAGCTGACCTTGAACACCACGAACAGCCCGATCGCCACGGCCTGGCCGATGATCGAGATGGCGAGCATGCCGCGCCGGTTGACCTTGTCCACGAACGGCATGAAGATCAGCTCCGCGACGCCGATGCTGAGCGCGCCCCTGAAACACTCAAGCCCCACGTCGGCGGCCCGGCTGTGCAGGCCGAACTGGTTGTACAGGTAAGGCATGCTCGAGCGCGATGGACAGCGCGAGCACCACGACCGGCCCCGAATACCACATGACCTGGGCCAGGCCGCCGAGCCTGCCGCGGCGTCTGGCCGGCGCGATCTCCGCGATGAGCGTCCAGGAGGCCGGCACGTCGATACCGACCGCGAGTCCGGCCAGGACATACCCGAGCACGAGCATCCAGGTGTGCACCGCGAAGTCGATCCACAGCAGGCCGAAGACGTACAGCAGCAGGTCCCAGGTGTCGATCCGCTTGCGGCCGTAGCGGTCGCAGATCCAGCCGCCGATCAGGGCGCCGACGCCCGCCGAGATGGCATTGGAGCTGAACGCGCTGATAACGCTGATGGACGTGTTTCTCAGGTCGTAGGACTTGGCTCACAGCGTCAGGACCGCGCTGCCGGCCACGATCGATCCGGCGTCGAGATAGCTGGCCATGGCGGCGGTCGCCTCCGATGATCTTGTCAACGACCTGGACCTGAGGACGGCTGGATACGAGGTTCGACCCAGGCGTGTTGGTTCCCTGGCGGAGCTAGGAGTCCGTGACTGCTCCGTCTAGGTGAGTAGGAGCAGTCGCTGAGTTAGGTTGGCCGCATTGGTGACAGCTTTGCTGACGACCGCGACGGTGTCGATGATGCCCGCCTTTAGCATGTCTTTGGGGACCCCGGCCAAGACATCGATCCCGGTACCGGGCTGCCAGGACGCAAGGAAACCGGCGAGTGCGGCTGGATCTTGACCGGCGTTAGTCACTATCTGCTTGAGCGGTTCGGCCAGGCTGTCGACCACTATCGCCATCCCGGTAGCTTCGTCTGCCGTGGATGGAATGGTCCCGCTAGTGAGCCGATCGTGACTGGCGAGCCGACGCTGCACGTCCACGAGTGCTGCGCCACCGCCGGGGAGAATACCGGTTTCGATCGCCGCGCGCGAAATCAATACGGCGTCTTCCATACGCTGTTTTCGTTGGTGGAACTCGTCTTCGGACCCCGCACCAACCTTTATCAAGGCTACACCGCCAGCCAGCTTGGCTAGCCGTTCCATCAGCCTCCCGCGCTCATAGTCCAAGTCGGTATTCGCGAGTTCGTCATACTCGCGCTTAATCTGATTGACGCGTCCGGCGAGCTGGGCCCCGTCGCCGGCGCTATCCACGATCATCGTCTCATCCCTGGTGGCGACGACCTTGCGAGCGCGGCCGAGCTTGTCCAGGTCGACGTTCTCCAGCGTGAGCTGGGTTTCCTCGGCGACGACATAGCCGCCTGCCTGAATGGCGATGTCAGCCAGCATGGCCTTGCGTTGGTCGCCGGTCCCGGGCGCTTTCACGGCCACGAACTTAGACGGTCCGCGGAGGTTACTGGCGATCAGGGTCGCAAGCGCGTCGCCGTCGACGTCCCTGGCGATGACGGCTAGCGGCTGGCCAGACTTGACCACCTTGGCTAGCAACGGCTGCAGGTCCTTACCGGCGGAGATCTTAGCGTCAGTCAGGAGGATATAAGGATCCTCCAGGACTGCCTCCATCCGCTCCGAGTTGGTCACAAAGTGAGGCGAAATGTAGCCATTGGCGAAACGCATGCCCTCGGCGAGCTCGAGCTTCAGGTCGGAGGTGTTGCTTCTTTCGACCGCAATAGCGCCCTCCCTGCCGATCTTGTCTATCGCCTCGGCGACAATCTGACCGGTCGCTGGATCCCCGTCGGACGTAGTTGCCAGTGCAGCGATCTGCTCCTTGTTCATCAAGTCCGAGGCGATCTGTGATAGCTCCTCACTCACCTGCGCCACCGCTGCCGTGATCCCCCGCTTGAGGGACATCGGGTTTGCGCCGCTGTGCAATGCGTCGACGGTGCGCGCGACCATCGCGTGGGCGAGCACGGCGGCCGTCGCCGCGCCGTCATGCGCGCCGTGGTGCTGATCGCCGACCATAGTCCGAACGTAACTGGCCCCGAGCGCATGATGAGGATCGTCGGGAACGAAATGTTCCACGATGGTCGTGGAATCGGGCGCTTCAATATCGTTACCAGACTGGTCCGTCAGCACGCACGTCCGGCCCATCGGCCCCAAGGTCCGGGAGATCAGCTCGGTAACGCCGGTGATCCCCCGCGAGACCCGATCCCATGTCTGGATCGGCGAGCCGATACTGCCAGCGACTTCCCCCCGCTGCGAGACCCTGGTGATCGGGTTGGTCTCATCGAGGCTGAGGCCAGCGAGGACTTCGGCGTCCGCCGTGGGCGGGGGGTGAGGCACGGTGCCAGTGCTAGTTGTCGCGGCTAGCACCCGCTGGATGAGGTCAAGGAGCCGGTCCGCATCGTACTCGTACCGGCCGTAGCTCAGCTCAAGAGCATTGAGCCGCGCTAGCCTTTGCAGTTCCGAAGGCAGCTGCTGCTGCCGAAGCGGTCTGGCCCCGTCGACCAGCACCGGGATCACGCGCACACCGCGCCCGAGCGCTGCTTCGACTTCGAAGCGCACGTAGTCGTCTGGGTTATCCAGCCGCCGATGCCCCTCCTCATCGGTGAGCGTTGCCCACTGGCGCCCGATGAGAGCGACTAGCACCGCGCACGAGTCGACCGCCTCATGGATGACCTCAGCGAAGTCCAGGCCCGGCTCAATGGAGTCCAGGTCCATGAAGACGCGCGCGTCAGGGAAACGCTCGCGCAACTGGAACTGCAACAAGCGCGCGTAGGGTGCAGCGTCATCCCGCCGGTAGCTGAGGAAGATCCCCCGCGATGACAAACCGGGCACGCCGCCACCTCCCCGGGAGGGCAATATCGTACGCCCCATCTCACCTTGTCCATGCTCACCTTGTCCATGCTCACCCTGGCCTGGCTCCCGGCCGCGATTCCTTTTCCGCTGCCGGCCGGTCTTAATAGTTGAGGGCTACCGCCTTCGGTAACCGCCAGGGGAGTGCGGCCTGAGCCGCGGATTAGGATCGCCATCGATGAACAGTGACCAGGTAAGAACGCGTACCGACGTGCTTGACCGTGCGTTCGCCAGCACCCGCGCCGTCCTGGCCGAGGTCCAGGCCGGCCAGCTGGAGGCGCGGACGCCGTGCGCATCATGGGACGTGCATGCCCTGATCAACCACTTCGTGGGCACGGCCCGCTGGGCGGCGGCGAGCATCAGCGGCGGCGCTGAGGTCGCGGCGCAGGACTACGCCGCCGGCGACTTCGTCGCCCGCTACGACGAGAGCATCCAGACCGCGCTCGCCGCGTTCGGAGCCGAAGGCGCCCTGGAGACAGCGGTCGCGCTGCCGTTCGGCGAGTTCTCCGGAGCCGCCTTCATGAGCCTGGCCGCCACGGACCAGTTCACCCACGGGTGGGACCTGGCCCGTGCCATCGGACACCCCACTGACCTGGACCCCGAGCTAGCGGGCGAACTGCTCACCCGGGCCAGGACCGCGATCCTCGAGGCCTATCGCGGGCCCGACGGCGTGGCCCCGTTCGGGCCCGTCGTCCAGGCTCCCGCCGGAACGGGCCCGGCCGGCCTGCTCGCCGCCTTCCTCGGCCGCCCGGTGTGACCCAGGAGGGCGGAACCGTAGCGACGGACAGCGCCAAGTTCGCCAGCGCCACCGAGCCGCTCCGCCGCGAATTGCTGGCGCACTGCTACCGCATGCTCGGCTCGGTGGACGACGCCGAGGACCTGGTTCAGGAGACCTACCTGCGTGCCTGGCGTTCCTACAGCGGGTTCAAAGGCCAATCATCGGAACGGACCTGGCTCTACCGCATCGCGACCAACGCCTGCCTCAACGCGTTGGAGCACCGCAGCCGCCGCGTGCTGCCGAGCGGTCTCAGCGGTGCCGAACCGGACCCCGACACGGCCCCGGAGCCGGCCGGTCCCGATGTCAGCTGGCTGCAGCCGATTCCCGATGCCCTGGTGAGCGACGCCATGGTGAGCCCCGACTCAGCCGATCCGGCGGCCATCATCACCGCGCGCGAGGGCCTGCGGCTAGCGCTCATCGCCAGCCTGCAGTACCTGCCCGGCCCGCAGCGGGCGGTACTCATCCTGCGGGACGTGCTGGCCTTCCCGGCCGCCGAGGTCGCCGTCATACTCGGCACCACCACCACTGCCGTCAAGAGCACGCTGCAGCGAGCCCGGGCCCGGCTCCGGGAGGTGGCCCCGGCCGCCGATGACGTCACCGAGCCTGCCGAACCGCAAGCACGCGCGCTTGTCGACCGGTACATCGCCGCCTTCCAGAACGCCGACGCGGCCGCGCTCCAGCGACTGCTCTGCGCCGACGCCACCCTGGAGGCGACGCCGTTCCGGACCTGGTTCGCCGGCTGCGAGACCTGCGTGCCCTTTCTCCGCGCGTGGGTCCTGGGCGCACCCGGTGACTGGCGCATGCTGCCCACCCGCGCCAACGGGCAGCCAGCCGCCATCTGCTACTGCCGTGACCCCGATGGTGCCTACCAGGCGTACGGCATCGTGGCCTTCACGATGGCCGCCGCCGGAATCACCCGGATCAACTCGTTCGGCGACCCCGCCCTGGTCCGGGCCTTTGGCTTCCCGCCGGTCCTGCCCGCTTCCGCGACCCGCCCGCTGTTATCCCTAGAGGACGTGGAGTGCAACGAGCACCACCACGACGGCGATCACCAAAATCACCAGCGCAGCGGCCGCGAGCGCCGTACGCCGAGAAGCCCACCCCGTAGTCCTGGGCAACGGGGCCTCCTGGCTAGGCCTAGGGCTAGCGGCAGTCGGACGCGTCGGCGGGGCCGAACGGAGCGGCGGGGGAGGGGGGAGGGACTCTTGTTGGTAAGCGCGTGGCGCCTCCCACCAGGATCTTTCGGTCGGTGGAGCTGTCCGTGTCGAGTAGGGCCGCACCTTCACAAAGTGCAGCTCCCGCAGCCTAACCGGCGGCAGTCCCAGCGCCGGGTCCTCGGGCAGGGGATCCTCCCAGTAAAGGGGCCGTACGAATGACGGCCGTCCTAGTGCCAGCGCGTGCTCCCATTCATCCCGGCAGTATCGCGACCGCATGGAGTTGCTGGACCAGAACAGCTGGAACACGTCGGCTTGCCTGATCAACTCCGGCAGGCGAGCTTCCCAGCGCTCGCCCGCGCGCAGCGCGAGCACGTCCTGGAGGTACTGGTCGCCGAGAGCCCGGGCGGCCTCAGCGAAGCCCTCCACGACCGCCCGGTCGTCGTGCGAGTACGACGGGAAGATCTTGCGATAACGCTGCACCGAATCCTTCACCGGTGGAGAAACTGCCGCGGATCCGCTCGCGGCGATGCTGATCGCGAGAGATACCTCACCGAGGAGCAGTGGGCCGCACCAGACGCGGACGGCTCCGCGCACGACCGACCCGGCGAGGCTGGCCTCGGCGCGCAGCCGGAACAGCACCTCATGCACCGGTTCCCACCAGTCGAGTTCGGCGTCTTCGGGGTTGCACCGGATGCCGGGCAGGTCCGGGACGATCCGCAGCCGGTTGCCCCGGAAGATCCCGCTTCGGGCGTCGGCCGCGGCGGGGCGTGCTACCGCGTCGCCGAAATGCGCCCGGGCCATGGCTTCGACCTGCTTGTTAGGGTCGAGCGGAGCCTGGCCTGGTTCTTGCACGAGGTCGGTCTTGTGCGCGAACACCAGCAGCGAAGCCCACACCCCCGGTGACATCACTTGCGGCCGGTAAACGGTAAACCGCACATCGTCGTCCACGATCCTGCGCCCACGGGTTCGCGCCGGCGGCGGCTCGAATGCGCGCCGCGGCCTGACTGCATAAAACGGCTCGGCTGTCTCCCGCGGCGACGCGACTCCCTCCCACGGCGACTCCGGCTCGACTGCGGGCGCAGGGGAGGACTCGACTGCGGGCCCAGGGGAGGATCGCCACCAGGGCCCGGCGAAGTCGACCTTACGACGGTCGGCGAAATCGTAGCGCCACACCCTGCCGTCGTCCGTACCGACCAGCAGCTTGTCGCCGGTGCCGTCGACGGCGACCGCGGTGGTGGTTGCGCCGAAATCCCGGAATTCAGGCGGTGCGCCGAGAGGTGGTCTCCAGCGGAACAGGCTGCCGTCAGAGTTTGCGGCGACCACGACGCCGCCGTCCGGAGTAATCGTCACGAGACGGGCTGAGGGCGCGGTGCCCACGATGTCCGACATTCCCGCCTCGGGATCGTAGCGTCGCACGCTGCCGTCGGGGAAAACGGCGACCACCGGACCCCGGTCCGAAGCCACCGCGACGGCTCGGGCCGTCAGCGCACCGGTGGCCAGCGTCCAGCCGAACTTCCCGGTTATTACATTCAGGCTTCGGAGTGTCCCGTCCTCGCAGGCAATGACGGCGACCCGGCCAGATGGCGAGAGGGCCACGGCCCGGACTGGTGCCAACGCCCGGCAAGCGATGTTCCTCGACCAAACACCCCGAACCTCTTCGGACAGCTCGAGCGTCTCTTCCGCCGCCCAGAGGACCCGGACCATGCCGCTAACTGACATAGCCACCGTCACCGACTGGCCGCCGATGGGCACCGTCCCGCGACTTACCGACGAATCGACGCCGGCGCCCCAGGTCCGTACTGTTCCGTCCCCGGCGACGGTCACAGCCCTTGACGTGTCGGGCGCCATGGCCGCGGCCACTATCGGCGCTGAGGCGGTCATAACCATGGAGTATCTCAGACTGTCCGAGCCCGGCAGATAGTCATCAGAGTCTACGGTCAGAGCCGCTTCGGTAGCAGCGGCCCTTTATCGAGAAGGGTGCGCGAAATTTCCTTCCGCAGTCATCGCTAACCAGATCTGGCCGGTGCGATGGCACATCGTGCCGGCTCTGGCCGGGCTCTGGCCGGCACAACCGTCCATCGTGCCGGCTGGAAAGCCTTGTTAGAGGCTAGTATTTCGAATCCATGTTCTAGCAGGTGCGGGTGAGGTCGGGGGACCCGCCATCCTGCACGCGCAGCGCCCAACCGCGGGCACGGTACGGATGTGGCGCATCCCTGTCCCTGAAACGAGACTCGTTGGGAGGGATTTGGCGGCTGCGGCGGAAAGGCCTCCACATGATCTCCACTTGCTCTCCATGCGGTCTGCACACGGGATAGAGACCGTCTCCGTGTTCCTTTGTGAAAGGCATGGCTCTCGAGGAGGCCGCCCAGGGCGAGCCTCCCTCCTGGCCGGGGTGACGCGAGGGGGGTCGCGTGACAGACGGGTCGCAGTCAGGCGTGGCAGCGCCATCGTTCCGATGGGTTGGACGCCCTGCTTCAGCCGGCTCCGCTCGCGGGCTGGCCCGCGTACTGCGAGAACCGGCGGACCTCCAGGCTTGCCGTCCTGCCGAGATCGTTGTCGCGCGACACGCTACTGCGGATATCGCCTGGGCCGCACGCGATGCGGCCGGCCTGGTCAGCGAGACGGGGGGCGTGCTCAGTCACATGGCGATCCTGGCTCGCGAGCGAGGCGTCCCCTGCGTAACCGGCCTGCACGGGATCGTCGACGCCGTGGAGTCCGGTGCCGAGCTGCGTGTCGACGGCACGCACGGCGTCGTGGACGCGCCGGCAGCTCCGCGCAGCGCACCGCCGTTAAGGCGGGGCATGGTTGCTCTGCTGCGATTCGGCCGCTTCTCCAGCACGTTCGAATGCGAGCAGGCGGTCCTCAGCCCCGAGGCGCTGGTGCGCGTCGCTACCCTGGTCGACGCTCCCACGGCCGTGGGCCTGGGCGGACCGCTCGAAATCGAGTTTGACAACGGTTGCATCCTGACCGCCGAGACGCGGCTGCGCGACCTCGCCACCGGGCTCGCGCGGCTGCTGGAGGCCGGCGCGCCGAGCGCCGCGGCGCTGCGCGACACATATGCGAATGACTGCCGCTGGTCCGGGTGGGACGGCATCCCTTCAGACGTCGCCTCCGCGCTGTTTCGGTTCGTGCGGATGAACCGGATCACCTGGATCGCCGCGCTCGCCAAGGAGGAGGTCGCGCTCGAGCTGCGTGCGTCCCTCACCGAACGGCGAGATGCGGATGAGCCGGTAGATGAGCGTTTCCTTCGGGCCCTAGCCGCGGCCGGATCCTCAGCCGCGGCCGGATCCTCGCCCGCGGATGGGAGCGTGCCCCCGCACCTCCGCCACCGCGTCGACACGCTGGCCGACCTGGTGTGGGTAACCGAGCGCAAGAACTCGGTGCTGTCACGCTGCGCGGCCATCGTCGGGCACCTGCCGATTGCCGGCGCGCTCGGCCTGGAGCCGGACGGCCTCGCCGACGATGGGACGAACGCAGGCCGGCACCGGCGAGTACAGGACGTGCGCGCGGCACTCGCGGCAGGTGGGTCATGACGCTGAGCAGCCGCCGACGTACGCGGATGGTGGTCATCGAGAACTTCGGTTCGTGCAACATGCGCTGCTCGTACTGCTTCCCGGAGCACATGTGGTCGCGCCAGGGCCACTCGGCTGCGATGTCGCAGGACACCCTCCGCGGCACGCTTGAGGTGGCCTTCAATACGCCCGAGACCGAACCCGTCGATGTGCGCTTGGCCGGCGGCGAGCCGCTTTTGGCCGGGCGCGACTGGCTCGAGAGCGCCTTTACGATCACGCGCGAGGTGGCAGACCGGCACGGCAAGCGGTTCACGCTCTCGCTCCAGACCAATGCCACCCTTGTCACGCCGGAACTCGCCCGGCTGCTCGCCGAGCACGACGTGCACGTCGGCGTCAGCCTCGACGGCGACGCCTCGATCAACGAGGCCACGCGCGGCGACACCGACCGCACGCTCTCCGGGTTCCACCAGCTCAGCGAGGCGTACGGGCATGTCCCCGGGGTCATCGTTACGGTGACGCGGGCCAACGCCACCCGAATGCACGAGGTTGTCGCCCACCTCGACTCGCTCGGCGTAGCCCTGTTCCGCGCGAACCAGATGGGCGCGACCGCCTCGTGGAACGTCGCCCTGGCCCCGCGTGCGGAGGAATGGGCGGCCGCCAAGCAGGCGCTGATCGAGGAGATGGCCGCCCGCGACGGCAACATCATGGAGCTCAATCTCTCGCAGGCCGTGCTCAAGCTCGTGAGCAGCCTGTTCGGCGGCCAGTCGCCGTTCGCCTCGCCGCGCGGCTGCTGCGCGATGCGCTGCCCGGCCGGCACCGAGCTCCTGTACTTCGACCGTAAAGGCGGCGCGTACCCCTGCCCGCGGACCAATGTCACGGCGACGGCCAAGGTCGCCGACTACGCGGACACGGCCTTCGACGAGCGCTGGGACGAGATGCTGCTGGGACTCGACACCGCGATGGAGGTCCCGAGCACCTGCGCGGCCTGCCCGGCGAACGTCGTGTGCGACTACGGCTGCCATGCGTTCAACGTCGCCGAGGGTAACTTCTTCGAGGTCAATTGCGACGCGTCGAAGGTGTTCTTCGGCTGGATCATGGAGCATCCGGAGCAGCTCGCCCGGGTGTTCCTGCTCAGCCAGCGGCGCGCCGAGCAGCGTGCGCGCGCCGACTGGGATCCCGCGCGCCGCGCCGCTCCGCTGCCGAGCGCAGCGGTATCCGCGCTCGCTGGCGACATCGGGACGCGGTTCCTCGAGCACCTCGCCCGGCCTGACCTCGACCCGGACGTCCTGCACCAGCGCTTCGGCTGGAACGAAAACCGCGTCCCACTGCTTCCGATCACCCGTCGGCGGCTGGGCGCACCACCATCACCATCACGATAAAGGGGGAAGTAAATGACCGAGATCAGCAGCACGTTCAAGTTCGTCTTCCCAGACGAGCAGACGCGCGAGACGTTCGAGGTGGAGTTCAAGGGCTGGATGAAGGAGTGGCAGCAGCAACAGGCGATCTACCGGATGCTCGCCGCCACCCAGCCGGCGGAGATCACGACCGGGATCGGGACGACAACCGGCCCAGCCGCGGGCACGCCAAGCACCCCGGAACCGCACCACTTCGACGGCACGGAACCGGAGGCTCACCTACTGACCATCGGCGCGAGCACCATCACCCTGTCCAACGGAACGACGATCAGCACCTCGGGCATTTACCTCGACATCTGTCCCTTCTTCTAAGCGGCTGGGATGGTCCACGACCTTGATGTCCACCTTTAGGGGTGGACCGTCCCACCGCCCACCCATCCGGCTAGACGGCACCTGTATCAGCTGAGGAACCCGGCCCCTCTGTCCCTATGAAACCTCAGCGCGAGGGTGCCAAAATGAGGTGTCGCCAGATCCCTCCGTGCCGAGCGAAAGTCGCCGGAACGAGGTAAGGGGGAGGAACGACTGTGGATTCACCCGCTACACCGCCCGAGGGTGTCAGCACGTCGGACGTGGCCTACCGGCCCGGCCGGCTCAAGCGCCTCTACGACAAGATCACCGGCGAGGTGGCGGTCAAGCACCCGTGGTACACGCTGCCGAAGGCGCTTGGCCTGGCTGAGCTCATCGGCATTCGTGACACCCTCCGGCGCGAGAACCTCATCGATACCTCCCGCCTGCCGGCGGTTGATCCGGTGCTACCGCCGCCGTATGACGAGTCGTACCTGACCGCGCGCACCGCGGATGGCAGCTGGAACGACCTGGAGCACCCCGAGATGGGGATGGCCAACACCCGCTTCGGGCGCAACGTGCCGCTGGCTGACACCTGGCCCGACAAAGACCGGATGATGGTGCCGAACCCGCGCGAGATCAGCCTCAAGCTGATGACCCGCGACACCTTCAACCCCGCCACGGCCGGCAACGCGCTGATCACGGCGTGGCTGCAGTTCATGGTCCACGACTGGGTCAGTCACGGCACCAGCCCCAAGGACGACCCGTGGGTGCTGCCGGAGGTCGCGGGCGACGACTGGCCCACGCCCCCCGTCGTCGTCATGCGGGTACCGGCCGACCCCACCTCACCCCCCGGCTCGACCCTGCCGCCCACCCACCTCAACGTGAACACGCACTGGTGGGACGGCTCGTCGATCTACGGCAACAACCTGCAACAGCAGCGGTTTCTTCGCGAAGGCACGGGCGGCCGGCTGCGACTGGTCGACGGGCTGCCGCCGATCCCGCCCGACCCCGCGAACGATCCGACCCTGGTGCCGGGTTTCTGGCTGGGCCTGGGCATGATGCAGACGCTGTTCTCGCTGGAGCACAACAGCATCGCCGCCATGCTCGCCGCGGCCCACCCGGAGTTCGGCGACGAGACGCTGTTCGCCAAGGCGCGGCTGATCACCTGCGCGCTCATCGCCAAGATCCACACGGTGGAATGGACGCCCGCGGTCACCGCCCACCCCACGGCCGTCGAGGGGCTGTACGCGAACTGGTGGGGCCTGGCCGGCCAGAAGCTGCACAAGTTCGTCGCGGCGATCTCCAAGAACGAGGCCCTGCGCGGCATTCCCGGCACCGACACCGAGGACTTCGGCGTGCCGTACGCGCTCACCGAAGAATTCGTCGCGGTCTACCGGATGCACCCGCTGGTGCCGGACGACTTCGACTTCCGGTCGGTTCACGGCGACGCGCCGACGCTCGGGCCGCGGTCCTTCAGCGAGATCACCGGGCCGCAGGCCGTCCCGATCCTGCGGGACCAGCCGCTGACCGACATCCTCTACACCTTCGGCACCATGCATCCGGGCCTGGTCACCCTGCACAACTTCCCGAAGGGCCTGCAGAAGTTCCAGCGGCCCGATACCGGCGCGTACATGGACATGGCGGCGCTGGACATCGTCCGCTGCCGCGAGCTCGGGGTGCCGCGGTACTGCGAGTTCCGGCGTCTGCTGCACCTGCCCGTGCCGCAGACCTTCGAGGACGTGACCAGCAACAAGACCTGGGCGGCCGAACTGCACGAGGTGTACGACGGCAAGATCGAGGACCTCGATCTTGTCCCCGGCGTGATGGCCGAGGACCTCCCGCAGGGCTTCGCCTTCAGCGACACGGCGTTCCGCATCTTCATCCTGATGGCCTCCCGGCGGCTCAACAGCGACCGCTTCTTCACCGACTACTTCACCGATGAGGTCTACACCCCCGAGGGCATGACGTGGATCACGGACAACACAATGCAGTCGGTGCTGACCCGGCACTGCCCGGACCTGGGGCCGACGGTGGCCAAGCTGCCGAACGCGTTCGGGATCTGGGACCGGACGGCCGCGACATGACCGACCCCCAGTCGCTGGACGACAAGCGGGTCGCCATCGTGAACGAGCACATGCGGCTGGAGAACGCCTACGACTTCCCCGGCTGCGTCGGCGTGTTCGGCCGGCCGCAGTACCAGCTGGTCGCCGACGGAGAGCTTTACGACGGCCAGGACCGGGTGCGCTACTTCCTGACCCAGAACCACACGGCCTTCCCCGACTTCGTCTTCGAGCCCACCCGGGTGTCGCCGACGACCGACGCGGTGCTGGTCGAGGGGCGTTTCGTCGGCCGGCAGCTCGGGCCGTGGCGCGGCCTGCCCGCCACCGGGCGGAACGTCGATTTCCAGATGTGCCTGATCTTCGAGTTCGACGGGGAGTCGATGACCAACGAGAAGATCTACTTCGACCTGAATACGCCGCTGCGGCAACTGGGCATCGCCGATGATTACAACTCGCTGCGCGGCAAGCTGTCTGCGGTCTTGGGTCACCCGGTCGTGATTCTCAAGGCGCTCGTCTTCAGCCTGACCCACCGCCAGAAGCCGGCCAAAAGCCAGGCCCGGTGAAACCGGCGCCATGATAGCGAAATACGTCATCACGATTGCCTATTCGGCGCTGCTGGCCGGCGGGGTCTTCGTCGGCGTCCGGCAGATCTACCAGGGCTTCTTTAGGCCGAACGAGCTGCTGAACCCGCTGTTCGGCAACAAGGTCGCGATCCGGATGTTCACCGTCCACATCATCGTGGTCAGCTGCGACCTGTTCGTGATCGGCCCGCTGGCCATCGCGCACAAGAGCCCGCTCTACTACTGGGGCGGGCGGAGCCTGCTGGTGATTTCGTCGCTGCCGATCGCCGCCTTCCTCAACCGGAACCCACAGTCGTTCGGCAAGTTCATCGGCAACTGGGTGATGATCCGCAACTTCTTCGAGTACGGCATCCACATCGTGTTCATCGCGCTGCCGCTGTCCTGGTTCCGCTACTACCTGCTGCTCTGGTGGATAGTCGCCTACCGGTACATGGACGTCGGCCCCCGCCGGCTCCTGCAGCGGCTCTATAACACGCCCGAGAAGCAAGCGGCCCGGCCATGGGCGCAGTACCTGAACTGGGTCACGATCGTGACGATTTACATCGGTGCGTTCTTCGCCGTGTACTACAAGCAGATCCTGTTCGCGCAGCTGCCCAACCCGGCTGCGCACAACTACGTCCCCGCGCACTGGGAGTTCGGTGTCGTAATCGCCGTCAACTTCGCGCTCGCCTTGTGGGAGTGGATAACGATCCGCCAGTACAGCGACTCACTGCTGGCCGCGGCCGGCGTGCACGAGAAGGTCACCGCCGCGCACTACTGACGCGAAATCATCGAGCTGGGCTCTGGTCCTGGCTGAGCCAGTGCTCCGGGCGCATCCCGAACGCACGTTCTCCCGCCCGGGCCCCTCGACGCTGACGTAGCGGCGAGCGTCCGGCCCGTCGTGCCCACGGCCGCGCTCAGCACGCCGACATGCACGCCGGCCAGGAACTCCTCACGTTCGACCGCGCTCCTCTGAGCACTCATGACCGCTTCAAACCAGACCGGCGCCGGGTCCGGCCGCCCGGCCCGGCGGGTGCTTGACAGACCCGGACGAGGCTTCTACCGTTATACCAACATCATAGAATAATGTCATGATGGAAGAAGGCTGATGTTCCGGTTCCGCCTCGACGGGTCCTCAGGTGTCCCGCCCTACCTGCAGCTCGTCCACCAGGTGCGGCAGTCGCTGCTGCTGGGCTACCTGCGGGAGGGGGACCGGCTGCCGACGGTCAAGGACGTGGCCGGCGACCTGGCGATCAACCCGAACACGGTGGTCAAGGCCTACCGGCAGCTCGAGCACGAAGGGCTGGCCGGCGGCCGGCCCGGCCAGGGCACGTTCATCACCGCCACCTCGTCCCCGACCCTGCCCGAAGCCCAGCAGGCCCTGCGCGCGTCACTGGAGGAATGGCTCCGCGCCGCCGAGGAGGCCGGGCTCAGCAGCGAAGAGATAACGGCGTTGATCGCCGTGGCCCGTCATGACCTGAAGAAGGAGAGGGTCTAATGATTCAGAACGATCCTGGTACCAGCCCTCCGGCACTGCGGACAGACCAGCTTGGCCGGCGCTACGGCCGGGTGTGGGGCCTGCGCGACTGCACCCTTGAGGTGCCGGCCGGCGCGATAACCGGCCTGGTGGGCCCGAACGGAGCGGGCAAGACCACCCTGCTGGAGATGATCATCGGGCTGCTCCAGCCCACCGAAGGACAGCTGGCAGTCTTCGGTGAGACCTCGCACGCGCCGATGGCGGCCAGGCTGGCGCGGGTCGGCTACGTCGCCCAGGACCACCCGCTGTACCGCGACTTCACCGTCGCGGACATGTTCCACCTGGGCCGGGCGATGAACCCCAGCTGGGATCAGGAGCTGGCGCAGGCCCGGATGGGCGCGCTGGACATTCCGCTCAAACGCAAGGTCAAGGCCCTGTCCGGCGGGCAGCGGGCCCAGGTCTCGCTGACCATGGCGCTGGCCAAGCGAGCGCCGCTGCTCGTGCTCGACGAGCCGGTTTCCAGCCTGGACCCGGTCGCCCGGCTGGAGTTCATGCGGGAGGTGATGGCCGCGGCGGCCGACACCGGCCTGACCGTCCTGATCGCCTCGCACGTGGTCTCCGAGCTGGAGCGGCTGTGCGACTGGCTGATCGTCCTCACTGGCGGGCACGTGCAGCTCGCCGGGCCGACCGACGACCTGATCGCCGCGCACCGGATTCTCACCGTTCCCCGCGCGACCCCGGACGCCGAGCTTCCCGGGCTCATCATCCACCGCACCGACAGCGACCGGCACTCCACCGTGCTGGTCCGCGCCGATCCCGCCCGGCTGGCGGCGCGGCAGCACCCTGGATGGCAGGCCGACCCGGTGGGCTTCGAACAGCTCGTCATGGCCTACCTGCAGCGCCCATCCAAGACGGCAAGAGACGATACTGCCCAGGCCGCGGCGCGGCCCGGGCCGGCTACGAAGGCGGTAACACGATGATCTGGGTCAGCTGGCGGCAGCACCGCAGCCAGGCCATAGCCTGCCTGGGCCTGCTCGCCGCCCTCGCGGTCTACGCGATCGTGGTGGGCACTTCGATGCGCACGGCGTTCGGCCAGGACGACGGCCTGGTCACCTGTCTGGCCCGCAGCCAGGGGAACGGCTGCCCGGACGCGATCCACGCCTTCACGGACAGGTTCGGCTCCGAGGTCAACGTCGCGTTCTGGTCCGTGCTCCTGATACTTCCCGGGCTGATCGGGGTCCTCGTCGGCGGCCCGCTGATCGCGCGGGAACTCGAATTCGGCACCTGGCGGCTGGCCTGGAGCCAGACGGTTTCCCGGGCCCGGTGGCTGACCGTCAAGCTGGGCCTGGTCACCGGCGGGCTCATAGTCCTGGGCGCGGCGATGACCGCGGTGATCACCTGGTACCGCGCGCCGATGGACCGGCTCACCGGCCGTTTCCTGCCCAACATTTACGACTTCGAGGGCCTGGTCCTCACCGCCTACATCCTGTGCGCGTTCGGCTTCGCCGTGCTGGCGGGGCTGCTGCTGCGCCGGAGCATCCCGGCCATGGTGGCCGCGTTCATCCCGTGGCTGGCCATCAGGCTCGTGGTCGAGTTCGTGCTCCGCCCCCACTTCCAGGCGCCCCTGACGTTCCACCAGGTCTGCCCGCAGAACGGCTCGTGTTTCGGCGGCTACGGCCTAGGTATCCTGCCCCCGGTGACCGGCCACATCGGTGACTGGGTGCTCGGCCAGGCTGCCGGCCCGGCAGGCGTGAATAGCTACCTATACCAGCCGGCCGACCGGTTCTGGACCTTCCAGTCCATCGAGGCCGGCATCTTCGTGGCCCTCACCGCAACCGCGCTCGGCGCCACGATCTGGCTGCTGCACCGCCGCGCCGCCTGACCGCCCCATCTTGCCCGGCGGCGGGGCGGGTGTTGGGGCGGGTGTTGGGGGCGGCCCCGATGACGCCCTGGATGAGAAGAGATCTCGGGTCAGCGCCTCACGGTACGCGTCTGGGCACATGGCTGCGATCCCCGGGTAGCTCAGCGCAGCTCCTGGATGCGGACCAGGTTGCCCGCGGGATCGCGGAAGGCGCAGTCGCGGATGCCGTAGGGCTGCTCGACCGGCTCCTGGACGACCTCGGCGTCGCTGGCCTGCAGCCGCTCGAAGGTGCCGTCGAGGTCCTTGGTGGCCAGGAGGATCCAGCCGTAGGTGCCCTTGGCCATCATCTCGGCGATGGTGCGGCGCTCGTCGTCGGTGACGCCGGGGTCGGTGGCCGGCGGCGCCAGCAGGATGGACGTGCTGGGCTGGCCGGGCGGGCCGACCGTGATCCAGCGCATCTTGCCCTTTCCGACGTCGTTGCGGACCTCGAAGCCGAGGACGTCGCGATAGAAGGCCAGGGAAGCGTCCGGGTCGTCATGCGGGAGGAAGGTCGCGTGAATGGTGATGTCCATGTCGGTCAGGCTAGCTGCGATCCAATGACCGGCGCTTCTCGATTCCTGACCGGTCTGGTCACTTGTTTGGCCACGCACGGCGGCATCCCCTCCGTCGCGCGAGCCGCCTGGCTCCGGTAGGTGCTGGGCGGCATGCCGGCCAGTTCGGTGAAGCGGGTGCTGAAGGTGCCCAGCGACGCGCAGCCGACCGCGAAGCAGACCTCGGTGACGCTGAGGTCGCCCCGGCGCAGCAGCGCCATCGCGCGCTCGATCCGCCGCGTCATCAGGTAGCTGTACGGCGATTCGCCGTAGGCGAGTTTGAACTCGCGGCTGAGGTGCCCGGCCGACATGTGCGCGCCGCGGGCGAGCGCCTCGACGTCCAGCGGCTGCGCGTACTCCCGGTCGATCCGGTCCCGGACACGGCGCAGCCGCGCCAGATCGCGCAGCTGCTCCTCCGCGGTGGGTCTGCTGGTCACACGCACGATCGTACGTCGCGCCGCAATCCATGCCGAGCCGCGTGCCGTGGCCACATGTCCCAGGACCATCATGCGTAACACGGGCTAGGTCTGCGGGCAGCTCACCGGGCGTTAGCCCGGCGCGTCTCTAGTGATTGCCGTCGGCAGCTTCCGGGGTCCCGGACCCTCGCCGCCGAGGATGTCGCCGGGATTCATGAGCCGGCACAGCCTGAGGGACAGGCACCCGCAGCCGATGCAGCCGGTCAGCCGGTCTCGAAGGTCCTGGAGCTGGGTGATGCGCCGGTCGAGGTCTACGCGCCAGGCTGCGGACAGGCTGGCCCAGTCCCGCCGGGTCGGCGTGCGCCCGCTCGGCAGCTGATCCAGCGCGTCCTTGATCTGCCGCAACGGGATGCCTGCGCGCTGCGAAGCGCGGATGAACGCCACCCGGCGCAGCATGTCCCGCGGGTACCGCCGCTGGTTGCCCGGCGTCCGGCGGCTGGTGATCAGGCCCTGGGCCTCGTAGAAGTGCAGTGCCGAGACGGCCACGCCGCTGCGGGCAGCCAGCTGCCCGACGCCGAGCTCGGAGGGCTGGGAGGGCTGGGAGGAGGATCGCGTCATCGCCTTGACCTCAAGATTGGTTGAGGTTATAGCGTAGCCACATGGCCCTCACCCAAGTCGAACAGCGGTTCCTTTCCACCCAGCGTCGCGGACGTCTGGCCACGATCTCTCCCGGCGGCAGCCCGCAGGTCAAGCCGGTCGGTTTCGCCTATAACGCGGAACTCGGCACGATCGACATCGCCGGCTTCAACATGGGCAGTAGCGCCAAGTACCGGAACATCCGCGCCAACCCGCAGGTCGCGTTCGTCGTGGACGAGGTTCAATTCGAGGGGATCGACGGCGTGCGCTTCGTGGAGATCCGCGGCCGGGCGGAGGCGGTATCAGGGCAGGCACCTGCAGACTCGCACCTCGCCCCGGAGATCATCCGGATCCACCCCAGGCGCGTCCTCGCGTTCAACATCGATCCCGGTCATCCCGGCCTGCAGNNCGACGTCGCGGGAAAGACCAACCCGCGGGCTGGCGACGTGCGGTGCCGGAAATCCGACACTGTCTCTATGACACTTACTGATTACCTCATCAACATCGCCCTCATCGCCCTGGTAATCCTTCAGATCAGGGGGAGCCGCCTGGACCTGAAGACCGCGATCCGGCCAGTGATCCTAGTGGCCGCCGCGGCCGTGTACTACCTCCGCGCTTTCCCGACCGCCGGGAACGACGTCACCCTGTATGCCGTCCTTGGCGGCATCGGGCTCGTCCTCGGCGTCGGCTGCGGGGCGACGACGCGGGTGTGGCGGGCGAGCGACGGCCACGGTTACGCGAAGGCTGGCGTGATCGCGGCGGCGCTGTGGATCATCGGCATCGGCAGCCGCTTCGGCTTCGAGGAGTACTCGAGCCACGGCGGCGCACACGCGATCGCGAACTTCTCCATCGTTCACGACATCACCAGCGAGAACGCGTGGGTCGCGGCGCTCATCCTGATGGCGCTGGCCGAAGTGATCGCCCGTCTGGCCGTCATCAGGATCCGCGGGGCCCGTACCCGCGAGACCGGCGACATCCTGCCCGCTGGCCGGCGCCAGACCGTGGCAGCCTGAGGTGCTCGCGGCCAGCGGTCGCCCCCAGCCCGGCGGCCGTATTCTTTCCTCATGAGCGACCGGGTGCAGGCGGCGCAGGCGGAAGCCCTGCGCCGCTACCGGCGTGAGGGCCGGCAACTCAACCCGCTGCGCTGGTGGGTCGTCGCCATTGTCGTCCTCGTCGCGGCGACGTCGAAGCCGGTGGTCGGGCTGTCCGGGCGGCACCTGGCCCTGGCGATCTGCCTCGTCGTCTTCGTGGTCGAGATGCTCGGCTGGCCGGTCCTTCGCTCGCGCTTCCCGGGCCAGCTCGCCGCTCGGGTCGGCGAGCTCGCGGTCTTCGGCGCGAGCGCGGTCGCGATCGCCGTGCTCCAGCCGAACGGGGTCGCGGAGCTGCCCGCCAGCGCCGTTGTGTTCGTCGCCGGGGTCGCGCTTTCCCCGATCTTCGCCGTCGCCGTCGGCGGGGCGGTCACCGTCGGCGTCGCCGTCGCGCTCGGCACGGCCACACGCGCCGGTGCCGCGTCAATCGCCGCCTCGGCCCTGCTGTGCGCGGTGCTCGGCGTCACGGGCGGTCTGCTGCGGCGCTACCGGCTCAGCCAGGAGCGCACCGAACTGCTCCTCGCGCAGCTCGAGGAGGCCCGCGATGACCAGGCGCGGGCGGCCGCGGCGCAGGAGCGGGCCAGCATCGCCCGCGACCTGCATGACGTCCTGGCGCAGTCGCTCTCCGGGCTGGCGATCCAGCTCGAAATGATGCGCAAGCTCGCGGGCAAGGCGGAAGCACCACCTGAGCTGCGCGCCGCCATCGATGACGCGGCCGGCCTGGCCAAGGAGGGTCTGGCCGGAGCGCGCGACGCCGTCGGTGCGCTCCGCCGCGATGACCGGCTCAGCGTCGACCAGCTTCCCGCGCTCGTCGAGCACTTCCGCCGGGACTTCGGCCTCGCTGTGGCCTACGCCGTCAGGGGAACGCCGCGGCCCGTCCCCCCCGAACTCAGTCTGGCCCTGTACCGGGTGACCGGCGAGGCGCTCACGAACGTCGCGCGGCATGCCGCCGGGGCCGCCGCGCGCGTCGAGCTCTCCTTCGACCCGGCGGGAGTCCGGCTCACGGTGACCGACGACGGCGGAGAGCCGAGCGCGCTCGCGGCCGAGGGCAGCGGCTGGGGTCTGGCGGGCGTCCGCGAGCGGATCAAGCGACTCGGCGGCGAGTTCACCGCCGGGCCTTCGGGACCGGGCTGGTCGGTCGCAGTGAGCGCGCCGGCAGGGAGCGCGCCGGCAGTGAGCGCGCCCGCATGACGGATGCCGTGACCGTGCGCGTGGTGGTCGCCGATGACCAGCGGGCCGTCCGCGACGGCCTGGCCATGCTCGTCGGGCTCTGCGACGGCATCGAGGTCGTCGGCACCGCGCCGGACGGGGCGGCCGCCGTCGCGATGGTCGACGAGCTCGCCCCCGACGTCGTGCTCATGGACCTGCGCATGCCGGAGCTGGACGGCGTGCAGGCCACCCGGCAGATCACCGGGCGCAGCGCCGCGCGTGTCGTCGTGCTCACCACGTACGCCGACGACGAATCGGTCTTCCCCGCCCTTCGCGCGGGTGCGGCCGGCTACCTCACCAAGGACGCGAGCGCCGAGGAGATCGAGGCCGCCATCCGTGCGGTCCACCGTGGCCAGACGTGGCTGGACCCAGTGGTACAGGCACGGCTAGTCAGCGCGCTCGGCGATGGCGTTCCGGATGAGTCGGCCCGCCTGCTCCCCGGCAGCCTCACCCCGCGGGAGGTCGAGGTGCTCACGCTCATCGGTGAGGGGCTGTCGAACCGGGAGATCGGCGAACGGCTCGTCCTCGGCCAGGCGACGGTCAAGACCCACGTGAACCGCATCTTCGCCAAGACCGGCGTGCAAAGCCGGGCCCAGGCGGTGCGGTACGCGATAAGCAACGGGCTGGCCGGCAGCTCATAGGGACCGAACGAGGCGGGGAGATCACCCGTCGCCTGGTACGCCATCGCCAGGCTCGCCGGGCTGCCCGGACCGCCGTAGCGCAGCACGTCGGGGAAGAAGAAACTGAGCTGCGTTCCCTGGTCGGCCGCGCGAAGGCCGTCACGGCCAGGAGCGCTCATCCCCCGATCCTAAGCGCGGCCGGTCCCCGAGGCCGCGACGTCCCGACTTGGCCGGCCGGTTCGCGGGCCGGCGGTGGTTCTCGGTACAACGCCGGGCGTGCATAACATTGCCGGGTGGAAACAGGGGCAGAGCGACTGGAAGAAGCAGAGGCGGCGCCGGCCGGCCGGCTGCGGCGCGCCTCCTCATTCGGCACGGCGGCTGCGCAATACGCGCAGCACCGCCCGGGCTACGCCGAAGCGGCCATCGGCTGGTGCCTGGCGCCGGTCAGCGACGGACAGCCGGTGCGGGTAGTGGATGTGGGCGCGGGAACCGGCATTTTGACCGGTGCGCTCGCCCGCATCGGTGCCGATGTCGTCGCGGTAGAGCCGGACCAGGCCATGCTCGCCGAACTGCGACGCCAGCTACCCGGGGTGCGCGCGCTGGAAGGCAGCGCCGAGGCCCTCCCGCTGCCGGACCAGAGCGCGGACGCGGTGCTGTGCGGGCAGTCGATGCACTGGTTCGACATGGACCGGGCGCTGCCGGAGATCGCCAGGGTGCTGAGGCCTGGCGGCGTGCTCGCCGGGCTGTGGAACGTGGATGACGACCGCATCGGCTGGGTCGCCGAGCTCGCCGCGATCAGCAAGAGCGGGACAACGCTGTCACGCTGGCGGGCCACCCCGGAGGCCGATGCCGAGCACGGCGCGCTGCGCACAGGCAGCAGCTGGTTTGCCCCGGTGGAGGAGGGCGAGTTCGGCCATGGACAGCTGCGGAGCGCCGACTCGCTGGCCGCCGTCATTGCCACCTACTCGCGGATGCTGGTGATGGACGAGGCGGAGCGCGCCAGGACGCTCACCACCATCCGCGATTTCCTGGCCCGCCAGCCAGAGACCTCGGCCGGCGAGTTCACCCTGCCCCTGGTAACCGTCGCGCTGCGCGCCGAGCGCAGGCCTTAGCCCTCGCGGCACCAGGCGGCATCTCCCCGGCGGGTTTCGTGGCTATGCGGCCGGGCGACATCTGGGTACTTTTATGTACTTACGGATTGAGAAACGCGCTACGTTTAATGTAACGTTTTGCCCACAGCAGGAGCCCGATAGCAGGAGCGAGGAGCGAGCGCGACGCGCAGGCCGGGCCACCGTGCCGGTACCGCTCTTCTCTAGCCGCGAGGAGTAGGCGCATGGCGACAAGCTCGGATAACCGCGCCCCGGCGCCGGTCACCCGGCCCGGGTTCTTCGAAGTCCGCACCCCCGATCCGGACCGGCTCGTGCATTACTACCAGGACGCGCTTGGCCTCGTGGTCACCGAGCGGTCCGGATCCACCACGTACCTCACCACCGGTGTCGACCATCACTGCGTGATCGTCCAGCAGGGCGAGCGCGACGGCCGCGCCGCGGTCGGCTTCGAGGTGGCCGGATCGCTGACCGATGTGCAGCGCGATCTCAAGAAACTGGGCGTCGACGCCGAGCTGCGCTCCGACCCTCAGCCCGAGATCCGCGCCGCCCTTACGCTCCCGGAGCCGGAAACGGCGACGCCGATCTACCTCTACCAGGGTCAGGGGCACAGCGGGGCCGGCGGGGTGCCGACCGCGCTGGGCATCAGGCCGACCAAGCTGGGTCACATCGCGTCCTACGTGGAAGACCTCGAGGGTGCGCAGAGCTTCTACACCGACGTGCTCGGCTTCCGGTGGTCGGACACGATCGGAGACTTCTTCACGTTCCTGCGCTGCAACGCCGACCATCACGCCATCAACCTGATGCGCAGCGTCAAGAAGCACGGGCTGTTTCACGTCGCCTTCGAGATGCGCGACATCGTGCACCTGAAAGACGCCCTCGACCACCTGGCCAGCCGTGAAATTCGGCTGCAGTGGGGACCGGGCCGTCACGGCGCCGGCCACAACATCTTCACCTACCACCACGACCCCGACGGCAACCTGGTGGAGCTCTTCACCGAGATCGACATCATCTACGACGAGGCGACCGGCCAGTTCGAGCCCCGGCCGTGGCACGAGAGCTGGCCGCAGGTGCCGCAGTTCTGGGGCCTGGGACCCGGGGCCGCCAACAAGTGGGGCCCGATCGATCCGGAGATGATGGCGCACTAATGCGCGCGGTGGTCATGCGGGAGTTCGGAGATCCCGGCGTGCTGGAGATCGAGGACGTGCCCGACCCCTCCCCGCAGGCGGGGGAGGCGCTGGTCCGCGTCGCGGCGGTGGAGGTCTCGCGCACCCGCGATGTCGCCGCCCGCTCCGGCCGGCATCCTTTCTCGCGGCAGATTACGCTGCCGCATGTGCTGGGGGGCGACTTCGCCGGCGTGGTGGAGGCCGTCGGCGACGGCGTGGACCCGGCGCTGGTAGGCCAGCGAGTCGCCGCGATGAACTCGCACACCTGCGGCGAGTGCGTCGCCTGCCGGTCGGGCCGGGAGTACGAATGCACTCAGCTGGAAATGGTGGGCATCCACCGCTGGGGTTCCTACGCCGAGCTCACCACGGTGCCGGCCGGCAGCCTGCACGTCCTGCCCGACGGGATCGAGATGTCCGAGGCGGCGGCGCTGGCCGCGACCGGCCCCATCGCCCTTACTCAGCTGCGGGTGGCGGCGGTGACCGCCGGCAGCGAGGTGCTCATCACCGGCGTCACGGGCGCCCTCGCCACGGTGCTCGCGGCCCTCGCGTCCAGGCTCGGCGCACACGTCACCGGGCTCACCCGCCGGGTCGCGGCGGTCGCGCCTGGCCTCGGCGTCACCGTGCTCGATTCCGGGCGGGAGGACCTCACCCAGGCCATCCGGGAGGCGGCGGGGGGAGCGGGTCCAGACTCCGTGATCGACAACGTCGCGGCGCCTGAGGTGTTCGACCGCTACTTCCCGGCCCTGATGAACGGCGCGCGCATCGTGATCTCCGGTGCGATCGGGACGCCCGACCTGCCCACGCTCCGGGTCCCGGCGGCGCCGCTGTACATCCGCAGCATCTCCCTGCTCGGCGTGCGCACCGCCAACGCGCGCACCACAAAGGATTTCTGGGATCTGGTGCGCGACGGGTTCCGGCTGCCGCCCGGCCTGGTGCACGAGGAGGTGCTGGAGGCCGCGCCCGCGGTGCACGACGCGGTGACCAAGGGAACCGCGGTGGGACACACCGTGCTCCGGGTCAGCGACAGCGTGGCCTGAATGTCCGCGGACGGCCGGGCCGCCGACAGCCCCCAGCAGGGCATCCAGTCGATCGAGGTCGGCGCGCAGGTGCTGCGCGCGCTCGAAGCCGGCCGCGGCCCGATGGCGCTTTCCGAGGTGGCCCGCAACTGCGCCATGCACCCGGCCAAGGTGCACCGCTACCTGGTGAGCCTGGTCCGGGCCGGCCTGGCGTCGCAGGACGCGCGCACCGGCCAGTACGACCTGGGGCCGGCCGCCCGTCACCTCGGCATGGAGGCGCTGCGCCGCACGGACGCGGAAAGCATCGCCGCGGCCTACACCTCGCGGCTCAGGGATCAGACCGGCCATACCACCAACGTGGCGGTGTGGACCGAGGACGGACCGATCATCGTCCGCTGGGACTCGGGAACCCACGTGCTGCCGCTCAACGTGCGGGTCGGTTCGGTGCTGCCGCTGCTCGACTCGGCCGTCGGCTTGATGTTCCTGGCCTACCTGCCGGCCACGCAGACCGCCGGCGTGCTGGCCGCCCAGCAGGCCCGGCAGGAGACCCACACTCCCGGCGCCGCCGCGCTCGAGAAGCTTCTGGTCGCAGCGCGGCGCGACGGAATCGCGAGCTCGCTGCACCGGATGATCTACGGGATGGCGGCGTTCGGCGCACCAGTATTCGGGCCCGACCGGGGCCTCGTACTCGCGATCGGCCTCGCCATGCCAGCCCGCCTGCTGGTCGAGGGCAAGGCCGACGGGCTGGCCGATGCGCTCCGCAGTACCGCCGGGCAGATCTCGGCAGAACTGGGATACCGCCCGGCGTAACGCGCCGGCTCCTACCCGACCCCAAAGGTGGCGACAATGACGACCGGACTGCTGCTCGTGCAGTACACAGCGGGGGCCGATGGCACGGCCGGGGCCGATGGCGCGGTCAGGGCGGGGGTGCGCCACGACGGCGTGGTCCGCGCACTGCCCCGGAACTGGCCGGACACCGTGCTCGCAATTCTTGACTCCTGGCCCGATTGGAGCGGACAACTACGGGCTCTCCGTCCAGACGCACTCCCGATCGTTCCGGATGCCCGGCTTGTCGCCCCCGTCACCTTTCCGCGGAAGGTCCTGTGCGCCGGCGCGAACTACTACTCCCACGCCGAGGAGATGAAGACGGCGCGCCCCGATCCCCGCGCCGTGCCGTTCTTCTTCATGAAGCCCCCGACGACCACGATCGTCGGCCCGGTCGCGTCCGTGCCATTGCCCCGCGGCGAGGCCCCGGATTATGACTGGGAGGGCGAGCTGGCCATCGTGATCGGCCGGCGCGGCAAGCACATCACTCCCGATGACGCGGCATCGTATGTCGCGGGATACACCGTCGCCGACGACCTGTCCGCCCGGGGGCGGTTCCAGCGGCCGAATGCGGTCGAGCCCTTCACCTACGACTGGCTCGGCCAGAAGGCGCAAGACGGGTCGTGCCCGACCGGGCCGGGGATCGCGCCGGCCTGGGCGGTACCCGACATCGAGGACCAGCGGATGCGGCTGTGGGTGAACGGCGACCTGAAGCAGGACACGCTCATCAGTGAGCTCGTGGTGGGGATCGGCGGCCTGGTGTCGGCCGCCAGCGACCTGGTCATGCTCGAGCCCGGCGACCTCATCCTCACCGGCACTCCCGCCGGAGTGGGCCTGCCGCGCGACACCTTCCTCGCCGTCGGCGACGTGGTGGAGGTCGAGGTCGGCGGGATCGGCCGCATCGTGCACACGATCATCGCCCCCAGCTGACGGCGGTGCCGTTCAGTCCGTCGGCTTTTCTGCCAGCGCGCTGAACAGCTCGGCGTAGTCGTAGGCAGCCTCGGGTTTCGCGCGCACCGCGGCGTCGATCTTCTTGGCGTCCTCGCCGACGAGGATCCGCCAGGCCCCGGACCGCACCCCGTCCAGGATGATGGTCGCCGCCTGCGCCGCGCTGAGCGGCGCCTTGTCCCGGAAGTCGGCGTTCGCCCGCACCAGCATCTGCCGCAGCTCGTCGGCCGACGCGTCCTCGGCCAGCAGGCCGGCCCCGGCCAGCTTGGCCCGCACCTCGCGGGGGATCAGCTCCTCAAGCTGGGCGCCGGTCAGTTTCTCAAGCTCCGGCAGGCCATGGGCGCGGATGCTGTTCGCGACGATGTCCGTGCCCACGTGCCCCGGCATCACCACGGCGACCCGAACTCCGGGCGCGTTGGACCGCAGGTCTTCGATCAGCGCCTCGGAGAAACCCCGCACGGCGAACTTGGCCGTGCTGTAGGCGGTGTTCGGCATGCCCGGGCCAAGTGACGCCCAGAGCCCGTTCACGCTGCTGGTGTTGACCAGGACCCCGTCCCCGCTCGCGATGAGCAGCGGCAGGAACACCCGGGCGCAGTAATAGACGCCCCACCAGTCGATGGCGAACGTGCGCTCCCACACGTCCCGGCGGCTGGCGACGAAGCTTTCGCCCCCGCCGGCCCCCGCGTTGCTGAAGAGCAGGTCGACATGATCGCCGCCGTGCTCCTCGAGCAGTTCGTCGCGAAACCGCACGACCTGCGCCTCCTCAGAGACGTCACACGCGTACCCGGTGACCCGGACACCGGGCGGGGCGGCCGCCCGCGCCGTGGCCGCCGTCACCGCGACGGCGTCCCCGTTCAGGTCGCAGGCCGCGACCGAGCACCCCTGCGCCGCCAGCTGGCGGACAAGCTCACGGCCCATGCCGGAACCACCGCCGGTCACCACCGCGAGCTTTCCCGTGAACGAGTCCACGGTCACGATGCTTACCTACTGTGCCGTTGCGCGTCAACGCTCCACGGCGCCTGCACCTCGACGACCCTGCGGGCGGCTCGTCTCGCCGCAAGCGGCCGCGCGGCCCTGAAACTAGCTTTTTCGGCGGCTGGCCTGACAGCATGGCCAAGAACCATTGCACCGATCCAGAACCAGAAGAGTGGCCACAGATGACTTCTCCCACCTTGACCGCGACACCGCCGGAGAACGAGGGTTTCACCCACCGGCAGATTCTGCTGGTCATGTCCGGGCTGATGCTAGGCCTGTTCCTGGCCGCGCTCGACCAGACGATCGTCTCGACGGCGCTGCCCACGATCGTGGGGGATTTCCACCGCAGCAACCTGCTCTCCTGGGTGATCACCGCGTACCTGCTGGCCAGTACCGCCTCGACGCCGCTGTGGGGCAAGGTCGGTGACCTCTACGGGCGCAAGCGCGTCTTCCAGCTCGCCATCATCGTGTTCCTGGTGGCCAGCGCGCTGTGCGGAGCGTCGCAGAACATGTTCGAGCTGATCGCCTTCCGCGGGCTGCAGGGCGTCGGCGGCGGCGGCCTGCTCTCGCTCGCGTTCGCGATCATCGGCGACGTGATACCGCCCCGCGAGCGCGGTCGCTACCAGGGATATTTCGGTGCCGTCTTCGGTGTCTCGAGCGTCGTCGGCCCGCTGGCAGGCGGGTTCGCGGTGGACGATCTCAGCTGGCGCTACATCTTCTACGTCAACCTGCCGCTGGGCATTGTCGCACTGATCGTCACCAACCGCGTGCTGCGGCTGCCGGCCCGCAAACGCGAGGTGAAGATCGACTGGCAGGGCGCGCTGCTGCTGGTCGCGGGGGTGTCGTGCATCCTGCTCG
>PMST01000558.1:36376-46570 GCA_003168295.1 Actinomycetota bacterium
TCGGCGCCCTGGCGTTCCTGCCCCAGTACCTGCAGCTGGTGCACGGGGTCTCGGCCACCGAGTCGGGTCTGCTGCTGTTGCCCCTGCTGGTGGGCCTGCTGGCGATGAGCATCAGCTCGGGCCTGTACATCTCGCGCACCGGCAGGTACCGCTGGTTCCCGCTGGCCGGCACGATCGGGGTCACCATCGGGCTGGTGCTGCTCACCCGGCTCGGCGCGCACACCTCGCTGCTGGTGGTGAGCCTGGACATCCTGGTCTTCGGCCTCGGGCTTGGCCTGTTCATGCAGGTGCTGACCCTNNCTCGTCGTGCAGAACGCGGTGCCGATGAAGCAGATGGGCGTCGGAACCTCGGCTGTCACCTTCTTCCGCTCGATGGGAGGCGCCATCGGGGCGTCGGCTCTGGGGGCTGTCCTGACCGCGGGCATAGCCGCCGAGTTCCCGCGCTACCTGCCCCGTGCGGACCTGGCGAAAGGCGGCAACAACGCCAGCAAGGTCGCCCAGCTCATCCAGAGCCCGGCCGTGCTCGACGCGCTGAAGCGCACCAACCCCGCGCTGCACGAGGGAATCATCCAGGCCTACGCGCACGCCATCGACCGGCTGTTCATCGCGGCCGTGCCGGTGTCGGTGCTGAGCGTCATCGCCGCGCTGTTCATCAGGCAGGTCAAGCTGCGCACGAGCAATACCCAGCCCGCGGCGGCGCCCGCAGCAGCCGTCGCCGCCGCTCCACCCGCTCCCGGAGGGATGCACTAGATGCCCGGCGTCACTATCTCGGCAGGCTATGGCGCAGGCGGGAGCGTTATCGCTCCCGAGGTCGCCAGGCAACTCGGCCTGCCGCTGCTCGACCGTGCGATCAGCTCGCATGTGGCCGCGCAACTCCAGGTTTCCGTCCAGGAGGCCGAAGGCGCGGTGATCAAGCGCTCGGGCGCCAGCCGGTTCCTGGCCGTGCTGGCGCCGCTGGCCGGCGGCGTGCTGGGAGCCGGCACCGACTGTGCTCCGCCGGAGGCCGTCCCGCCGCCCGATGACGCCGCGTTCTTCCGCGAGCAGGCCGAGACCATCATGCGGACGGCCCTGGCGACCGGCGCCGTTATCCTGGGCCGGGCCGGCGGCGCGGCGTTCCGCGCCGAGCCGGGGGTACTGCGGGTGCGGCTGTTCGGCCCGGAAGAGGCCCGGATCGCGCAGGCGGCCCGGATCGAGGATGTGGACGCGGTCACGGCCCGGCAGCGCCTGCCGGAGGTCGATCGGGCCCGCGCGCAGTACGTACGCCGGCTCTACGGCTTCGATATCGACGACCCCGACCTCTACCATCTGCAGATCGACAGCACCGCGGTGCCAATCGACGCCAGCGTCGGCCTGATCGTGGCCGCCTACCTCAGCCGTGCCGGTGCCTAGCGGGATAGTCCCACCCAGCGTGACTGATCCAGGTGAGATCGAGGCAGTGCTCTTCGACATCATCGGCACGCTCGTCGACGAGAACGGCACCGTACGGGCCGACACCTTCCGCGCGCTCCAGGCCAGCGGGCACGATATCGCCGTAGCGCCCACGCTGGCCGATGACTGGGTGCAGCGCCTCGACGACCGGATCGCCGAGATCGCCTCAGGCCGGCGGCCGTGGCGGCCTTATGACCAGCTGAGCCGCGAGACGCTGCAGAGTGCCCTGGATAAGCACGGTGTCCGGCTGCCAGAGGAGGTTCTCGGCTGGCTTGCCTTCGTCGGCCACCGCCTCGTCCCCTGGCCAGAAGCCGTCCGGCAACTCAGCGACCTGGCCAAGGTCCGGCCCGTCTTCGGGTTGACCAACGCCGGGCTGGCGCAAGTCGCCGAGCTGTCCTTCTACGGCGGCCTGCGCTGGCACGCGGTTCTGTCGACCGAGCGGGTCAGAACCTTCAAGCCAAACCCCGCTACCTATCAGCTCGCGGTCGATGAGCTGCACCTGCATCCGCAGCAGACCCTGTTCGTAGCCGCCCACCCCTGGGACCTCACGGCCGCGAAGAAACATGGGTTCCGCACCGCCTATCTGCCCCGCCCGCACGCCGACCCTCCCGGCCCGTACGACACGGTAGACATGACGCTCCCCACGCTCGACGACCTGCTGCCGTTGCTCAACGACCCCCGGACCCGCCCCGAACCACCCCGCCCGGCCTGACCACACCCAACCTGAGACTCGTCCGAGCCACCTTCAAAGCCCATTTTCCAGAACGGGGCGTGGCGCGAGTTCAACACCAGCAATAGCGCTCTCGGTGGCAGAACAACCTGTCGACCACGGTCGCCGTCCGTCCCACGCCAGTGAACCGGTCGGCGGTTGACGTCGTCTTACCAAGTGGCAGCTAGATCCTCGGCCCCGGAGGAATGCTACTTATTGTCATGAAACTCTTTCTGGCACGTCCCGCCGCGGAGCAGCGGTGAGGTCCGATGGGAGTTGACCGGCCTGATGACGGCGACATCCCGCCCGATGGGCCCGCAGATCATCGGGATGACGAGGGTGGTGGTGGTGCTGGTGGTGGCGGCGACGGCCGGGCAGCCCGGGCCGGCGGCGCCCAGCCCGAGACACGCCACCGGCAGGAGTACTACGCCGAGCTGCGCGTGGCCGTGTCCGCGGAGCAGACAGTCACGACGCAACAGGCGGCGGCCAGGGAACAGGCCGCGACGCAGAAGTGGGACGGGACGGCCAAGGAGTCCCGCTGGATGTGGACGGAATACCAGCGCAAGTGGCCACCCGAGGACCGCCCGGCGGTCAATAGACCCGCAGATCCGCCGGGTTCCTGGCGCGGAGAAGGCAACAGGTTCCTACCCCGCGCCGTCAACGACCGGGTTGAAGCAGCGTGCGACCGTGTCACCGAACGGGAGCAAGAAAAGATCTCGCCCGCGTTGCGCGCGATCGAAAGTCAAGATCCAGACCGTCACCTGATCGGCTTCGAACGCTGTTTGAAAGGCCGCGACCGCATCAAAGAGAAGGTCGACGGAACTATCAAGGACTTTAGCCGCTCCCCGGAGCAGGCCGTTTCGCTTGTGCCTGACGCGATCCGGTATACCTTTCAGTACCAGGAGGCTCGCTACATGCAGGGTGTTTTGGCCGATATGTCGCGCCTGAAGGATCAAGGCTTTAAGCTGGACAAGCTCAAGAATTCCTGGTCCGATGACCAGTACAAGGGCATCAACAGCCAATGGATCGAGCCGGATACCAGCCAACGGTTCGAGGTGCAGTTTCACACGCGCATCAGCTTCGAGGCCAAGCAGCTTACCCACGGCGCCTACGAACGCCTCCGGACCCGCCAGCCCGATAAGTTCGAGCAGATGGTGCTGGAGGCTTTCCAGACGAAGGTCACTGCCGAGGTGCCGGTTCCGCCTGGTGCCGACGGCATTCCCGACTACCCGGAGAGGAAAGCAGATGCCAGATAAGGTCACGTACTACGCCGTCGTGGATGACCTGAGCAGCCGTGACCAGCCGGCGGGGGTATTCCGGCGTATTTACACTGAGGATGGCGGTCGGTCCGATGAAGCATTCACCCGGAATCTCGTCTGGGAATTCAGCCCAGCGCTCATCTCAGCCGAGCGCGGTGACCTGCAGAACGAGTTCATCGAGATCACTGAAACCGAATCCAACGAGATCGTGGAACGGATCCGGACGAGAGTGACCGGCGCGAGCAACGGCTAGAGCACCTTCGGTTGGCCTGGCGGTGGATTGAGTGTACGGGGATACGCCGCGGAGCCCGGATCCACCACAGTAACCGGGTATCTCGGGCCTTCAGCAGCGCCGTATCTCGGATCTTCAGCAGCGCCGCTACAGGCCGCCCGCAGCCGGGCCGGCGGATCCGGGGCTGCTGTCGGTTTCGGAGTGTTCCCGCGCGTAGGCGTTCAGGCGCTCCAGTGCGTCGGCGTAGATGCCCTGCATGACCTTGGGCGCGAAGAGCCGCTCGAAGAACCCGCCGACCCCGGCCGCGCCGTCCCAGGTGGTGGAAATCGTTACCCGAGACGCGTTGCCGTCAGGGGTGACCGTGGTGGTGGTGACGAGGCTGGAATTGGTGTCGGACTCGACCAGGACACGGCCTGGCTCAGGTTCAGTGACCTGCATCCGGTACGCCCGGCTGCGGCCGCCGGCGTTGACCGTGAAGCGCGTGATGGTTCCGGCGCCCACGCCGCCGGACTCCACCTGGAAGCCCGCGAACGCGGGCGGCAGGAAGCGGGGATGGTGCTCGCGCATGTCAGCGACATAGCCGTACACGGTTTCTGCAGGTGCTTCTACCCTGCCCTCAGCGGAGACGTGGATCGATCCCATACTGCCTATCTAACCCCAAATGCCCTCGTGGACACCGTTAGTCCAGGTCCCCAGCTTGATGCCCCTGTGGATGCCGTTAGTCCAGGCCCCAGCTTGTCCAGCTCGAGGGCGGCTGGTCGGGCGTAAGGGCCAGCAGGACCCGCCCCTCCGCGGCCAGTGCCCGCAGGTGCTCATCGTCGTCCGGTACGGCCAGCCCGTGCTTTTCCCGGATAGCGCGAAAGCGGGGCAGTTCGGCGACGATATCCTCGCGGATCTCGACGGTGGCCGGGACCAGCACGGCACGAAAGCCGGTCGAGTCATCGATGAGCAGCTGAGCTCGCGGGTCACGGCGGAAGATCGCGTACTTCACGCGGTCGCGCGTGGTCGAGACGTAGAACCGCTGGCCGTNNGGGACCGCCCCGTGGCCACAGGCTCGACGGACTGGGGGTGGCACCGATGAGTTCCGTTGCGCCGAGGCGTCTGACTACAGTGCAAGCAACTCGTCCAGGAGGCAGCGCTGCTGGTTCGAAGTGCTTTCAACCGCAAGGTCGTCGATGACCGTAAAGGAGTGAAGATGACTGTTATGCCGGAGATCGTTTCAGCTGATAAGTGGCAGCAGGATCGCGACGAGCTGCTCAAGGCCGAGAAGGAGGCCACTCGCGCGCTTGACGCGATTGCCGCACGTCGCCGCAGGCTCCCGATGGTCAAGTTCAACAGCTACGTGTTCGACACCTCAGCCGGCCAGAAAACGCTGCTGGACTTGTTCGCCGGAAACCAGCAGCTCGTCGTCTACCAGTTCATGGACAACGGGCCCGACGACTACTGCCCGGGCTGCACCCACTTCACCAACAACGTGGTCGGCCTAGCCGCGCTGGCCGGAGGCGGAGTGAGCTGGGCGACCGTGTCCAACATGCCGCTCGCCCAGATCGAGGCCTACAAGGCGCGGATGGGCTGGACCATGCCGTTCGTGTCGTCGCACGGCACGACGTTCGCCGCTGACTGCGGCGCAAGCTACTTCATGCTGAGCGTGTTCCTGCGCGACGGCGAGGACGTCTACCGGACCTATTCCACCACCGCTCGCGGCGTGGACCGGCTCTTGTTCGTCAACAACATCCTCGACCTCACCCCCTACGGGCGCCAGGAGGACTGGGAAGATTCCCCGCCCGGCTGGCCGCAGCATCCCACCTACGGGTAGCTGAGGGCTTGCGCCAATGATTCGCCGAGCTCAGCACCCACCGCTTGGGGTGGCCGGGTTCGGCTGGGCGAAGTCACTCCGAGGTGCAGCGCCGGCCCGGACTCGGGCCACCACCGTGTCGATGCGCGCGCTGAAATCGCTGGTTCTGAACGGCTTGACGATGTAGTCGTCGGCTCCCGCGGCCATTCCGGCCCTGATGTCAGCTTCGTGCGCCAGGGCCGTCAGGATGATGACCGGTATCTTCGCCGTGGCCGGCTCCTTGCGGAGTTCCCGGCACACCTCCAGGCCGGACATGCCGGGCATCATCGTGTCGAGGATGGCTAGGTCTGGTGGATGAACGCGGGCGTCGGCCGCAGCGGAGAGTCCGTCCCCGAACCCCCTGACCTGGTAACCGGCCTGCGTAAGCTTGAGCGTCACGAGAAACCGGATATCAGCGTCATCCTCGGCCAGAAGAACCGTGGTCATCCATCCCCCCGCGCCCGTGTCACCCGAAGCCTAGCTAGTAACAGGCCTGGGTAGCACTATATGTGATATCGAGATCACCCATAGTAAGATAGCATTGTTCAGACCGTGCCCTTCAAGTCCGGCGGCACCGCGACCGCTTCAACCTTCAGGGGGTGCGATGGTCAGGGTCGACCTGCCCGTGCAGAGGCGCAAGGAGAGCGAGTCGCAGCGTGAGCTAGAGCTCATCTGCATGAGCAACCTGCTGGCCGCTACCGCGGCACGCCTGTACTTCAAGGACCTGCAGAGCCGGTTCCTCCTGGTCAGCGCGGGCTGGATCGCCGCGTACGCCCCGGGCCGTACCGCGAAGGATTTGATCGGGAAGACGGACTTCGATGTCTTCAGCGCGGAGCACGCCTCCGCTGCCTCTCGGGACGAGCAGCGGGTTATCAGCACCGGCGAGCCAATCCTCGGAAAGGTGGAGCTGGAGACCTACGGTGGCCGGACGGATACCTGGGTGTCAACCACGAAGATGCCGCTTCGGGACTCCCGCGACCGGNNTCATCGGCACCTTCGGGATCTCCCGCGATGTCACCGCGCAGACCAGGGCCGAGAATACGCTGGCCGAGCAGGCTCTCCAGCTGATAGCCAAGAACGAGAGGCTACGCGAGCTAGACCGGCTGAAGGACGAGTTCATCGGCATGTTCTCGCATGAGCTTAGGACGCCGCTGGCGTCGATCCTCGGTTACGCCGAGATACTCATGGAGGACGGCGTGACCGGGCCGGAGGCCGATCATTGCGTCGAGGTCATCGACCGGAACGCGAAGCGCCTTCTGCGCCTCGCCGGGGACCTGCAAATGCTGGCCCAGATCAATTCGGGCCAGATGCCGACCGAGTTCCGCACTGCCGACCTGGCCGACCTCGCCGCCTGCGCGGTGGAAGAGATGCGCCCCGAGGCTGAGCGCAAGCACATCGACCTAGCGCTCTCCGCCACCGCCGTTCCGCACCTCGCCGTCGACCCGACGCGCATCGCCCAGCTACTCGGCAACCTCCTGTCCAATGCCCTGAAGTTCACCCCGGATGGCGGGAAGGTCGAAGTCAAGCTCGGGACGGAGGGCGACTGGGCCGTGCTGACGGTCGCCGACACCGGTATGGGCATCCCCGTGGCCGACCGGGAACGGATCTTCGAGCGCTTCTTCCGCACCGCCGTCGCCAAGCGACAGGCGATCCAGGGCACCGGGCTGGGGCTGACCATCACCCAGGCCATCGTGGCCGCACACAACGGCACGATCGCAGTCGAGGGCGGTGAAGGCCGCGGCAGCACGTTTACGGTCCGCCTTCCGCTCCGGCCCACGCCCGCCCCCGGCACTGAGGAGCCTGCCGACGCCAAATAACGCGCCCTTACGCCCGCACCGGCACCTGATGGGTGACCGGCGATGCGCTCCTCAGGAGCCGGGGCCGACCATCGATTCGACTAGGGTTCCGCGGTCAACTTCGGTGGCGTATTGCTGGCCGAGCAGGCCGAACTGGAGCATGGCCACGGCGACGCGCTGGATGCGCGTCTCGTCCACCGGGCCGATCGGATAACGGGACAGCACCATGGCCGCGGTCACCTCCCGCGGCAGTTTGTCGTACCGCGCCATCGCGGCCTGGACGGCGGGGCGGTCGCTGTTGGCGATCTGCTGTCCCGCTTCGATGGCCCGCACGAACGCCGCCGCCGTCTTGGGGTACTTCTGCGCCCAGGCCTGGGTGGCGACGTACCCGTCGACGGGGAAGTTCGAGGTGTCGCCCTGGTCGAGGTCAGCCAGCACCTGATCGCCGTACTTCTCCTGCGCGACGGTGATGTAGGGCTCGGCGAGAAACGCCGCAGCCCAGGCGCCGTCCTGGAGCTGCCCGGGCATCGCGGGGAAGCCCTTGGCGTCCGTGATGAAATCCACCTTCTTCGGCGAGATTCCGTTTTCGGCCAGCAGCGAGCTGACCAGCAGGGTGCCGATGCTGTTGGTTCCGTTGAGCCCGATCTTCTTGCCCGCCAGCTGGGCGACTGACGTGATGGGCGAGTCCGCGGTGGTGACCAGCGCGCGGGCGCCCGGCCCCAAGACGGAGGCCTCGGCGAGGATGCGGAACCTGGCCCCCGCCGCCTGCGCCGAAATGTAAGCGACGTAGCTTCCGGCCGTGATGTCGACCTGGCCCTTGAGCTGGCCAGCGATGATCGCCTGGCTGCTGGCTATCTTCTCGATCGTCACGTGCAGCCCTTGCTCGCCGAACAGTCCTTCGTCCTGCGCGATGTACAGGCCCGCCAGGTCGACTGCCGGTATGGCGGCGACCGTGACATCGGCTTCCTCGGGTTTGGCCGCGGCCAAGGTGGACGCCGTGTGGCTGCCCGCGATGCTGCACCCGGCCGCCAGGACCATGACCACTGCCGTAATGAGCGGCACCGTACAGAAGCTGCGGGTGTTCATTGTGCCTCCTGTGCAGTAATGGCCGTCACCGAAACACCCCGTTAGCGGTCCCCGCAATAACCGCCCAGGACGAGTAATTAGCCGTTATGTTAGCCATTAGATCCGACGTTGGCGGGTTATTTGGCAGATATCTTAATTTCGTAATATGTTGCACGCGATTGCCGTGTGACTGGAGTGAAGATAGAGGGGATACCACAAAGCGCTTCGAGACGCAGCTGCGGCCCGCGCAAGCCGCCGGATCATAATGGACGGATCAGCACAATTCGATTCTTATCGGGTCGCTTTGATCAATGACGTAATTAACCGGCCGCCGCAGTCCTATGCCGCGGTAATAAAAGGGCGATCGACCTCGTTCCGCACGACCGCCCGGATCACCACCTGCCACCGCTCTCCGGCCTCCCGGCGGGGCGCCAGCCAGCCGCCCAGTCCATCCGACGGGCGGTAACTCGCCGCCCACTGCCCCAGTCGCTCGGCTTCGGCAGCCGGGTCGAGCTCGCTCGCGAGTTGCGGGTCCATGACTGAACCCATAGCCACGATGAGCTGGTCGGCTGACCAGGAACTGACACGGCGGCCGTTCGGCAAAAGGTTCTTATTTACCGAACGGAACGTGGTTTCCCTGTCGGCTCAGGCCGGCCAGCGGACGGCATTCAGCTGCTAGCGGGTGCTCGCCGGGAGCCACGGTACAGCTCGGCCAGCTCGTCGGTGCTGGTGGCGTCTTCGGGCGCCTTGTCGTCGCGCCAGCCCCCGGTGAACCGGGGGAACCGCATGGCCAGGCCCCGGTCTTCCTTGATCTGGTCCCAGGCGGCGGTGTAGTTCGGCGACAGGGTGAGCTCGGCGGACAGGATCTCAAGCACCAGGCCGGGTTCGAACCACACGTCGGGTTCCTGCCGCGCGTCGACCCGGGCGGGCCGGTGCGGAGCGGCCAGCGGCGCGAGCCGGGCGGGCAGCGCGGCCAGGTCGGCGTCGGAGAACCCGGTGCCGCACTTGGTCACCGCGCGGAACACGTCGGCCGCCCGGTCGTAGGCGGCCAGCAGCAGCGCGCCGTAGGCCCCGGCGCGGCGGCCGCGCCCGGCGAACGCGCCGACGATAACCAGGTCGACCGTGTCGGACAGTTCGGTGCGGTAGTCCCGCTTGAGCTTGATCCACAGCCAGCCCCGGGCCCCGGCCGCATAGACCGAGCCCGGGCCGACCGCCTTGCACACCAGCCCCTCGCAGCCATCGGTCACCGCCTGCTCGAACGCTGCCTCAAGCGCGGCCGGGTCAGCCACCTCGGTGGCAGTGGTCAGCCGCAGCCGGTCGGAGACGGTGACCGCCGCGGCCAGCGCGGCCCGACGCTGCGGATACGGCCGCATGGTCAGGTCCGCGCCGTCGGCGTACAGCAGCTCGAAACAGAACAGGCCCACCGGCACGTCCCGCACCGCCTGGTCGATGCCGTGCTTACGCCGCCTGAACATGACCTCACCGAACGGACGGAGTTCTCCCGCGGCCGCATCGTAGGCGACGACCTCTCCCTCCAGAATCGCCTCGCGGGGTCCCAGCCCAGCCGCCAGCGACTCAACCACGTCGGGGAACTGGGCAGACACGCGCTCAAGCCGCCGGGTGAACAGCTCGATCGTCCCGTCGGCGGTGCGGTGCGCCTGCACCCGGACCCCGTCGTACTTGTACTCCGCCGCGCATTCCCCGCCCAGCTTGGCCAGGATCTCGGTCGCCTCGGCCAGCCGCTGGGCCAGCATGGCCCGCACCGGGCTGCCCGGCCGCACCCGGATCTGCTCCACCGCCGCCGGACCGCCCTCAGCCAGGACGGCGGCGACCCGGCCCAGGTCGCAGCAGATGTTGTAGCCGCGTTCCAG
>PMST01000026.1 GCA_003168295.1 Actinomycetota bacterium
CCGTCGGCCAGCGCGCCCGTCAGCCGTAGTCCGCGCGGGCCGTAGCTGCCAAAGCCTGCCAGAGGAAAGCCGGTCCAGCGTCTCGGCCATCTTGGCGGTGACCGCCGGCGCGCGGTAGGGCAGCGCCAGCACGTTGGGCATGACCGCGATCCGCTCGGTCGCGGCGGCGGCCCAGGTCAGCGCGGTCCACGGCTCAACCGATGGACGCTCACCGTGCAGATGATCGGGAAAGCTGACCATGTCGAACCCCAGCGTCTCCGCCTGCTGGACGTCGGCCACCAGGCGGCCAGGATCGACCAGGCCGAACCCGAACACGGCCCCGAATCCAACCCGCTGCCCGGCTATCGCGCTCACCGGCAGGCCTCCGATACAATTCAAGAATGTACGTGACGCGTACTATCAACTATACATACTTAATCGGCGGTCGGGAGGACGGGGATGGAAGGCGACGGGGGCGAGCAGCTCGGCCTGGTCGACGGCCTGATTCGGCTGTCGCGCCTTGTGCAGGGCGAGTTCGCCGAGGCGGCCGCCCGGCACGGACTGCCCGCCGCGCAGGCCCGGCTGCTCTGCGTGCTGGCCGCTCAGCCGCGGGGAATGGCGGAGCTGAGCGGCATCCTCGGCGTCGAGAGGGCGGCCCTCACCGGACTGGTGGACCGGGTCGAGCGGCGTGGCCTGGCCGAGCGGAGGGCCGTGCCGGGCGACCGGCGAGCACTTCGGGTGACGCTGACGGCGACCGGGCAACGAGCCGCGATCGCCGTCCACGACGAGGTAAGCGTGCCCGTCTCCCGGCTCGCCGGAGATCTCGGCGCCGCCGAGCGCGAGCAGCTGCAAGGCACCCTGAGCCGCATCATCAAGTCGCACGCCGGGCCGGCCGCTGCCCGTGGAGCGAACGCCGTCCCATAGGCCTCGAAATCGATGTGCCCGCGGATCAGACGTGTCCGTGGCGGTCGTCGCACGGAGGGCCTTCTGCGCCAACCGCGCGCACGAGCAAGCTTTTCGAGAGCCTGGGCGCCGGAAACGTGGACGGCGGTTTCTGCCAGGAGATCGACCGACTGGACGTCGCCGGATTGACCTTCACCTTGGGGTAAGCCACAGACTGGTCCGGTCGGGCAGCCTGCCCGAGAACGAGGGAGATGGCCCTGTGGAGGAAATGAGCATCGGCGAGTTCGCACGGCGATCGCGCCTGTCGCCGAAGGCACTTCGCCTCTACGACGGACTCGGCCTGCTATCGCCCGCCCGCGTCGACGAGCTTTCCGGCTACCGCTACTACGAAAGCGGCCAGCTCCAGCAGGCGCGGCTGATCTCGACCCTCCGCCAAGTGGGGGTCCCGCTCAGCACCATCCGGGAGCTGCTGGAGCTCGACCCCGCCGAGATGGCTGAGCAGCTGAAGGCGCTCTGGCAAGCAGCCGAGACCCGGCACGCCGGGCAGCGGGAGCTCGTTACCGCCCTCGTTGACCGCATCACCGGAAGGAACACTGTCATGTACGAGGTCGCGAGCAGGGAGATGCCGCAGCGCAGCCTGCTGTGCCTGAAGCGCAACGTCGACGAATCGGGCCTCTGGGGGCTCGGCAAGGAGTTCATCGCCATCGTCCGCGACCAGCGGCTGCCCAGGATCGCGGGCCGGGAGGGCGCCGCGTACTGCATCTACTGGGGCCAGGTGAACGCGGACGGCGACGGGCCGGTCGAATGGTGCAAGCCGGTCCCCGACGACCAGGCCGAAGAGCTCGCGGCGCAGTTCCCCCAGCTGACCCTGCGCATTGAGCCCGCCCACCGCGAGGCGTACGTCGACCTCGGCCCGGGCGGCCAGATCGACGCGACCCAGTGGCAGCTCGCCTCCGAGGCCCTCGTGAGCTGGCGTGACGCGCAGGGCATCGAGGATGAGCAGCTGTCGCTGACGCCGGAGGATCTCGGCGTGCGGATCACCTACCTCGCCACCCCGCCGATAACCGCGACAAGCCTCCCCGACTGTGACTTCGCCGTGCCCTTCGCGTAAAGCACTGCGAGAAAACCGACGGGTCTGCCTCGGTTCCGCAGTCCCGCCGGTGCAGCCGATCCGATCGCCGCTCTTCTCCGCTATCCCGAACGGTCCGTGCGTGACTCATCCACCGCACCGATATCTCGCTTAGCGGGGGACGAGGAACTCACGCGCCCCTCGAAGCCGGGTGGTGAGCCGCGCTTGGGTCTTGGTGCTGTCCAGCCGCACGTCGAGAGCGCCCGGACGGCCGGACTCGGCCCGGAGGCCGACAGGGAGCGCGGCCGGGTCCAGGCTGTCCCGCGCAGCGATCAGCATCCCCAGCTCAAAACGGCTGATGGCATCGGTGCCGGCGACATGACAGATCCCTTCATCCCCCGAGACCGCAAGCTCCAGGAGAGCCGAAGCCAGGTCGGTGACGTCCACCGGGCATCGCACCTCGTCAGCAAAGAGGACGCCGGTCGCGGCGCCGGATGCCAGCGCGTGCACGAGCCTCTCCGGCGGGGAGTCGCCGTCGCCGATGATCAGCGAGGTCCGGGCGATGACGGCGGCAGGGACGATGCCCTTGACCGCCGTCTCCGCCGCGGCCTTGGCGGCGCCGTACGGGGTCACCGGGTCGGGCGGTCGCATCTCGTCGTAACTAGGTGCGCTGCCGGAGAAGACCGCGTCGCTGGACACGTGCACCAGCCGCGTCCCCGCCGCGACCGCAGCGAGGGCGACATGGGCGGCGCCGTCGGCGGTGGTCTCCCAGTCCGACTGCCGGTACGCGGCGTTGATGATCACGTCAGGCCGCACGTCCAGGGCCAGCGCCGTGACGTCGGCGCGGCGCCGGATGTCGAGTTTGCGCCAGTCGAGGCCGGCGGCTAGCGGGATGCTCGCGTGGAAGGTGGCCACGACGCTGTGACCTGCGAGCTGAGCCTGCCGCGTGATCCTCCGCCCGAGAAGGCCGCTGCCGCCGATCACGAGAAGGTCCACCAGCGCACGGTAATGCAAGGCACGGACCGGAAGCCATCACTCCGTCCGACAGTCGCCCCGGCCGCACGGCGCCTGGGAACGAGGTAAACCAGCTGGAACGGGCTCTGGACTCCGAACCGGAGATCGTTCCTCAACTAAAGGCCTTCATCCTGCGGATCAGTGAAGGCAGTGAGACTGTCACAAACTGATTGCGCCGAGCCGGCCGTCCTCATGATCACGAAGACTTTTATCATGGCGAAGGATAATTATCGAATAGGTGTATAAATCCTTCGTGATCAT
>PMST01000361.1 GCA_003168295.1 Actinomycetota bacterium
GTGTACGTGCCGTGCGAGGTCTGCCACGGGGCCCGGTACAACACCGACACCCTGCAGGTGCACTACAAGGGCAAGACGATCGCCGAGGTCCTCGACATGCCGATCGAGGAAGGCGCGGAGTTCTTCGCGCCGGTACCCGCCATCCACCGGCACCTGAGGACGCTGGTCGACGTGGGCCTGGGTTACGTCCGCCTGGGCCAGCCCGCGCCCACCTTGTCCGGCGGCGAGGCGCAGCGCGTCAAGCTCGCCTCGGAACTGCAGCGCCGGGCCACCGGGCGGACCATCTACGTGCTNNAGACCGCCGACTGGGTCATCGATCTCGGCCCCGAAGGCGGCTCGCGCGGTGGCTCGGTACTCGCCGCCGGTCCTCCCGAGCAGGTCGCTCAGGTCGAGGCGAGTTACACCGGCCGGTACCTCAGCGAACTGCTCGATGTCCCGGATATCTCCGTACCCCAGGCCGCATGACGAAGGTTCGTACGACCAATTAACCGAACGGCACTGGTCCCACCTCCAGCGCAGGTTCTCGCGCGAATCCGGGGCAGGCAGACCGTTGGTGATGCGGTGCAGGCCGGCCTGGTGGTGTGATGTAGTGAAGGTCGGCCGTACCGGAGGTGCCATGACGTCCCCGAACATCCCAGACCGCGTTCCAGCCGGAGCGACACCCGAAGGCGACGGGATCGTCGTCGGCGCGGGCCCGGTCCGGGTCGACATCTTCATCGATTTCCAGTGCCCGTTCTGCCAGCGATTCGAGCTGGCCGCCGGGCCCGCGCTGGCCGGCCTGGTGGCCGATGAGCTGGCCAGCCTGGTCTACCATCCGATGAACTTCCTCGACGGGGCCTCGACCACGCACTACTCGACTCGTGCGGCCGCGTCGTCCGGCTGCGCTGCCGACCAAGGCCGGTTCCTCGAGTACGCGCATGCGCTCTTCGTCCATCAGCCGCCTGAGGGCGGGGCCGGGCTGAGCGACGCTGAACTCGCCGCCATCGGCCGTGCCGCCGGGCTCCCCGAGACCGCGTTCGACGCCTGCTTGTCCGAGGCGCCCTACCTGGACTGGCCGTCGTACGTCACCGAGCGCGCCGACGCCGCGGGAGTCAGCGCCACCCCGACCGTGCTGGTCGCGGGGGCGGCGGTCAGGCCAGACCCGGAGGAGATCACCGCCGCCGTCCGTTCAGGCGCCCAGTCCCTTCGCTAGGCGTTCCGTTACCGATCGTGCTGTGACATGATCATCTCGTGTCAGTATCTATTTTCGAACACAAGCCAGAGCGCTGCCCGTTCGGTCACCTGCTGTGGCCCGGCCGGGCGCGCGTCAGCTGGAAGCCCTGCATCTGCGGGCCGGCCAGGGAACGGGCCGAGCATGGCCGGGGCATGGGTCACGTGTGGGTGTCTTGTGAGGCCTGCCATGAGCAATTCAGGGACACGACGTTCTACGAGCCCCCGCATGACATCAGGTACCCGCAGGCAGGGCCCCGGGGACCGTCCGGAATCTAGACATTTTACGGGCTAGGCTCGGGGCAGACTGAGGACTATCACCCAGCATCCGAAGGAGCGTCGATGAAGACCAAGGCCGCTGTTGTCTACGAGCCCGGCAAGCGCATCGAGATCGAGGAGCTAGACCTGGACGGGCCGCGGGAAGGCGAAGTCCTCATCCGCTACACCCACGCGGGCCTGTGTCACTCCGACATTCACATCGCTCACGGCGATCTGGAGGCTCGGCTGCCGATGGTGCTCGGCCACGAAGGGGCAGGGATCATCGAGGAGGTCGGGGCGGGCGTGACCCGCGTGGCTCCCGGTGACCACGTGGTCTGCTCGTTCATCCCGAACTGCGGTGTGTGCCGTTATTGCGCCACCGGCCGCCAGTCTATCTGCGACATGGGCGCCACCATCCTGGAGGGCTACCTCCCCGGCGCGCGATTCCCGATTACCGGGCCCCGTGGCCAGTACGGCGCGATGTGCATGATCGGGACCTTCAGCCAGTACGGCGTGATCAGCCAGACCTCAGCCATCAAGGTCGACGACGACCTGCCCCTGGAGAAGGCCGTGCTCGTCGGCTGCGGCGTGCCCACCGGATGGGGGTCCGCCGTGAACACCGCGAAGGTCGCCCCCGGCGACACGGTCGCGATCTACGGCATCGGCGGAATCGGGATCAACGCGGTCCAGGGCGCTCGCTACGCCGGCGCGAAGAACGTCATCGCCGTCGATCCGCTGGAAAACAAGCGCGAGAAGGCGATGGAACTCGGCGCGACCCACGCGTTCGCCACCGCGGAGGAGGCGCAGGAAGCCATCACCGAAATGACCAGGGGCCAGGGCGCCGACTCGGCCATCCTCACCGTCGACCTGATGACCGCCGAAGTCGTCGGCGCCGGGTTCAACGCGATCGGCAAGGGCGGCATCGTCGTGGTGACCGGGCTGAACAAGCTGATGGAGCAGACCATCGAGCTGCCGGGATCCATCTTGACCCTGTTCCGCAAGAGCGTGGTGGGCAGCCTGTTCGGCGACTGCAACCCGACCTACGACATCCCGAAGATCCTCGGGCTGTACCAGTCGGGTGACCTCAAGCTGGACGAGATCATCACCCGCACCTACACCCTGGACGAGGTCAACGAGGGCTACGAGGATCTCCTGGCCGGCAAGAACGTCCGCGGCGTCATCGTCCACGAGCACTGAGCGGGCGCCACGCTCCTTGACCACCGAACCCAACTCAAAACAGGTTGTCGGGCGCCAGCGCGAGCTGGAACTGGTGCGAGCAGCACTCGCGTCTGGCGCCCACATCCTGCTCGAAGGACCGCCAGGCACGGGTAAATCCACCTTGCTCCGGCAGGTGGCGCGATCCAGGCACACCGAATTTGTCCTGGTCGAGGGGAGCGCCGAGCTCACTCCGGCCCGCCTGATCGGAGCGTTCGACCCGGCCCTGGTGCTGGAACAGGGGTACCGGCCGGAGAACTTTACCGACGGGCCGCTCGTCCGGGCCATGCGTGATGGCGGGCTGCTGTACGTCGAGGAGCTCAACCGGGTTCCTGAGGAGACCATCAACGTCCTGCTCACGGTCATGTCCGAGGGCGAGATCAACGTGAGCAGGCTCGGGCGCGTGACCGCCGACGGGAGCTTCCGGCTGGTCGCCGCCATGAACCCGTACGACTCGGTCGGGACCTCGCGCCTGTCGATGGCGCTGTACGACCGGACCTGCCGGATTTCGGTCGGGTACCAGGACGCCGAACACGAACGTCAGATCGTCCAGCTCGCCGCGCCGGACGCTAAGCAGATCCTGGTCGCTGAGGCGGTGGACCTCGCCCGCGCCACTCGCGAGCATCCCGATCTTCGCTCCGGGGCGTCGGTGCGGGGCGCCATCGACTATGCCCGCCTGGTCCCTGAGCTGGCCGAAATCCGCACCGTCCCCGCCGACGACTGGCAGGTCGGGCTGGATGCGGCGCTGACCACCTTGTCCGGACGGGTGCGGCGGCACGAGTCGTGCCAGCGGTCGGCCGACCAGGTCATCGAGGACATATTCCGGCGCGTACGGGCCACCAGGCCCGCGGACGAGCCGCCGGGAGGCGAAGACAGCCCGGGGGAATGACGAGCCCGCCGGC
>PMST01000694.1 GCA_003168295.1 Actinomycetota bacterium
GGCGCTGGTGTACGCGTGCAGGCTCCAGTGATCAGACCACCACGAGACGGGATTGGCGGTGATCTCGCTGTCGGGCCGCAGCGAGGTGATCAGCGCCCAGGCGAACGGCACCAGCCAGATCAGCGCGAACAAGGTCAGGCAGGTCGCGGCGAGCCGGTTGAAGGCCTTGGTGGCGCTCCCTGAACTCCCGGACGTTCGGCGGGCGGGCCTGCGCCCGGGCAGCGCTGTCGCGGTCATGGTTGCTGGTGTCCCTTCACGCGTTCACGGTCTGGTTGCGGCCGCGGCGAATGAGCGCCCAGCCGGCTGAGATGACGACGAGGATCACGAAGTACACCATCGTCGCGGCCGAAGCGTAGCCACCCCGGTAGGAGGTGAATCCGGTGTCGTAGATGTACTCGATGACCGGCCGGGTGGACTCGTTGGGACCGCCGGACAGCAGGATATAGATCTGGTCGAACACCTTGAGCGATGCCAGGATCTGCAGGATCAGCACCAGGCTGCTGGTCGACCGCAGCAGCGGGATGGTGATCGAGCGGATCTGCTGCCACGGGGAAGCGCCGTCGATGGCCGCGGCCTCGTACGTCTCTTCCGGGATGTCCTGGATGGCCGCGGTGTACAGGATGAAGTTGAAGCCGAACGTCCACCACAACGTCAGCAGGGTGACGGCCAGCCAGGCGCCGGAGGTGCTGCCAAGGAAGTTCGGCGCGGACAGCCCGACCCCGCTGAACAGCTTGCTGATGAGCCCGGTCTGCGGGGTGTACATGAACGCGAAGATGAGGCAGACCACCGAGGACGGCACCACGTAGGGAGCGAAGAATGCCAGCCGGAAGAACCACCGGCTGCGCGCGATCCGGGCGGCGAAGATGGCGAACAGCAGCGGAAGCAGCACCAGCGGGGGCGTGGTGAGAAGCGTGAACAGGACCGAGTGCCACATCGACTGCCAGAAGTCCGAGCTCTTCAGCACCGCGGCGTAGTTCGCCGTGCCGACCCAGTTACCGAAGCCCGATTTCACCGTGGCCGTGTTGAACAGGCTGATCACGATGCCGATCAGGACCGGCCCGATCAGGAAAAGAACGTACAGGGCGAGGAACGGCGTGGCGAACAGCCACCCGGACTGGTTCTCGCCGCNNCCTGCGCCCTGACGCCCGGATGGCCTAACGCACCGGGGCGATGGCGGTCGTGAAAGTCTTCAGGCTGGCGGTCATTGCGCCGACGCCGCTGCCCGGGCTGATCGAGCCGGCCAGCACCTCCGTGATCACTCCGCCCATGGCGAGCTGGAAGTCCGAGCCGGCCCCGGTGTACCAGCCGGGCGGGTCGTACACCGCCTTGAAAGCGGCCTGGATGTAGTTGCTCTGCGGCTTCAGGTCGAGAAAGGCCTTACTGGTCTGGACCGGCAGCCAGGCCGGGATGTGGCCGCCGCCCGCCCAGATGGAGCTACGGGTGAGCAGTCCCTTGATGAAGGCGACCGCGTCCGCCGTCCGTTGCGGGGAGCGCTCTGAGCTCTTCGGGATGACCAGCGAGTGCGAGTCGGCGTAGGCGACCTGCTTGGGTCCGAGGATGGCCGGGAACGGCACGACGTTGAAGTTGAACGGCTTGCCGTCGGGCAGCTTGACGCCACGGTAGGTGGGGATCTGCCACTCGCCGTCGAAGAGAAAGCCGCTTTTGCCCTCGCTGAACAGCGTGGTTACCGTGGCGTCGGTCGCATTGCCCGGCATGAGGCCGAGCGGGCCGGTCAGGCTCTGCATGAACGCGAACGTCTCCTCAAGCGCGGTCTTATCGATCGTGACCTTGGCGCCCTGGTCTGAGACGATCGGCCCGGCCAGGCCTGAGTACAGGGTCATGAACCAGCGCCAGGTGGTGGCTGGGTCGGCGGTGTTGGCCGAGATCGCGCCGTACTGACCGCTAGCCTGTTTCATCGCCTTGAGGGCGTTGACGAAGTCGTCCCGGTCCTGCATCGGCTTGAGGTTGTCACCGGCCGCGTTCAGCAGCCCGGCCTTTTTGGCCAGGTCTACGTTGTAGAACATGACAAACGGGTGCGTGTCGAGCGGCACCGCGTAGACCGTCCCGTTCACGGTGGCTTTCTTCCAGGCGGCGGGGGTGAACTTGTCCTGGGTGATTCCGGCGGCGCCGACGCCCGCGTTCTCCACCGGTTCCAGCAGTCCGGCCTCGGCGAGCAGCGGGAGCCGGGACAGGTGCGAGATGGCCACGTCGGGCGGCCGCCCGCTCGAGGCTGCGAGGGCCAGCTTGGTGTAGTAGGGGTTACCCCAGGACAGCAGGGTCGACTCGACCGACAGATGGCTCGCTTGCTGGAACGAGCTCACCATCTTCGCCATGTTGATGCCGTCACCGCCGCCGAACAGGTTCCAGTAGATGACGTCGGCGGTGTTCGGCTGGCCCCCGGTGATGCTGTTGAGCACCGGAGAGGCGCAGGCGGACAGCGCTCCGCCGAGCCCCAGGCCGCCGCCGATAGCCAGGAACTGGCGGCGCGAAACTGCTCTGGTCATGCCGCGTGCCCTCCTCACCCGTGAGGCTTGCGTGCTGATACAGCGCGACTGTCGCATAATTTTTTCATCGATGCAAGGCCNNGGAGACGTTGTCCGGGAAGACACGAGCGGAGGAACCGCCGGGTGAGAGCGACCCTGCAAGACGGTTCGTATCCACGGCCGATGCTGTGCCGCGAGCACTGGATCAGCCTGGACGGCGAGTGGGAGTTCAGCTACGACGACACCGACGAGGGCGTGGCGGCACGCTGGTTCGACAAGCCGGGTCCCGGACCGTTCACCCGGCAGATCAGAGTGCCGTTCCCGCCGGAGTCAGCGGCGTCCGGAATCGGCGACCGCGGCATCCATCCGGTGGTGTGGTACCGCCGCCGGATCCCGCGCGCATCGCTGCTGGGGGGCAGGACGGGGCCGCGGCGGGTCCTGATCCACTTCGGCGCCGTCGACTTCCGGGCCCAGGTGTGGTGCGACGGTCAGCTGGCCGTCGGCCATGTCGGCGGCCAGAGCCCGTTCACCGCCGACGTCACCGACGCGATGGCCGCGTCGACGGGAACGGGTCACGTAGTACTGGTCGTGCGGGCGGAGGACCAGCCGGGCGACCTGGAGCAGCCACGCGGCAAGCAGGACTGGCGCGAGAAGCCGCACGGGATCTGGTACGAGCGCACGACCGGGATCTGGCAGAGTATATGGGCCGAGACCGTCCCGGACCTCTACCTGACCGACGTGGCCTGGATACCCGACGTGGCCGGCGCCGCGGTCCACGGCGAGATCACGCTGGCCAAGCGCCCGCCACGCGGCCTCGCACTCGAGCTGACGGTCCGTCTGGGTGAGGAGATCCTGGCCGAACTGTCGGTGGTGCCGCAGGACAAGACCACAGCCGTCGATATCCCGCTGGCGGCACTGCGCAACGGCCAGGACCGGGCCCGGCTGCTGTGGGCACCCGAGCACCCGACCCTGCTCGACATCGAGGTCGTGCTGCGCGACCGTCAGTCGAGGCTGGTCATCGACGCGGTGGGCAGCTACACCGGGTTGCGCACCATCTCGGTCGGCACGGGATCGTTCCAGCTCAACGGGCAGCCCTGCTACCTTCGTGCCGTGCTCAACCAGGGCTACCGCCCGCAGACGCACCTGGCCGCGGAGGGACCTGCGCAGCTCAGGACCGAGGTCGACCTAATCAAGCAGATGGGATTCAACGCCGTCCGGGTCCATCAGAAGGCCGAGGACCCGCGGTTCCTGTTCTGGGCCGACAGGCTGGGGCTGATGGTGTGGGCCGAGACCGCAGCCGCTTACGTGTACTCAGCCACCGCCGTCACCTTGCTGGTAACCGAATGGATGGAGCTGATCCGCCGGGATCGCAGCCATCCCGCCATCGTCGTCTGGGTCCCGGTCAACGAGAGCTGGGGCGTACCCGACATCGCCTCGAGCCCGGCCCAGCAGAACTTCACCCGGTCCCTGGCCAGCTTGACGCGGGCCCTGGACCCCAGCCGTCCGGTGGTCTCCAACGAAGGGTGGGAACACGTCGACAGTGACATCGTGGGCCTGCACGACTACACGAGCGACGCCGAGGAACTGCGGACCAGGTACGTCACCCGCCGGGCCGCCGAGGAGGTGGTCCGGTCGGCGCACGGCCCCCAACACCGGCGCCCGGTCATCGGCGATCAGCAGCTGCGGGCCTTCACCGAGGGAGACGCCCCGCTGATGATCACCGAGTTCGGCGGCGTCTCGCTGTCCAGCGCGGACAATACCTGGGGGTACACGGATACGCGCTCGGACACCGAGTACGCGAGCTTGCTGCGGCAGCTGTTCGACGCCCTGCGCGCGAGCAGGGACGTGGCCGGGTTCTGCTACACCCAGTTCATGGACACCGGCCAGGAAACCAACGGACTGCTGTACGCCGACGGAACTCCTAAGCTGCCGCTGGAAACGATCCGGCAGATCGTCACCGGAACTAAGGACGGCATCGGAAGCGGGCCGATTTCCACCGTCGGCTGGCATGACTAGCGGACGCGCGCCGTCTTGTTCCGCGCGGGCAGCCGATGAGCCTGTGAGAAAATGTCGCCATGGCCGTGACCCTGCGCGATGTCGCCCAGCATGCCGGGGTGTCGCCGCGCACGGTGTCCAACGTGGTTAACGGGTTCCCGCACATCTCCCCTGCCATGCGAGCCAAGGTGGAAGCGGCGCTCAGCGAGCTCAACTACAAGCCGAACTTGCTGGCCCGCAGCCTGCGGCAGGGCCGGACCGGGATCATCACGCTGCTGGTGCCCGAGATCGCCGTCTCCTACTTCGGTGAGCTCGCGCACGAGGTCGTCGAGCGGGCCAGCGAACGTGGCTGCACCGTCATGATCGACGAGACCGGCGGCCAGCCCGACCGCGAGCGCGCGCTGCTCGACGGGGCGGCCGAGTCGAGCTGGGTCGACGGCGTGCTGCTCAGCTCGCAGGGCCTGCACGGACGCGATCTGGCCGGCCTGGCACCGAACATGCCGGTCGTGCTGCTGGGCGAGCGGACCGCCAGCACGACGCTGGACCACGTCGGCATCGACAACGTCAAGGCCGCCCGCGAGGTCGTCCGGCATCTCATCGATTCCGGCTGCCGCCGGATCGCCGCCATCGGCGGCAGCGTCGGCGCCTCTGATGCGACCTCGCACCTCCGGCTCAAGGGCTACCGGCAGGAACTGCGAGCGGCCGGCCTGCCCGCCGACGGCCTGTACGCCCGCACCCCCGACTACACACGGGCCAGCGGGGCCGCCGCGGTACGGTCGCTGCTCGGCCGGGAGGACCGGCCGGACGGCCTGTTCTGCTTCAGCGACGAGCTCGCCGCCGGCGCACTCCGCGAACTGTACGAGCAGGGGCTGTCCGTGCCGTCGGACGTGAGCGTCGTCGGCTTCGACGACGTCGCCGAGGCCCGGTTCGCCACGCCGTCGCTCACCTCCATCAGGCCGGACAAAGCCAAAATCGCCACCGTGGCCCTGGACATGCTGTTTCAGCGGATGCAGGGTTCGGAGGCGAAGCCCCGCGACGTGCGCATCGGGTATGAGCTGATCGTCCGGGAGAGCAGCACGCTTTCGCCGCGGCCGGCACGTTCGCTAGCTCGCCCCATGCAACGCGGTGCGGCGCGGCGACCATGATCACCAGTGTAAGAGAAACGTTGTCAAGCGATCCGGCGAGTGGCTTCCGCTGGTCTGGTTTACGGGTTGTTGTAGTGGTGCTTTATGGTTTGCCCTGGTTAAGGGAGGGGGTAAGACATGCTCGACGTCTCACGTCTTTACGAGCTGCTCGGGTTTCGCGAACAGTCACCCGGGCGCGCCGGGACCTCGGCTTGGTGGACTCTGCATCAGGACGGCTGTTCGTTCCTGTGCGTGCCGAGAATCCCGTCCACGGCTCTGACCACCGGGCTTGCCATCCTCTCCGCCTGACCGTGATGATCCCGGTCATGTGCTGCGCAACGCGCTGACCTTGGCGGACAATCTTCAGCGAGGCGCAAGCACAGGTGATGGCCTGGCAGGGGGCTTGCTGATTTCGGTGGGCGGGCGTTTGTCTCAGTTGTCCCTTGCCCGGCAAGTCGTCTGCGGCCAGGGTGCCTGCACCACGGCGGTCGCCTGGGCGGCGCGAAGAACCAGAGTCGGCATGGCACGAGCGAGTGCCGGCTTCCCGGAGATAGCACGCCGAGGCGCGGGGCCTGATGTGTGCAGAAGATATGAGCAGACCGGCCAGCGGGATGGCTGCTGCGGCTTCCTGCGGCGGACCGTCGGTGTGCCGGCTTTCAGGGCATGTTCGGGTGCGCGGCGCCGTGGTCNNTGGCCAGGTCGTGCACCCGCTGTGCGAACGCCTGCTCCTGCTCCGCGGTCGGTGGCCGCTGTGCCCCGGGCGGGGGCAAGATCGCGCTGGTCGCCGGCGTGCCGAGCATGGCGATCTCCAGGTCAAGGGCGGCTGGAACGTAGAAGTTCAGCACCCGCGCGGTCTCGGTCCTGACGGCGAAGGCATGCGGGGTGCCGGCCGGGATGCGCACGAGCTGGCCGCTAGTGCCGATGACGACCTGGTCCCCGAGCTGCAGGGCCATCTCGCCGTCGAGGATGTAGAAGACTTCCTCGCCCTGGTCGTGCACGTGCGGGGGCGGGCCGGCCTTGGCGGGCATGAGCTGCTCCATCAGCGAGTAGGTCCCGCGGGTGGACTCACCTGGGATCAGCGGAGTCCACAAGATGCCCATCTGCCAGAAGCCGGCGGCCGTCTCAGCGCTGGTCACCAGCGATGCGGCGTCGAAGGCGGTTTCGTCGGGCATGGCTGCTCCTTTGATGACTGGTGGCATGCGCGGTTGCAGCCGCGCAGGCCCCGTACTGGCCCGGTCGCGGGCAGCCGGCGCGATCCGAACGGCAGCCCTACCTCGCGAGGGTATACCCTCGCGAGATCTCGTGCATCTCTGTGTCGTGCGGTAGCCTCATGAACCGTGACCGCTGAGGGGCGCAAACTCGCCGGCGGCGGGAGTCCCCGGACCGCCGTGTCCGAGCGGGTTCGCCAGAAGGAGCGGACCCGCTTGGCCCTGATCACCGCGGCACGCCAGCTGATCCTCGACGGAGCCCGCATCACCATGATGGGCGCGGCTACCGTGGTGGGAGTGTCCGAGGCGACGGCCTACCGTCACTTCCCCGACCTGCCTTCCCTGCTGCGCGAGGCTTTTACCGGGCTGTGGCCGGACACCCCCGAGGAGCTGGCGCGCCCCGGGGACTATGCCGACGTCCCCGAACGGGTGGCTCAGGCCACCGATTTCCTCCTGCGCAACGTGGTCAAGATGCAAGGGGCGGTCCGTGCCATGATCGCGTCCACGATCACGCGGGAGGACGTGACCTTCCCGCGCCCCGGTAAGCAGTTCGGCCTGATCGACCTCGCCGTCGCGCCGCTGGAGCGGCCGCCCGGCGCGATGGAGCCGGGCAGGCTCACCCAGCTCAAGCACGACCTGGCCGTGATCATGAGCGCGGAAGCCCTGTTCACCCTGACCGACCTGGCGGGACTGGCACCGCAAGATGCGATCGCCAGCGTCGTGCGCACCGCACGGACTGTCACCGAGGCCGCCATGCAGTCCCCGGTACCCTCCCTACGTCGAGTACAGCCTCACTCCGCTCGGCCGGACGATCGCCAAGCGCCTGACGGGACTCATTGAGCTCGTCGAATACCCGATGCACGAGGTGATGGCCGCACGCGAGCGCTACGACGCGGCTGATACGACAGCCTGACTGCATAACGCCCGCCCAGCATGAGCGGGACCTGCGGTCCGCGCGCTCAATGTCACTCAGTGCAACCGATTTGATCGTGCTGCTCAGAAAGCCCGGCCAGTGCTCAAGTCCGAGGCCGAATGCTCATCTAGGTCGGTTCCCTGCACTCAGGTCACTGATCCCTTTACCGACAGCTCTTAGCGCGATGCTTGCGCAGACGGCATCGGCCACCGAGGCCTACATCGCCTGGCTGGCCTCGGCAGACGCGCCAGCCGAGCGCCGGTCTCTGGCCGCGGCGGTGGACACCGCAGACCACACCCTCGGCAGCACGCTCGCCCAGGCACAGGAACGGTGGGGCAACGACCCCGCTCAATGGCTCCTTCGGAATGACGCTGGCGATGAGCCAGCGGATCCTGGTCGAGGTCGCCCGCCCGCTCGACCCAGCCGAGCGCGAGCCCGCCTGACCGGCGGTCCCAGGTCTGGGGCTGCAGGCTGAAGGCTGAATTCACATCAGCCTGTGTCGCCCTTCAACACGCCGTGGTCGGAGGTCGCGCACAGTGTCGCCTCCGGCATCGTGTTCACCGTGTCGGCCACCACCAGGTCGACGACGTACGTGGTGTCCGGGTAGGACGGGTCCTTGGCCGAGGCGTCTGAAAAACCGTCGGCTCAGCCGACGTTGGTTCGGACCCAACACCTTCCAGACACAACACCTGCCGCCGCGAAAACGGCCCGTTAACTGCGGATACGCGGCTATGCGGGCCGTTTCTTTGCTGTCCCGCCGTGTCCCGCCTTTCCGCGTTGTAGACCGTCATGGCGCTGTCCACGGACGCATGGCGGACATCGGCAGCCCGGAATTGCGTCTCGAAGCGCGTATGCGCTGTTCAGCGGCGTGGGCCTCGGGTAGGAGCGACGGCCTGTAAACCGTCGGCTCAGCCTAAGTTGGTTTGAACCCAACACCTGCCGCACCCGCCTTCCCTGGGAGGCCGGCTCCTGCGCGGCCTCCAGGGCGGCGTCCAGTTCCCCGGCCGCCAGGGCCTCCCAGCCGCGTCGCCGGCCTGGGCGCGAGCCAGGACGTTCCCGGTCGCGTCAGCGGTCACTGCCAGGTTGCGGGCTCCTGCGCGGCGCTGGCTTCTGGCCCATCGAGGAGCGCGGCGACGCCGTCGGTGCTCCTGTCAGCTCCGCTGCTGCAGCAGCTGTGGCTGCCGCTGCTGCTGCAGCTCCAGCGCCTGCGGTGTCACCGGTGTGTAGAGGTTGACCAGAGTGCCGTCGGGGTCGCGGAGCAAAACCGACTGGTTACCCCAGGGCATCATGGTCGGAGGCTGCACGACCGTGAGGTCGTCGCCGAGCTCGGCCTGGAGCCGGGTGAACAGGTCGTCCACGTCGTCTACCAGGAACTCGACAACGGCGCTGTTATTGGCGGCTGCGCGGGGGGTGTTTTCGCTGATGAATGCCACCCTGCGGGGGTGGCTGAGCGCGAACGTGGCAGACGGCGTCACCAGCTCGGCAAAATCGTCGGTCAGCCATCGGGCGGTGGCTCCTGTCACCGCTTCGTAGAAGCGCACAAGGCGCGGGAAGTCCTCGGTGATGATGCGGACTGAGGCGAGCTGAACGGTGTTGGTGTTGGTCATGCCGCCAAGATAGAACTGATACCGGTCATAATCCGCCCGGTATGCCGGCAATACTTGGGACATGGCTCGACCCACCGCGCGGGTGCTGGCCCTGCTCGCCCTGCTGCAAGCCGGCGGCACGCTCACCGTCGCCGACCTGGCGCAGCGGCTGGCCGTCGACGAGCGGACGCTGCGCCGCTACGTTGAGCACCTGCGCGATCTTGACGTCCCGGTAGAGACGGTGCGCGGCCGCTATGGCGGCTACCGGCTGGCCCGCCACTACCGCATGCCGCCTCTGATGCTGACCGATGAGGAAGCGCTCGCCGTCGTCTGGGCTCTGATGCTCAGCAGCCAGTCGGGGTCGGGCCCGGCATCCCTGCTGGCGGTGCATAGTGCGCTGGCAAAGCTGCGCCGCGTGCTGCCCGCGGCACCCGCACGACGGATCGACGCCGTCATCGACACTGTCGGCTTCACTGCGGCCAGGGACGAAGACGGCGAGAGCAGCAACGGACCGGACGACCGCGTGGACGACGGCAGCGCGCAAGTCCTCCTGGTCCTGGCTGAAGCGGCGAGAGACCGACGTCCGGTCACGTTCGGGTACACGGTGCGGCAGGGCAGCGCAGCGCAGCGCTCCGTGCAGCCGCACGGCGTCGTGGCCCACCGCGGCCGGCTTTACCTCACCGGCTTCGACGTCGCGCGACAGGCCCTGCGCACATTCCGCCTCGACCGCATCGACGGCGTGCGCCTGCTCGAGGGCACCTTTGCCATACCGGCCGGCTCCGACCCGGTACAGCAGGTCATCGGTCCGCTGTCGCAAGTGCCCTGGCGCCACGACGTGTCGTTCCGCATCCAAGCCGACATCGCCTACGTACGCACACGGATACCGGAGACACTGGCGTCGGTGACCCCCATGTCCGCCGGCGCTGGAACTCCAGACGGCTGGCTGCGGGTGTTCCTGCGGGCAGAGCGCCTCGAATGGGTCGCCGGCACGCTGGCGATGCTGGACCGGCCATTCGTCATCGAGTCCCCGTCGGCGCTGCACGAAACGGTGGCCGCCCTCGGGCACCGACTGACCGCAGCAGCCGGTGAACGCACCGGCAAGAAAGACCCAGCCGCGCCGCAAAACGCTACTTAAGCCAACTTCCCGGCCCCCGCCCAAGCCGCCCCATGATCCGCTCCGGGCCACCACGTCAAGGGCGTCTGCTGCGCCGCTGCGCGCCTTGACCCGGCCCTCGCAGGAACCGGCAGCTATCAGGGCAAGGGAGCACAGTCAGGCACGCCCCGGGCCGGCCACCGACGCCCCCCGGCACAGGCAAAGGAACCACTTGTGGTGTCGGGCCGATACAGGTAAGCGGAAATGCGCCGGTCTCACTAGGACTGTCGGCGTGCACCGTCGGCTTTTCCACGGACGGCCATGGGCGGGCCGCATTGTCGTCCATGTTCCGGCTTGACGTCCAGAGCGGAGTCGGGCGTGCATATGCCCTGCGCCCGCCGCCGCGTCCTGGTTTCTCCCCGGATCGGGGCGGGCCGGGGGGCGGTACGCATATGGCCGGTGAGGTGGTACGGGAGAGCCTGAGCGGTGATCAGCCGGGACACCGGGTCCGAGGTGACCGGCCCGGCCAGCTCCGGCTGGGGCGCAGCACCGCAACATCGGCCAGGCAGTCCCCGCCAAGCACGAGCGTGACCCAGGTCGGTAAGGATCTTCCCCCGGTCACGCACCGCCCGCAGTGCGCGTCACAGACAGGCCGGCCGGCGAGCATCGCGTGAGACAGATCGATCTTCCGTTTCGGTGCACCCGTGGCCCCCGACCCTGCCGTGCGCGTGCGTGATGGTCAGCCGCTGCCGAGCCAGTCGCTGCCAGGCTGCGACGGCCGGTTGGCGCGAGCCGTAGGATTCTCGTGCGAGCCAGCAGTACGAACATCGAGGTGGGAAATGACCAGCCACTCTGGTGCCAGGCAGGAGACCGCGGCCGCTCCCGGCCCTGAGCTGAGCCCGGTTCCGCAGCTACCGGAGAGCCCGCACCGCGGTGTCGTGATGACCGGCACAGACGGCGACGACGGACCCAAAGCCTTCTACATCCACATTGAGACGCTGCCGGGCAAGGGAGATGAGGTGGTGCAGATGCTGCGCGACATCCTCGCCTGCGTCGAGGACGAGCCGGCGACCGGCCCGTGGTACGGCGTGCGCTACTCCGAGACGACGTTCGGTATCTTTGAGACCTTTCCCAGCATCGTCGGCCGTCAGGCCCACGTCGACGGGGGCGGCGGCGACATCTTCCGTGATTTCGAACGGATGAACGCGATCCTCGCCTCGCCCGCACACGTCCGGAAGATGGACGTCCTGCTCAGCAAGCAGGTCTTCACGTGGTGAAGGCACGCCAACCGCTGGTGTGACGCCGCACTACCCCTCAAGCGCTACAGCTACCGCTCTGACACGCTCAGGCAGCGTCGGCTCCCATGAAGATCTACCTCCTACCGCCCGGCCTTCGTGACGGGCGTGACCAGACTGGAGCAGCGGATCGGCAGCCGAGCTAGGCCGGGGCGGCCAGCAGGTCCTCCAGGTCGGCCCGGATCTGCAGGGCCAGGAATGGGCTGACGCTTACGGCTAGTATGACCATAGGACCTGATCGCAGTCACCGGTCCGTGGCTGCCCGCGCGGCAGGGTGCACGACGCTCGGACTATCCAGGCGGTCTCGCGCAGATCAGCCGGTTATGGGATTTCATCCAGTCAGCGCCATCGTGGCCGTCCGGCTTCAAGAAGTGGGGAGCTGCTGGGGTCGGCGGCCGGATCCGGTTGTCATAATGCGCCAATGACCGCGCGCAGCCCCACGATCGTCGCTACCAGTATCGGATTCCGGCCAGCCGGGCACCGGGGCGATGGACGGGCGGCTGGGACCGGCGTACGGACTGGCAGCTTCGTTGGCACGGGCCGGTGACAGCCCTCGGGTGTGCCTAGTAGGAACGGCTTTGGGGGATGCCGGCGACACGCTGCTGGCGATCTAAGGTAGCCGACTTCACGTTCGGCAACGTCTACGCTTTCGGGCCGCCGGGAGCCGACTGGTCCAGCTTCAACCCCGAGCAGCAGGCCGCCATCGTCGACCGGTGGTTCGGCGGGAACTTCAACAGCGTCGGCTACCTGCCACTTCACCGTGCGCCCGCACCAGATCGTAGGCGTGCTCATAAGACGCCACGGCAGAGACGGCGGCAACGCCGAGCACGGCCCCGGCCGTCGTCCACCTGATCACCCGATCCGCCGCCATCATGCGGCACCGTCATCAAGCGCGAACTCGGCGGTCAGGAGCCATGGGTTTTTTGGTGCAGACCCCCCTCGGACACAAAAACCGGTGCGATTCCCCAAAGCAGACATCGCTTGAACACGTGCTGGGCGGCCGGCTTCAAGGCCACCCCGGCACCCGGCCGCGCAGCCGCCTCCTGTCCGGGAGGCGGCCATGCCTCCCGGCCCGTCGCCCCTGTGATCCCTGGCGCCAGCCCCGGCCATTGGCCGGCCAAGCGTGGTGCGGGCCGTCCCCTGCCGTTGGCCAGCCCGCCTGCAGGGTGTCCAAATATGGTGCGGTGTATTACTGCAGCTATCCTGATCGCCCTCCACGACCGTCGACCACCAGCCGTGCACCCAGCCCCGACGGCAGAGCCGGAGACACGCCTCCATGACAGAACCGAGCCAGGCCGCCCCACGGGGCCAGGCACTGGACCGCCTCGCCCGTGCCGCCTACAGCCTCAGTGCAGCCGACTCCCGGCTGCGCGGACGGGCCACCCGTATCGCTGGCGCGATCTCCCTCACGCACGCCCGCGCGATGCGCGCCCTAGCCGACCAGGGGCCGCTCACCATTGCCCAGCTTGCCACCGCCACCGAGACCACCAACGCCGCCGCCACCCAGCTTGTCAACGGGCTCGTCCGAGCCGGATACGTCACGCGCGAACGCTCCGCGAATGACAAGCGCTCCGTCGTCGTCGCTCTCACCGCCGCCGGCCTGCAGCGCCACCGCGACCGGCAAACCACCCTCGTCCGTGCCCTGCAGGCCGCCTTCGTGGAGCACGACAGCACCGCCCTCGATGCCGCCACCGACGTCCTTCGTCGGCTTGCGGGCATCTACGACCAACTCTGAATTTCGGCTCTCCCTGTGGAGCGGTTCAGGCGCGGGTTGTTGCTTGGGTGGGGGTTGCCAGGGCGGCCGGTAGCGAGGTGCGGCTTCTGACGCCGAGCTTGGTGAACACGTTGGTGAGGTGACCTTCGACGGTGCGGTCAGTGACGAAGAGGGTTTGGGCGATCTCGCGGTTGGTCAAGCCGTCGGCCGCCAACTCAGCTATGCGGCGCTCGCGGGCGGTGAGCGCTTCTAGCCCGGTGAGCCGCACCCGGCGCGGCTTGGCCCCGGTGGCGCGCAGGTCGGTCTCGGCCTGCCGGGCCAACGCTACGGCGCCGAGGTGGTGGGCTGTATCGACGGCCTGGCGGAGCAGGCGGCGAGCATCGGCTGGGTGATTGCGACGATGCAGGACAGCGCCGAGGTCGGCCTGGGTACGGGCATGCTCGAGGCGGTTGTCGGGACCGGCGAGCACCGCGATTGCCTCGCGCAGCAGGGCCTCGCCTCGTTGTCCGCCGGCGACTAGCCCGGCGGCCCGCAGCGCCACGCCGAGGGCGCGCGGGGCACCGAAACTACGGGCCAGCTCGACCTCTTCGTCACTGAGCCGCCGCGCAGCGTCGGGTTCACCCAGAGCCAGGACGGTCAAGGCGGCGTCGGAACGCCACGGCAGGTAGCACGGGCTCGGCGCCAGGCCGCCGATGGTGATCTCACCGGCCGCCCGAAAGTCGCCGAGCGCCTCACCGAATCGGCGCTGAGCGAACCGAACGCGGCCCCGGGAGTGACGCAGTACGTGTGCCGTCACGGCTCGGCCCGCGAGGTCGGCGGCCACAGGATCAAGAGTCCGCTCAGCCTCGTCAAGGTCGCCGCGCTCCACCAGCACGTCGACCAGTACGCTCGTGGCGCGATTACGCAAAATCGGCGGGGCTGGCGGGCCGGGAGCCTCCAGCAGGGCACGGGCATCAGCCTCCGCAGCGGTGAGATCGCCACGCCGCAGGGCGAGCCAGGCCCGCTGGGCCATCACCGCCGGAAGGATCATCGCGTTGGCCGAAGCCTGGGCGTCGGCTACGGCGGCGTCAGCCAGAGCCTGGGCTGCGTCGTAGCGCTCGGCCCACAGCAGCGTGACCACCGCGCTGGGGTGGCGGAACGCGCCGCCGGGTAGCCAGGGGGGATCGCCTGGCTCAGGCCGTGGTTGCGCGCCAGCGGCGAGAGCCCGGAGTACGAGGTCGGCCACTTGGTCGGCGGGCTCGTTGACCAATGCAGCTACATACGCTGCCGCGGCCAGGCATTGGCCCGGGACCGACTGCCTCCTGACCCGCACGAGCAGGGCGAGGGCCCGGTCGGCCACAGCTGACGTGGTCGTGGCATCGAGTACCCCGCAGACAACCGCCATCGCCTCCAACGTCTGATGGCCCTCGGGGTTGCGGTCATGGAGGCGGGCCGCGACGCCATCGCACACCTCGATCGCCTCGGCCGTCCGCTCTTGCCAACGCAGAGCGTTGGCGAAGAGCAGCGCCGCTGCGATGCGGGCCGTGTCGCCGCTGGCCGCGTCTACTGCCTCTTTCAGGTGGTCGTCCCAGCCAGGCTGGCCGGCACCGAACTCGGCCAGGCCGAGATCAAGGAGCATGCCGCCTTCCGCCTCTGGTGGTGGCGACTCGGACAGGGCCCGGCGCAGGTACACGGCCACCGACTCGGGTGCGCCCCTCGCCCCCGCCTCCCGGGCTGCGGTACGCAGCTGTTGCACCGTCCAGCCGTCACTGGCCGGGACGGTGGCCAGGAGATGCTCGGCGACCCGGGCCGGGCTGTCGTGTGCTTTGGCCAGGAGCCGGGCGGCGCGTCCGTGGGCCTCGGCGCGCTCGCTGATCGCGATGTCCCGGTAGACGGCGCCGCGCAGGAGCGGGTGGGCGAAGCTTAGCGGGAGCTCGTCCAGCACGCCGGCCCCGACCAGCAGGTCGGCGGCCGTCGCTGCGTCGGGGACCGTGAGACCGGCCAGCCGGGCTGCCTGGTCCAATTCGGCCCGCTCCAAAACGGCCACCGCCTGAGCCAGGCGGATGGCGTCGGGACCCAGCCGGACCAGGCGCAGCATCGTCCAACGATCCGAGGTGGCAGTGGCGACATTCTGCACGGAGGCTGCCGACGCGATGACCGGGGTGATGTGCTCATCTCGCAGCGCTTCGACCAGCGCTCGGACCAGAAATGGCGTACCGCCGGTCGCTTCCCAGCACGCCGCCGCGAACTCAGCCTCGGGCTTGGCCCCCAAGCCGGCCGCTACCAGCGTGGCCACCCCGCTGGTGCTCAGCGGCGCGACCGTGACCACCTCAGTGGCCGGGTCTGTAATCAGGGCGGCCAGCAGCCCTCGGCTGTCTCCTGACTCAGCGGGCCGAGCGGCGAGCAGCACCGCGACGTGCAACTCCTCCAAGCGGGGCAGCAGGAAAGCCAGAAACCGCAACGACGCACCATCAGCCCAGTGCGCGTCATCGACGGCCACCACCAGGGGGCCCTTCGCGGCTAGATTGACGCACAGCCAGTACAGCCCGTGCAACACCGCGAACGAGGGGTCCGGAGCGACGGGCGCCCCCGCAGTGACCCTCTCACCCAGGCCCAGCAGCTGCGCCGCCACCTTGGGCGGCCCCTCCAGCAGCTGGGGCCGCTCCTTCTCCGACGCCCCGGCCAGTACGGGCTCGATTAGCTGGCGCACCACCCCGAATGCGTATTCCCGCTCCAGCTCGGCACCACGCGCTCGCAGCACCCGGAACCCCTCGCTCGCGGCCATGTCTAGGCCAGCCGCCAACAACACCGTCTTGCCGATCCCCGCCGGCCCCTCCACCACCAACGCGCCACCGTGGCCCTGCCGCGCCCGCCCTAGGCATCCCTCGATCCGCTCCAACCCCCAATCACGCTCGAGCAAGGTGTCACCAAGCCCGTCCGAACCTGTCCGCTTCACACTGCCAGCCTTTTTCTTTGGATTGTCGTTGGTGGGCGTTGACGGATTCGGAAGCACGACCCGAGTCAGCCCGTTGGCATCGTCGATCCCGCAACACCCGGGCACGAAAGAGCAAAGTGGAAGCCGGCGTTCACCCAGGTGCCGATGCCGTGGTGCTGCACCTGCCTGGTCACGAAGATTCGACGCGTCGGCTTTCGACGACCCGGGCGCCGAGCCACCACGTGGGGTTGGCGGTGCCGTCGGTAGTGCGGCCGTCGCGGTGCACATAGTGGCGGACGTCGCGGCCGGCTTCGGCGAACTCACCGTTCAGCGCACGCTCGACCCACTCGGCGCCAAAGCGGAAGACCTCGGCCGCGACGCCGCCTAGCGGGTGGAACTCGTTCTCGTAGACGCGCATCTCCTTCGGGGCGGTGATTCGCTCGTAGCTGGCCATGGCCTGTTCGAGCTGGGTAAGTTCGTCGAACTCGCCGATGCCGTAAAGGACCGGGCAGGTGATTCCGGCGACCAGGTCGCCCAGCGGCAACCGCGCGACCAGTTCGCGGTCGGAGGCCTCCTCGCCGCTGTAGCCGGACATGAACATGTCGTTGTTCTTGAAGGTCGGCTGGGCCCGCTCGAAGATGCTGGCGAAGTCGCCGGTCACGGCCTCGAAGGCGGCCAGGGCCGCGAGGCGGTGGTCGGTGGCGGCGGCGCGCAGGCCCCAGTAGCCGTTCATGCTGAGCCGAACACGCCGATCCGGGTCGCGTCAACCTCGGGCAGCGCGATGTCCAGGGCCCAGCTCTGTCCAGTGGAACGAGTGGTCATGACGGATGTCCCCTCGGAGGGCAAGTTCCTAAGTACTTAACTATTAAGTACTTAGGATAAGCCGGATGTCAAGTGTCATTGTTGCGTGCCTTCGAGCAGGCAGGCCGGTCGCGCCTAACCCTCCCGCCGACAAGGCTACTGGCGAGCTAATAAACAGGGGGGTCTGCAAGAGTTCCCCACGGCGCGGAGGTGGCGTGCCGCGGATAACCATGAGGTATCGCTCTCCCAAAGGCACGACAGGGCCGGTCTCGGAGAGCGCGAACCGCATCTGTTTCGAAGGAGATTCGCTTTGCAGACCACCACTCATATCGTGCGCCGCAGCGCTTGCGCTGCCACGCTGGCCCTCCTGGCCATCGGGTTCGCGAGCGCCCCTGCACTGGCCGCCAGCACCAGCCCCACGACCCTGGCTCCCAACGACGGCGTCTCGGGCGACCTTTTCGGAGAGTCGACCGCGACCTCGACCACCGGCGGCGTCACCGTCGTGGGCTCACCCGAACACAACAGCTCGGGCGCCGCGTACGTCTTCACCGGGAGCGGCACCACGTTCTCCCAGACCGCGGAGCTAACCCCGAGCAACCCGCAGGCGGATGAGCAGTTCGGCCAGACGGTGGCGATATCCGGTAATGGCCAGACCCTGGTCGCGGCGGCCCCGGGCGCCGCGGGCACCAGCGGCAGCGACCAGGGCGCCGCGTACGTCTTCACC
>PMST01000640.1 GCA_003168295.1 Actinomycetota bacterium
CGGCCGTTCGGCCCGCAGCAGGGCTTCCTGCAGCAGATCAACCTGGTGCCCGGCTTCTACGACACGTTCGCCGACGACCTGGCCGGCGGGGCAGCCACCGGCGCGACCCCGGTCACGCACCCTTACATCGACACCTCGGGGGTCCTGCTCATCCGGCCCAACCAGACCATCAACCTGACCCTCCTGGTCGAGCCGCTCGCGGCGGTGCACGCCACGCTGGGCCTGGTGCCGCGCAAGGAGATCGGGTTCCGGCGGGAGTGGGTCCAGGCCGGCCTGGCCGCGATCGCGCCGACGTTCCGCTTCGGGCCTGTGCTCCTCGACCCGCAACACATTCGCATGCCCCTGGCCACCGACCTCAACGGCACCTGGGTGTGGGACTACCGGTCCGATGCGGCGACCTGGACCGAAGACCCGACCACCAACGCGACCGACGACGCCCTGCTCCCGGCTGACCCGCCGACTGCGATCGAGGGCTGGCTCAAGCTGAAACCACCACCGCCGAGCGGAAGCGCCAACGCCGACCCCTGAGCATCCCCGCCGACCGCCGCGGCCATCCACTCGAGTCTGGGAGGCTGAAAAATAATGTCCGTTTTTGAAGATGTCCTACAGTTTTNNCCCGGTCAACTCCTTCCCGTCGGCCTATCCAGATCCATTCACGGCAGATACGAAACTCCAGGCCGCGCTGAACACGGCAGTCGCGAACGCGGAAACACGCCGCAGCCAGACCGCAGGCACGTTCCCGATTCCGTTCACGATCGCCGAAGTCACCTCTGGTACTCCCCCTTTCCCGATGGCTGGCTATCACGACAGCGAAGTGGACTACATAGCGAGTGAGGCCAAGGTCGCGGTCATGTACGCGGCCTTCGAACTGCGCGCGATGGTCCGGCGTTTCGCGGCCGCGAACCCAAAGATCTCGTCCACCCAGATCCTGTCCCAGGTGGCCGCGGTGCAAAACGGCCTGTTCCTGCGCGCGGTCCCGCAGCTGAATGCCGCGAAAAATATCACCGACGTCAACCGGCAGCCCTCGTACGCCAACGTATTGGCGGTCAGCGCAGCCGGCGTGATCGACTTCACTTCCACTTACAGCACGGCATTGCAGCAGATGATCGTGCCGAGCAGCGACAGCGACGCCGCGACATGTATCCACGGCCTGGGCTACAGCTATCTCAACGGTGCACTCAGCGCAGGCGGCTTCATCACCGCGAACTCCGCCGGATCGACCGGCCTCTGGGTGGCCGGCGACTACCTGTTCGGAAAAGGCTGGCACTATGTCCGGGGAGTGACGTCCGCCAACGACGGTCCTGCCGCCTACGCTGGAACGACGCAGCAGATGGCGCGGATGGTGGCGCTGATCTCCACCGGCGCCCTCGTCGACGCCGACAGCAGTAACCAGATGGAGGCGTTGCTCAGCCAGGCCGCCCAGGGCGTGGACTCGCCCTGGGCCTCACGTGGCACACCGGGAATCCCGGTAGCGAACTTCGTCCTCAACAAGCTTGGGCTCGGCCCGCAAGGACGAGGTCACCAGGGACCGCCGCAGTTCCGCTCGGAGGTTTCACTGATCAAGGACGCGGCGGCGGCCGGGCACAGCTACGTTGTCGCCTGGCAGAATGTGCTGGATCCCGGCCCGTACACGTTCGACACGGATATGGCACAGGTTATCCTCGATACGCTCGGCACGTACGAGTAGTTTCCTTGCGATTCGGCTTATGCTGAATCTATGACATGGACGGCCATTTCTGAAAAATAGCCACATGAGCTCAGCATGAGAGAGCGTACCCGTCGGCGTATACCCGACTGGGCGCCGCAAGGCGCTCTTAGCCCTACCGGGCACGGCGTCGGCACGCGAGTTCCCCTGCTCTCCGCAGAGGCTGGCGGCCGCAACTGTCACCGCCAGGCCATTTGTAAAGGTGACTCATCTCCGAGCACTTTAGGTCTTGAGCCAGGCAAGATCGCCAGTCCTGGGCCGCTGATTACTCAATTGACGGCGAGAACTAGAAATCTATGCACACACGTAGCGCTGTACTAACTAAGCATCAATTGCAAAAATATTGGCCCGGTCTGGCTGCAGTCGGGTGTGCGTACTTTCGTTCTGATTCCGGGCTACGGCGGGTCGGCGTGGGTGTGGAGCCGGGTGACTGCGTTGCTGGTCGAGGCGGGTCACGAGGTGATCGCGGTGGATCTGCCCGGCGACGACGAGACCGCGGGATTGCCCCGCTACACGGAGTTGGTGGTCGACGCGATCGGTTCACGCTCCGATGTGGTGCTTGCCGCGGGGTCACTCGGAGGCTTCACACCGCGCCGCTCGTCTGCGCGCGGGTGCCCGTTCGGGAGTTGGTGCTGGTCAGCGCGATGATCCCTGTTCCGGGTGAGACCGCACGTGAGTGGTGGGCGCACACTGGTGCCCTGCAGGCCCAGGAGGAGGCGGCCCGGGCGGGCGGTTACGGGCCCTTCGAATGGGCGGCGTATTTTCTGCACGATGTCGAGCCTGAGGTCGGGGCCGATGGCGAGGCGGATCAGCGGGGCGAGGCTGACATCGTCTTTGAGTCGGTATGCGACTTCGAGGCTTGGCCGGCGATCAGGATCCGGGTTCTCGCCGGGGAGAATGATCGTTTCTTTCCGGTCGGCTTGCAGCGGCGGGTCGCTCGTGACCGGCTCGGTGTGGAGATCGACGTGCTTCCGGGTGGGCACCTGCTGCCGCGCGTGCAGCCGCGGCTGGTGGCCGACTACCTCCTGAAGTGACCGGGAAGTACACCGCACAAGAACACCCGCTATGCCGCGGTCCGGGTCGACCGAAGGAGCATGGCGCGACATGCATTCAGACGCAGACAATGAACGCCGGACTCGAGTTGACGCTCGCAAGGATCACAGGCAAACCATATCTCTTAGGACCGTGATCGAGACCAGCGTCATCAAGATGACCACGCTCTTCGAGCGTCGCAGCGTTCGGCCCAAGCGGCTTGTGGTTGGCTTGGCTCCCATTTTGGCTCCCGCCAAGGGGCAGAAGCCATGTCTGTCGCGGTCTCCTCAACCAAAACGCCAGTTCAAGATGCGTGGCCACAGCTGAGCTGATCAGGGATCTCTTCCGTTTTGGCTCCCCCAGCGGGAAGAGATCTCATCGACCAAGACAACATCAACCTATAAGGCCAGGTCA
>PMST01000242.1 GCA_003168295.1 Actinomycetota bacterium
CGGCGTGGTGGCGATCGGCGAAGTCGGCCTGGCCGGAGAGGTCCGCCGGGTCGCGGCGCTGCCGCGACGGCTGGCCGAGGCCGAGCGGATGGGTTTCCGGCGCGCCATCGTGCCAGCGGCCTCCGGCGGCCCCCTGGAGCCCGCTGACGGCCCTTCGCCGCTCATGCAGGTGGTGGAGGTGCAGGACATCCGCCAGGCGCTCTCCGCCGTCCTGGGGACCGACCTATAAGACGTCAGCCAGCGGTAAGCGCGCGAGCTTGATGGTCCGCACCGGGCTGTCGACGGTGGCGGACCTGGCCTGGACCTGGTAAGTGCCCGCGCGCGCCGCCGACGCCAGCGTGACGCAGCCGGGCAGCGAGATGGTCCGGTTCCAGGTGATCGATTCCTGCATCGGGACGCCGCGGCTGAGGTCGGCGACCTGGCTGGCGGCGCCGCGGCCGCAGTCGGCCGAGTCCCAGATGATGCGGCCCGCTGACATCACCACCACGTGGAGCTTGTTGGGGCTGGTGTTGAAGGCACAGGTTCCGGAGCCGGTGGAGACGGCGTAAAGATCGAACTCCGGGTCCTGGCCGGAGGCGTACTCGGACTTGCTGGTGAACAGGCTGAGCACGACCGCGCTGGGATAGCAGGTGCCGCCGGGTTCCCGCGCCGATGCCGCCGGGGCGGAACTGGTGGGGTGGGCCCGGGCGGAGCCGGAGGCGGAGCCGCGGGTCGGGGACTTGCTTGCCGTCGGTTTGCCGCTGGCCGAACCCGAGGCTGACGGGCTGGCCATGGCCGACCCTGTCCCGCCGGACCCGGTCACCGTCGGCGTCGGCGCGCCGCTGTAGGCAGCGGCTGGCAACATGCCGGACGCCTGCGAAGTCCTCGCCGCCGGGCTGGCGGGCTGCTTCCCGCCGCTGGAGAAGATCCAGGCGAAAAGGCCGAGCAGGCACAGGCCCCCAACCAGCATGATCACTCTCCGGCGCCAGTAGGAATCGGGCTGGTCCGCGTCATTCTCGTCACGGTCATTATCGTCACGATATGGATTCCGTTCCATACGGAGAGTATGCAAGCCTTCGCGCCCGCAGCAGCGAAGACCCGCCGGCGCCGGAACCGCCCGTTTCCGGCCGGGCTCATGCCACGATAGGCAGCATCATGGCGACGTCCTACTCCGAACCGGTGCTGGCCTGGTACGGGCGTCACGCCCGGGACCTGCCGTGGCGCGCTCCCGGCACGACGCCCTGGTCGGTGCTGGTCAGCGAGATCATGCTGCAGCAGACGCCGGTCAGCCGGGTGATCCCGGCCCACCGGGCGTGGCTCGCCAGGTGGCCCAGGCCGGCCGCGCTCGCAGCCGAGGCGCCGGGCGAGGCGATCAGGCAGTGGGGCAGGCTCGGCTATCCCAGGCGGGCACTGCGGCTGCACGAGACGGCGACCATCTTGACCGAACGGCACGGCGGGATTGTGCCCGCCGACGCCGAAGCCCTGCTCCGGCTGCCGGGGATCGGGAGTTACACCGCCGCGGCCGTGGCCAGCTTCGCCTTCGGACAGCGGCACGCGGTACTCGACACCAACGTCCGGCGGGTGCTGGCCAGGCTCGTCACCGGCGTACCGCAGCCGCCTGCCGGGCTGTCCGTCGCGGAGACGCGGCTAGCCGAGTCGCTGCTGCCGGCCGAACCCGCGATCGCGGCGCGCTGGTCGGTGGCGGTGATGGAACTCGGAGCGCTGGTCTGCACGGCCGCCAGCCCGCAGTGCGGCGCCTGTCCGGTGGCCCGCGAGTGCGCCTGGCTGGCCGCGGGCCGGCCGGCCGAGGCGGCCAGGCGCCGGACCCAGCGCTACGACGGCACGGACCGGCAATGCCGCGGCCGGCTGCTCGCGGTACTGCGCGATTCGGGTACCCCGGTGAGCCGGTCCGATTTCGACGCGGTCTGGGACGGCCCGGCGCAACTGGCGCGCGCCCTGGACGGGCTCGTCGCCGACGGCCTGGTTGATCCGCTGCCGGACGGGCGCTACGCGCTGCCCGGCTTCGCGGTCCACGCCGAGACAGCATGAAACCCGGGGCTTACGGTGCCCGTAGCACCGTAAGCCCCGGGTTCCTGCGCTTGCCGGTTAGCCGAGCGCGGAGGCGGTCCCGCCGCCGTCCTGGCTGCCCGAGTTGCCGGCCGGGGTGCCGACCGCGCCGCTCTTGGTGGCGACCGGCTCGCTGACCAGCTCGGCCGTGGGCACGTCGGGCAGCACGTCGGGCTTGGGCTCGCCGACGAACGTGAACTTGGCGGTCTCGCCGCTGCCCTCCACGTCCACGACCACGAGCTGGCCCGGCCTGAGCTCGCCGAACAGGATCTTCTCCGACAGGCTGTCCTCGATCTCCCGCTGGATCGTCCGGCGCAGCGGCCTGGCCCCGAGGACCGGGTCGTATCCGCGCTTGGACAGCAGTTCCTTGGCGTCCGGCCGCAGTTCCATCGTCATGTCGCGGTCCTTGAGCCGCTGGTCCACCTTGGCGATCATCAGGTCGACGATGCTGAAGATCTCCTCACGGAGGAGCTGGTGGAAGACGATGATGTCGTCCACGCGGTTCAGGAACTCCGGCCGGAAGTGCTGCTTCAGCTCCTCGCCCACCCGGGACTTCATCCGATCGTAGGAACCGGTGGAGTCATTAGGCCGCGCGAAGCCCACAGACACGCCGCCCTTGGAGATGTCGCGGGTACCCAGGTTGGTCGTCATGATGATGACCGTGTTCTTGAAGTCGACCACCCGGCCCTGGGCGTCGGTCAGCCGACCGTCTTCCAGGATCTGCAGCAGCGAGTTGAAGATGTCCGGGTGGGCCTTCTCGATCTC
>PMST01000144.1 GCA_003168295.1 Actinomycetota bacterium
TGGCCGCCGCGCTGCTCGGCCGGTTCGAGTCGTTCTGGATCACCGCGCTGGCCGGCCTGCTGATCGGCTGCGCCCAGTCCCTGATCGACAAGCTCATCACCGTCTGGACGTGGCTGCCCCAGCAGGGCCTGCCTGATGCGCTCCCGTTCGCCGTCATCATCGTGGTGATGGCGCTCCGCTCGCGTGCCGTGCTGGCCCGCGGCGGGGATACGGCCGAGCGCAACCCGTCGGTCGGCCGCCCGCGCGCGCCGGTGCGCACGGCGGCCGTCTGCTTCGTGGCCGGGCTGATCCTGCTGGTGGTCCTTAACAGCGTCCTGCGTTTCGCGTTCATATCCTCGCTGACCGTCACGTGCATCGCCCTGTCGGTCGTCGTGCTGACGGGCTACGTCGGCCAGGTGTCGCTCGCCCAGATGTCGCTGGCCGGAATCGGCGGCTTCCTGCTCGGGCACATCTCCACCGGATGGGGCCTCGGCTTCCCGTGGTCGCTGATTCTGGCCGGCCTATGCGCGGTACCCGTCGGCCTGGTCATCGGCCTGCCGGCGCTGCGGCTCCGCGGCGTGAACCTGGCGGTGGTGACGCTCGGGTTCGCCGCGGCCATGGACGCCCTCATCTTCACCAGCCTGAGCTTCACCGGCGGCACCGCCGGCCTGCCCATCCCGGCACCGCGGCTGCCCGGGCTGAACCTGGCGATCACCCAGGGCAAGGCCTATCCCACCCTGATCTTCGGCGTGCTCGTGCTCGTCGTCGTGATCTTGCTCGGGCTCCTGGTCGCCCGGCTCAGGCGGGGCCCGGCCGGACGCATGCTGCTGGCCATCCGCTCCAACGAGCGCGCCGCGGGCTCGGTCGGGATCAACGTCGCCCAGGGCAAGCTGATGGCGTTCGGGCTCGCCGCGTTCATCGCCGGCGTCGGCGGCGCGCTGACCGGTTACATGCAGGGCGAGCTGACGGCCGACAGCTTCGCGGCGTTCACGTCGATCGGCCTGCTGGCGATCGTGTTCGTGGCCGGCGTCGGGCGCATCGCCGGAGCGGTGGTCGCGGGCATCATGTTCTCCGCCGCAGGCCTGTTCGTGACGTTCCTCAACATCCACCTCAACGTCGGCAGGTACCAGGCGATCGTGGCCGGCATCGCGCTTGTGCTGACCGCCGTCCAGAACCCGGACGGCCTGACCAGCGCCGCGACCGGGAAGGGCCCGGCGGCGGCGCTCGGCAAGCTCCGGGACCGCGCCGCCGGTCAGTATCAGAAGCGAGCTGCAGGCCGCGCCGCGGGCCAAGAGGGCCAAGGGGTCCAAGGGGGCCAGGCCGGGGAGGACGGCAACGGCGGCTCCGGGCCCAACGCCGAGGACGATTCCCGCGACGCCCATCACCCGGTTGTCTGAGCCTGCCCGCCCGGATCACCTGCGGGTCGAGCACCTCGCCACGGCGTTCGGGATCGGTACGACGCGGCCGCGCCTGTCGTGGTGGCTGCCGGACGGCGCGGGCCAGCAGTTCGGCTACCGGATCCGCACCGGCAACGGCTGGGACAGCGGTCACGTCACCAGCGACGAGAGCGTGCTCGTCGGCTACCGCGGTCCGCCGCTTTCCTCCGGAGAGCGGGTCAGCTGGCAGGTCAAGGTGTGGACGGAGCGCGGCGAGAGCGAATGGTCGCAGCCGCACCGCTTCGAGATCGGGCTGCTCGGGCCCGGCGACTGGTCGGCGCGGTGGGTCACGCCGGTCGAGCCGGTGCGGCTGCCCGCCGGCCGACGGCCGGCGATGTTCGTACGCGGCGAGTTCGAGCTCGGCCACGCGGCCGTCCGGGGTCGCCTGTACGCGACCGCCCACGGCATCTATGAGGCGTTTCTCAACGGCGCACGCGTCGGCGACGCCGAGCTCACTCCCGGCTTCACCGCATATCGCGAGCGTCTCCAGGTCCAGGCCTACGACATCACCGCCCTGCTGCGACCGGACCGCAACGCCCTCGGCGCGATCCTGTCCGACGGCTGGTTCCGCGGCCAGGTGGGGCTGCCGACCAGTGGGGCTCAGAACTAGGCTTCCTGGCCCAGGTGAACATCGAGTTCGCCGACGGCTCGACGGCCGTGGCCGGCACCGGCACCGGCTGGCGCAGCGCTCAGTCACACATCAACGCGGCCGACCTGATCGCCGGGCAGTCGGCCGATCTCCGGAGCCAGCCCGAAAGGTGGAGCCATCCCGGCTTCGACGTGGCCGGCTGGGAGGCGGTCAACGTCACCGACGACGGCTACGCCAGCCTCGTCGCCTCGCCGGCGCCGCCGGTGCGCGCGGTCGCCGAACTCGCGGCCACCGCCGTGCGCCAGGTTCGGCGCGGCCAGGTGTTCGACCTCGGCCAGAACGTCAACGGCTGGGTGCGGCTGCGAAACCTCGGCCCGGCCGGGACCGCGATCACGCTGACCCACGGCGAGGCGGTCGAGGCTGGCGGCGACGTTACCACGCAGCACCTGGACGTGAACCTGCCGTTCCTCCCGGAACCGCTGCCGGCCGGGCAGGTCGACCAGGTCGTCTCGGCCGGGCGGGCCGCGGAGGTCTTCGAGCCGCGTCACACCACGCACGGGTTCCGCTACGTACGCGTCGAGGGCCATCCGCACGCGCTGGCCGCCAGCGACCTGACCGGCGTCGTCGTCCACACCGACCTGACCCGCACCGGCTGGTTCCGCTGCAGCGACGAACGCGTCAACCGCTTGCACGAGGCGGCCGTCTGGAGCTTCCGCGGCAATGCCTGCGACATCCCGACCGACTGCCCGACGCGCGAGCGGGCCGGCTGGACCGGCGACTGGCAGGTCTTTGTGCCGGCCGCCGCCTTCCTCTACGACGTCGCCGGGTTCACCACCAAGTGGCTGCGCGACCTAGCCGCCGAGCAGTGGCCGAGCGGCGTCGTCGCCAACCTCGCGCCGAGCCCGCCCGCGGAGTCCGAGGGCGGCTTCCTGGCCGAGATGAACGGCTCGGCCGGCTGGGGCGACGCGTCCGTGATCGTGCCGTGGGAGATCTACCGCGCCTACGGCGACCGGCGGCTGCTTGAGGAGCAGTGGCCGTCGATGGCCAGCTGGCTTGCCTACGTCGAACGCGCGGCCGCCGGCGCGCGACACCCGGAGCGGGCGGCGCGCCGTCCCGAGCCGCTCCCGCACGAGCGCTACCTGTGGGACTCGGGCTTCCACTTCGGGGAGTGGCTCGTCCCTGGCGCCGACCTGAAGGGGCCGGACGAGTTTGAGGCGTTCCGGCGCAGCGACAAGGCCGATGTGGCGACCGCCTACTTCGCCCATTCGGCGCGGCTGATGAGCCAGATCGCGGCGGTGATCGGCCGGGCCGGCGAGGCGCAGCGGTACCGGGACCTCGCCGACCGGGTGCGCGCCGCCTGGCAGGCGGAGTTCATCGGCCCGGACGGCCGGCTGCACCCCGATACCCAGGCGAACCACGTCCGCGCGCTCGCCTTCGGCCTTGTTCCCGCGGAGTTGCGCGCGGATGCGGCCGCGCGCCTGGTGACGCTGATCCGCGCGGCCGCCACCCATCTCGCGACCGGCTTCCTGGCCACCCCGCAGCTCCTGCCCGTGCTGGCCGATACCGGGCACCTGGGCGTCGCCTACGAGCTGCTGTTCACCGACACGATGCCGTCGTGGCTGTACATGATCGACCGTGGGGCGACGACCGTGTGGGAACGCTGGGACGGCGTCGACGCGGACGGCGTCCCGTTCGAATCGCTCAACCACTACTCCAAGGGCGCCGTCATCACGTTCCTGCACCGCTACGTGGCCGGGATCCGGCTGCAGGACGGCGCTCCCGGCTACCGGCACTTCCGGATCGAGCCGCAGCCCGGCGGCGGGATCACCTGGGCCCGGGCCCAGCACGACAGCCCCTACGGGCGGATCGAGTCGGCCTGGCGGCTCGACGCCGGCCAGCTCGAGCTGGCGCTGACCGTCCCGCCGGGCACGACGGCCGAGGTCGCGCTGCCGCCCGGCTCCCGGCGCACCGTGGGCCGCCACACCCTGCGTGGCCCGGTGCCCCGGCCGTAGGGAAAGGCCGGGCCTTAGCGAAAAGCCGGGCCTTAGGGAAANNGGCCTTAGGGAAAAGCCGGGCCGTAGCGAAAAGTCAGGCCGTGGTCGAGACAGTGTCCGCCGCTCCGGACGGCGCGGCGGTGGCCGCCGTGCCCGCGCTGGCCGCTTCCCTGAGCTGCTGCAGGCGTTGCTTGGACGGGAGCAGGACGACGGCGAGTACCACGCCGAGCCCGAACAGGCCCGCCGACACGGTGAAGGCGACCGTGTAGCCGTGGGTGGCCGCGACGGCCGCGGCGAGACGGCCGGTGTGGTGCGTGACCAGGAAGCTCGCCGCGGCCGTAAGCGCGATCGTGCTCAGCGCCGAGGTGCCGATGGACCCGCCGACCTGCTGCATCGTGTTGACCATGGCGGACGCGACACCGGAGTCCGCACGGCTGACGCCGGCTGTGGCCGTGTTGATGGCCGGCGCGATGATCATGCCGAATCCGACGCCTATCACGAGCAGGGCGGGCAGCACGCCGCTGGCGTAGCCGGAGGTCACGGTCAGCTGGGTCAGGTAGACCATCGACCCGCCGCCCAGCACCATCCCGATGGCGATCAGCACCCGCGGCCCGAACCGGGGCAGGGTCACGATGGACGAGGTATTGGAGCTGATCAGGATGCAGCCGAACATCGGCAGGAAGGCCAGCCCGCAGGTGACTGGGCTGTATCCCTTGACCTGCTGGAGGTAATAGGTCAGGAAAAGGAAGACGGCGAAAATCGCGATCCCGGCCACGCCGACGGCCACATAGGCGCCGCCGCGGGTACGGTCCAGGATCACCCGGAGCGGCAGCAGCGGATGGCTCACCCGCTGCTCGGCGAAGCCGAAGGCGGCCAGCAGCACCACACCGAGGCCCAGGGACCCGAGGGTCAGGGGAGCGGTCCAGCCGCCGGTCTCGGCGTGCGAGAAGCCGAAGACGATGCAGAACAGGCCCGCCGACGCCAGCAGCGTTCCGGCCCAGTCCATCCGTGGGCGGCTGGCTGGCTTGTTGGACTGCATGTACATCAGCGCGCCGGCCACGGCGACGGCGGCGAAGATCAGGTTGACGTACAGCGCCCACCGCCAGGAAAGGTACTCGGTGAGTACCCCGCCGAGGATGAGGCCCACGGCGCCGCCGCCGCCCGCGACGGACCCGAAGACGCCGAACGCCCGGCCCCGTTCGCGGGGGTCGCGGAAAATGCTGATCAACGTGCCCAGCGCGGCCGGGGCGAGGATCGCACCGAACGCACCCTGCAGCGTGCGCGCGGCCACCAGCATGCCGAAGGAGGTCGCGGCGCCTCCCAGCGCCGACGATCCAGCGAAGCCGATCAGGCCCACAATGAAGACTCGCTTGCGGCTGAACATGTCGCCGATCCGGCCGCCAAGCAGCAGCAGGCTGCCGAAGGCCAGCGCGTAGGCGGTGACCACCCACTGCCGTTCGCTGTTGGGGAAGCCGAGCGAGTGCTGGGCCGAGGGCAGCGCGATGTTCACGATCGTCGAGTCGAGGATCACCATCAGCTGGGCGATGGCCACGATGACCAGGATCAGCCAGCGGTGGTCATTCGCCGGCGGCGACTGGGCCTGGGTGGGCGGTGCGGCCATGGAAACTCACTTCCTCGGTGTGCGGATCGCCGGTGATGAGCGGGGCCATCGCCCCGTCGAGGGTCTGCAGCAACCGCGCCATCGTGGCCCGGTCATCGGCATCCAGAGCGCCGAAGACTTTCTTCATCAGGCGCGTACGCGTGGCACGGGCCACGGCGAGCGCGGCGTCGCCCTCGCCGGTGAGCGTGACCAGCAGGGCCCGGCGGTCGGTCGGATCCGCATTCCGGGCAGCCAGGCCGTCACGCTCCAGCGTGTCGACCAACTCGGTGATCGTGCGCGGCGCCATCCCGAACTCGGCGGCCAGCGCGCTCGGCCGGGCCGGGCCGCCGAGCTGCAGCTGGGCCAGGACCTTGGTGCGGGCCAGGGTCAGCCCGCTCGCGCTCATGCCGCCGTCAAAGGCCCGGTGCATCCGGTGGTGAACCCGCAGATAGAGCTCGCCGAGCTGCTCCGGTGACATTGTCCCGCGACAACCTCTCTGTAAGCCACCTCATAGTGAGGGTACTCACTAATATACAGCAGGACACCATCGGGCGCTTCCCGGGCCGAGGCGAGGTAGTCCATGATGGCCAGGGAATCAGGCCATCGCACGCGGTGCGGTCAGAAGGAGAGATGCAGTGTCCGATCCCGGTCAGGCTCCGCTGGAGCCCGGGTGAGCTTCACCCGGTCGGAGCTGAAGTCCTTCACCGGCGCGACCCTGCCCGACCTGATCGCCGACGGCGTGCGGCTGCTGTTCGCCGGGATCAATCCCGGTCTGCGCAGCGTCGCGGTACAGGGCCACTTCGCGCCGCGGGGCAACCGGTTCTATCCCGCGCTGGTGAGAGCAGGCATCACCGATCACCTGATCGACGCATCGGCCGGGATGTCCGCAGTCGACCGTGCGTACCTCCTTGACCAGGGCATCGGCATTACCAGCCTGGTCGCCCGGGCGACGGCCAGCGCCGATGAGCTCGGGCCGGCCGAGCTGATCGAAGGCGCCCGCGCCCTGGCCGAGCGAGTCCGGCGGTTCCGCCCGGGCGCGGTGGCCATCCTGGGCGTGACCGCCTACCGCACGGCCTTCGCCTCGCCTCGCGCCGGGCTCGGGCGGCAGCCGGCTGACCTGGGTGACTCGCAGCTGTGGGTGGTGCCCAACCCGAGCGGCCGGAACGCGCACGCTTCCCTGGATATGCTCGCGGCCGCCTACCGCGAGGTCGCACTCGCTGCCGGGGTGCCGATCAGCAGCACAGAACCTTCATGAGCGCTTGCTGGCCGCAGGCAGCAGGACTGACCGCTCAGGCGTGCCCAGCGCGCGGAACCCGGCGCTGCCACCACCACCGACGTCGGCCGGCCCGGGTCAGGGTCGCCACCGCAGAGGTGCTGAACCCCTCATCCTCGGGTTGTGCCGCCATAGCTTGTGGAGGCCGGGTCGGCGGACGCGGCCTCCTGGGCTCGCGGACTCCCGCGAGTCCGGGCCCACCGTGCCGGCGGGCGAAGGGCAGGTTCTGCCAGACCCAGGCCAGCCAGCGTTTCAGGCCGGTCCTGGGCAGTCGCGGCGTCATGTCATCAAGATATATCGCGTTTCGTCCTTCCGCTAGGTGCTGTCCTGCCCTGGCGCCTCGGGGCAGGACAACAATCGCGCAGCCTCAGTCAGTGCAGCCTCAGTCAGTGCAGCCGCAGCCGATGCAAGCAGGGTCATCGCAGTACGTGGAGCTCATCAGGGATCACCTCCCTTCGGGGTGCTGGTGCCGTTGCCGGTGCCGGCAGCGGTGGCGGGCAGCCACGTCCCCGGAGCCGGGTCGGGGCAGGCCGGCCCGGGAATGGCGGTCAGCATGCCGGTCAGCTGGCCGCGAAGCTCCGTCAGCCGGGTCATCTCGGCGTCGATCTCGTCCAGCCGTCGGCGCAGCAGGCTCGCGGCGGGTTCGCACGGGCACGTTCCCGTGTCGCGCAGCGTGAGCAGGTTCGCGATGTCCCCAAGGCGCAGGCCGAGCCGCTTGGCGCCGCGGATGAACCGGAGCCGGTCGATGGCCCGGTCGTCGTAGCGGCGGTGATCCCCAGCGGTGCGCGCGGGAGCCGGCAGCAGCCCGGTCCGCTCGTAGTAGCGGATGGTGTCCGGCCCGAACCCCGTCTGGGTCGCGAGCTGGGTGATGGAGAGCCCGCCGCGGATCTGCGTCATGCTCATACCGTAGAACCCGGACCTGGCTCCAGAGTCAAGCCCGGAGACCGGCCAGTTGTCCCAGCCCGAGTAAGCCGAGCCGCCGATACGGCCACCCCGCGCCTGCTCGGCCGCTCCTCAGCTGATGTTCTCCGGAGCGGGCCTGATCGACGAGAGGCCGTCGGCCCGGGCGCGGCGGGCCAGCCCGGCGTGCATGCGCCGCGGCCACAGCGGCCCGCCGTAGATGAACCCGGTGTAGGCCTGCACCAACGTGGCTCCGGCTCGCAGCCGGGCCCAGGCGTCGTCCGGGGTTTCGATCCCGCCCGCCGCGATCAGCACCAGCCGGTCGCCCACGCGGGCCCGCAGCCGGACCAGCACCGCGAGCGCCCGGTCCCGCAGCGGCGCCCCGGACAGGCCCCCGGCGCCTGCGGCTGCCACCTCAGACGGCGGGCTGGCCAGCCCGGCCCGGGAGATGGTCGTGTTGGTCGCGATGATCCCGTCGAGCCCGAGCTCGAGCGCCAGGTCCGCGACAGCGTCGACGTCGGTGTCGGCCAGATCGGGCCCGATCTTCACCAGCAGCGGGACGCGCCGTCCGGGAACGGTCGCGTCCAGCGCCTCCCGCACGGCCACCAGCACCGGCCGGAGCCGTCCGGCCGCCTGCAGGTCGCGCAGCCCGGGCGTGTTCGGCGAGCTGACGTTGACCACCACGTAGTCGGCGACCGCGGCGACGGACCGCGCGCTGGCGGCGTAGTCGGCCGCCGCCTCCTCCTTAGGCACCACGTTGGTCTTGCCGATGTTGACCCCGACGATCACCCCGCCGCCGCGCCGCCGCAGTCTCGCGGCCGCTACCGCCGCCCCCGCGTTGTTGAATCCCATCCGGTTCACCAGCGCCCGGTCCGCCGTCAGCCGGAACATCCGCGGCCTGTCGTTGCCCGGCTGCGCCCGCGCGGTCACCGTGCCGACCTCCACGAACCCGAACCCGAGCGCCCCCAGCCCGCGCATCGCCCGCGCGTCCTTGTCAAACCCGGCCGCCAGCCCGAGCGGCCCGGGAAACGCCAGTCCGAGGGCGCGCACCCGGAGCACCGGATCCCGCGGCCCGAGCCACCGCCCGAACACCCATGCCACCCCAGGCACCAATCCGAACATCCGGATCAGCCCGAACGCAGCCCGATGCGCCGCCTCGGCCGGCACCCGCCGCAGCGCCATCCGGTACAGAAGCCGGTACATCGATCGCCTCACCCCAGAGCATTATCCCGAACGGCACGTGGTGCCTCCCCCCGCCACCCTCTGCCTCGACTTGCCTGTGCCTCGCCCGGTCGTGTCTGTCCAAGGGATCAGGCACAGGGGAGCCAACCAGAGTCCGCACGCCCGGACGGTCGTAACATATAGTGGTGGCCACGAACGGCCGTGACGGCATCCAGGCCGCCATCGACAAGCAGCCGGCCCTCATCCTGCTCGACAACCGCCTCCCCGACGCGACCGGCAGTGAAATCCTGGGAGAGCTCGCCTCCTGGCCGGCCACGGCGGCCATCCCCGTGGTCGTCCTCAGCAGCGATGCCGACGACGTCATAGCTCAGCTGGTAGCCAACGGAGCCATTGAAGCTGTCCCGAAGCCGTTCGATATCCACAAGTTCATAGCCATGATCGATCGCTACTTGCCCTGACCACCGCCCGGGTCAGGCGACGAGCTCGGATTCGCCGATGAAGGCGTCCCAGAGGGCGGCATAGGTGCTCCCCGCGGCCAGCAGCTCGGCGTGCGTCCCGGTCTCGGCGATGCGGCCGGAGTCCAGGACCACGATGCGATCCGCGCGGGCGGCGGTGGTGAGGCGGTGCGCGACCACGATGGTGGTGCGCGCCGCGGTCAGCTGGCCGATGGCATGGTTCACGGCCGCCTCCGCAGCCAGGTCGAGCGCGGCGGTGGCCTCGTCGAGCAGCAAGATGGCGGGGTCGGCCAGCTGCGCGCGGGCGAGCGCGATGAGCTGACGCTGGCCGGCCGACAGGTTGCGGCCGCGCTCGGAGACCTCATGGTCGTAGCCGCCGGACAGCCGCATGATCATCTCGTGCGCGCCGGTCGCCCGGGCCGCGGCCTCCACCTCGGCGTCGCTGGCGTCCGGCCTGGCGTACGCGATCGAGTCGCTGACCGTCCCCGCGAACAGGTAGGACTCTTGCGGGACGACGCCGAGTTGGTGCCGGTAGCTGGCCAGGTCGTAGTCGCGGACGTCGGTGCCGTCGACCAGGACCGTGCCGCCGGTCACGTCGTAGAAGCGGGCGACGAGCTTGACCAGCGTGGACTTACCCGCCCCGGTCTGGCCGACCAGGGCGACGGTCTCGCCGGGCTCGATGGTCAGGTTGATCCCGGACAGTGCATTGGCGTCGGTGTTGGTGTAGTTGAAGTTGACGTCGCGCAGCTCGATCCGGCCACGTAGCCTGCCCGGGGTGACAGGCCGGCTGGCCGGCGGCGTCGAGGTGCCGAGCCGGAGCAGGTCGGTGATCCGGTGCAGTCCGACCATGGCCTGCTGGTAGCCGTCGAAGACCTGGGACAGCTGCTGGACAGGGGAGAAGAACAGGTCGATGTAGAGCAGGTAGGCGATCAGCGCGCCCGCCTTGAGCGTGCCGTCGCGCATCTCGCCGGTGGCGAGGACCAGGACGATCGCCCCGGCCGCGGTGGACAGGGTCTGCACGAACGGGAAGTAGATGGCGATGTAGCGTTGGGCGCGCAGCCGGGAAACCCGGAACGCGTTACTGAGCGCGCCGAACCGGTCCCGGTTGACCGGCTCACGGCGGAACGACTGCGTCACCCGCAGGCCGGCCACGTTCTCCGCGAAGTCGGCGTTGACGGCGGCGACCTTTTCCCGCGCTTCGGAATACGCCTTCGCTGACTTCTTCCTGAACACCAGCGTCGCTATCACCAGCACCGGGAAGATGGTCAGCACCGCCAGGCCAAGCTCGAGGTTGATGATGAGCAGCGCGGCGAGCACGCCGAAGAAGGTGAGCACCGAGCTGACCATGGTGATCAGCCCCGTCTGCAGGAACGAGGACAGCG
>PMST01000066.1 GCA_003168295.1 Actinomycetota bacterium
CCTTCCGCGTCGCCATACCAGTTACCATACCACTGCGCTGGTGAGACACTTGTTAGTCATGACGGGAGCGAGCGACGGCGGGGACCCGGGTGTGCAGCCGGGGCGGCGGTGGGATGTGGCGCTGTCGTTCGCGGGCGCGCAGCGGGATTACGTCGAACAGGTCGCCCAGGCGCTGCAGGCGCGGGGAGTGAGCTGTTTCTACGACGCCGATGAGCAGATCGATCTGTGGGGCAAGTACCTGGCCGAGGAGTTGCCGGCCATCTATGGCGAGCAGGCGGGGGCGGTCGTGGTATTCATCTCCGCCGAGTACGCCGCCCGGGACTGGACCCGGCTCGAGCGCCGGGCCGCGCTGGCCCGGGCCGTGCGGGAACGGCGGGAGTACGTGCTGCCGGCCCGGTTCGATGACACGCCCCTGCCCGGGCTGCTGTCGGATATGGTCACGGTTGACTTGCGGACCCGGACCCCGCAGCAGTTCGCCGCCATGATCGCCGAGAAACTGGCCGCCCTCGCCATCGTCGCGCCGGCACCGCCGGCCAGCTCCAGAGCCCGCTCCAGCCCAGGTACTTCCGCGGCACTGTTCGTGCCGCGGGTCGTGGCAGCGACGTTGCAGCTTAAGCGGTCTCTGTCGGCCGGGATCAACGCAGTGGCGTTCGGCCCGAACGGGCGCCTACTGGCCAGCGTCGGCGATGACAAGGCGGTCCGGTTGTGGGACCTGGCCACCGGCCAGAACGTGGGCATTCTGACCGGCCACACCGACGTTGTCCGCGCCGTGGCCTTCAGCCCGGATGGGCGCCTGCTCGCCAGCACTGGGGACGACAAGACGGTGCGGCTGTGGTATCTAGCCACTGGCCAGAATGTGCGCATCTTGACCGGCCACACCGGGCTGAGCTCCCGGGTCGCGGCGGTGGAGTTCAGCCCGGACGGGCGCTTGCTGGCCAGCGGCGGCTCGGACAAGACGGTGCGGCTGTGGGACCCGGCGACCGGCCAGACTGTGCGCATCCTGACCGGTCATACCGGCTTGATCGGGACCCTCGGAGTTGAAGGACTGGCGTTCAGCCCGGACGGGCACCTGCTCGCCAGCGCCGGCGCGGACAAGACGGTGCGGGTGTGGGAAGTTGCCACCGGCCGGACTGTACGCATCCTGGCCGGTCACAGTGGTACTGCCGGTGTCTGGGCGGTGGCGTTCAGTCCGGACGGGCGCTGGCTCGCCAGCGCGGGCGGCCGCGACAAGACGGTGCGGCTGTGGNNGCCACCGGGGAAACCGTGCACACCCTGACCGGTAATAGCGGACTCGGCGACGTCGAAGCGGTGGCGTTCGGCCCCGACGGGAACCTGTTCGCCAGCGCAAGCGGCAGGACGGTTCAGCTATGGCGCTGACGCTGCGCCGGCACCGGCCCGGATGCCACTCCGACCGCTCGCGACTCGCCTTGTGGCGGCTGCACGGGATCGGCCCGGCAATGCACGCAGCGTGGCAGGCTGGCGTGGTTCTCATGGGCGTCTCCGCGGGCTCGGTCTGCTGGTTTGCTGGCGGCACCACTGATGCCTTCGGCCTGCCGTTGCGCCCGGTGACCGATGCCTGGGCTTCCTCCCCTACTCCAATAGCCCCCACCACGACGCCGAGGAACAGCGGCGTCCCACGATCCACCGGCTGATCGGGGAAGGCATCTTGCCTGACGGCTACGCGAGCGACAACGGAACCGGGCTCATCTTCGAGGGGACAGACCTTGTCGACTGCGTGACCGAAGTCGAGGGAGCCAGGACGTGGCAGATGACTCGCCGCGGCGATGGGACCGTCGACGAGATTCCCCTGCCGACTCGGCTGCTGTCGTCCTGACCAACGCCGAGCCGGCGGCCGCTTGGTCGTCCTGGCGGGCCGGTGTGCTCCGTGGCCGGATGGGGTGCGGCCAGGGCATAACGCGGTATAAAGGTCTGATGGTGACGTGTCCGCGGTGCGGCGCGTCCCGGGGGGATGGCGACCGGTTCTGCGCCGATTGCGGTGCCTCGCTGGGGCGGTGCCCGTCGTGCGGTGAGCCCACTTCGGCGGGCCACCGGTTCTGTCCGTCGTGCGGGTATGCCCTGGCCGCGGCCGGGCCCGCGGCACCGTCAAGCACCGCGGCGTCACCGGGTGCCGGGACGGCCGGGCCGGTGGCCGAGCGGCGGGTGTGCTCGGTGCTGTTCTGCGACGTGGTCGGGTTCACCCCGCTGTCGGAGTCACGGGATCCGGAAGCCGTCCGGGAGCTGCTGTCTTCTTACTTCGAGGTCGCGCGGACCATCATCGGCCGGTACGGCGGGACGGTAGAGAAATTCATCGGGGACGCGGTGATGGCGGTCTGGGGCACGCCAACCGCGATGGAAGGAGATGCCGAACGCGCCGTGCGGGCCGCGCTTGACCTGGTGGCAGCGGTCCCCGAGCTGGGGACGCAGGCGGGCGTGCCTGGCCTGGCGGCGCGGGCCGGGGTGGTGACCGGGGAGGTCGCGGTCACCCTGGGAGCGGTCAACCAGGGCATGGTGGCCG
>PMST01000702.1 GCA_003168295.1 Actinomycetota bacterium
CACCTGTACCGGCTGACGGCGGCCGGCCTGGCCAGCGCCGTCGCCCCGCGACGGTCGCCGCAGGCCACGGCCGCCGCCAAGGCGGCGCGGAGGCCGGCCGTCCGCGGCGCGGTCGTGAGGGTGCTGCCATGAACAGGCTGAACGAGGCGGCCGCCGCGGCCAGGCGCGCCGCGGTGGGGCTGCTGCCCGCCGGGCCGCGGGAATGGATCTCGGCGATCTGGGCCGAGGCGTACGAGGTGCCGTCCGGAGTGGCGAGGCTGGCCTGGCGGGCCGGCGGGGCCTGGGTGATGGCGCGGGAGGCGCTGATTCCGCGCCGGCTCGGCCGCGCGGCGCTGTTCGCCGCGGCCGCCGGAGCCGCGGCGTTTGCGGCCTGGCCGCAGCCGGGGGTCGGCCATGCGGCGGTCAGCCAGTTCCACGTGATCGCCACGGTGCTGCTGCTGGCCGGGCTGCCGCTGCTGGCCCGGCGGTTCTTCGGGCCGGCCAGTCCCAGCCGGGCCGGCCGGTCGCTGCGCGTCTTGTGCTGCGCGGCGATCCTGGCCTACCTGCCGGCCCTGTACATCGTCGAGGCTTTCGCCAACCTGACACCGGTACAAGCCGCCTACCGGCGCATCGTCTGTCCCTTCCAGGGCTGCGGCGGGGCGCCAGGTAAGTCGACCGGGGGCCCGCCCTGGGCGGGCGAGATCGCGTTCTTGCTGATGACCATCGCATACCTGGGCGTCATCTTGTTCCTGACCTCGCGGCGCTCTCGGGTCACCCGGAGCACGCTGGCCATCGGCACCGGCACGGGCCTGCTGTTCGGCGTGGTCATGTACGCGGTGGCACCGCTCGGGCTCACTAACGACGCCACCGATCCGTGGCTGCCGGGATCGACAGCCGACCCGCTGGTGGCGCTGGCCTGGATCCTGCTATTCGGCGGGCCGGCCGCGGCCGCCGCGCTGGCCGCGTGGCGCGGCCGCGACCCGGCCGGCACCGCGCTGCCCCGCAACGTCAGGATCGGCCAGGGCATCGCCGCCGGGGTCCTGGCGAACGGGACCGCCGCGTTGTTCGTCTCCGCGCTCGGCACCAGCACGACCGCGCTGATGCTCAAGTCAGCACGGCTGCTGCACTGGTTCAACCACGGTCACCAGCTGACCGCGTTCGCCGCGTACCGCTACGAGGCCAGTGCCGCCGGGGGCACGACCGTGTACCTCTTCATGCTGATCTGGTTCCCGGTCATCGGGCTGATCATGAGCGCGCTCGGCGCGGCCTGCACCCCGCCCGGCCGACCCGCGTCGGGGAACTGACCCCGATTCCCGCCATTCCCGGTAACCAGTGAACGGTGACCCTGCGATCCGAGGGTCTCAGGCCGGCGGCCAGCTCAGATCATCGGTGGCATACTGGCCCGGTGCGTCCCGATGCTGAGCGCGAGCGGTTGCGGCAGACGTTTGACCAGGCCGCTGACAGTTATGACCGGGTACGACCGGAATATCCTGACGAGCTGTTCGACGACCTCGTCGCGCTGACCGGGGTGACGCCGGGTGACCATCTGCTCGAGGTGGGCTGCGCCACCGGGAAGGCGACCCGCCCGCTGGCCCAGCGCGGCTTCCGGATCACCTGCGTCGAGCTCGGTGCCGGACTCGCCGCGACCGCCCGGGTGAACCTGGCCGGATGGCCGGTCGAGGTGATCCAGGGCGCGTTCGAGCAGTGGCAGCCGGAGGAGCCGGCCAGCCTGGTGTACGCGGCCACGGCCTGGCACTGGATCGATCCCGCCGTCCGCTACCAGCGGGCCTGGCGGGCGCTGCGCCCCGGCGGGCACCTGGCCATCTGGGGGGCGGGACACGTGTTCACTGACGGCGGCGACCCGTTTTTCCTCGAGATTCAGGACGTCTACGACGAGATCGGCGAGGGGGTGCCGCCCGGCGTCGCCTGGCCGTCGCCGTGGGCCGGGGAACAACCCGACGACCGGGCCGAGATCGAGGCCACCGGGCTCTTCCAGGTCACCGCCATCCGGCGGTACGACTGGGAGCGCGTCTACCCCGTCGAGGAGTACATCGAGCTGCTCAACACGTTTTCCGGGCACCTGTCCATGGCGGACTGGAAGCGCCAGCGTTTGTACACCGAGATCAGGCGGCGGCTGGCGATGCGCCCGGGCCACTCGGTGCGGCGGCACTGGGGCGCGGCGCTTCAGGTGGCGCGGCGCCGCGACGAGGTGGGGGCGGCTAGCGGGCCCGCTGGATCTGGCTGAGGAATTCGGCGTTGGAGGCCGTGTTCCTGGTCTTTTCGATGAGCAGCTCAAGGCCCTGCTGGTAATCCAGGCCGCCGAGCGCGCGGCGGAGCTGGCCGATCGCCGCGTACTCGTCGGGCGGCATCAGCAGTTCGTCATGACGGGTACCGGAAGGCATCGCGTCGATCGCCGGGTACAGGCGCCGCTCGGCGAGCTCGCGGCGCAGCCGCACCTCCATGTTGCCGGTGCCCTTGAACTCCTCGAACAGCACGTCGTCCATCCGGGAGCCGGTGTCGATGAGCGCGGTGGACAGGATCGTGAGCGACCCGCCGAACTCCACGTTGCGCGCGGCACCGAGGAACTGGCGGGGCGGCGTCAGCGCCGAGGCCGCGACCCCGCCGGCTAGCGTGCGGCTGTTGGCCGGGGCCACCACGTTGTAGGCCCGGCCGAGCCGGGTGATGGAATCGAGCAGCACCACCACGTCGCGGCCCAGTTCCACCAGGCGCTTAGCGCGCTCGATGGCCATTTCGGCGACCCTGATGTGATCGGTGGCGGGCTGGTCGAAGGTGGAGTAGATAACCTGGCCGCGGACCGTCCGGCGCAGGTCGGTGACCTCTTCGGGCCGCTCTCCGACCAGCACCATCATCAGCTCGACCTCGGGGTGGCTGGCCGCGATCGCGGCCGCGATGACCTCCAGGATCATCGTCTTGCCGGCCTTGGGCGGGGAGACGATGAGGCCGCGCGAACCCTTGCCGATCGGCGCCACCAGATCGATGATGCGCGCCGTCGCCGAGGAGCTGCCGTCCTCCAGGCGCAGGCGCTCCTGCGGGTACAGGGGGGTCAGGTCGGCAAAGTGCGGCCGGCCCCGCGCTTGGTCCGGCGGCATTCCGTTGATGGTGTCCACCCGGATCAGCGAGCTGGACTTGCCGCCGCGTTTGTCGGGCCGCGCGGTCCCTTCGAGGAGGTCGCTCTTCCTGAGCCCGTACTGCTGGACCTGCCCGGCGGAGACGTGAACATCGGCCGGGCCGCGCCGGTAGCCGGAGGTCCGGACGAAGGCGCCTTCGGCGCCTATCTCGACGATGCCGGACATCGCAATGCCGGCCGGAGTTTCTTGCGGCGGGGAAGCTGATTCTTGCAGGGTTGCTGTCATAAAAATTTCCTTTCGGGAAAGCGAATATTGGCCATCCGCGCTGAATGTGGGCGCGCCGAAATAAGCGCTGGCGCGGCGGCGGGGTAAAAGCTTGTGCGGTGCGCACGAGCCCGGCTCGTTCGGAATAAAAGAGGTTCCTGCCTGGGCGGATGAGTCATCTATGATGAGCTGTCATCGCCCGGAAAGAGTCCGGAAACGTCGCGATTCGCTCGACATCAGGTCTGACTGACGGAGCTGAAGTCGTACGGGCCTTTACGGGCCTTGATCCCGCTTATCACGAGATCTCATTAATACGACTGTACCGTATAACCGGGCCGGGCGCTAATTCATTCCGCGGGGCTAGCCGAGGGGCCGCGGCGGCGGCGCTGCGGGACGATCGTGTATTTCGGGTCCCGGGCCGACGCCATGCCCGCTTCGAAGATCCCGAACCGGGTCATCGCCGAGGCGGCCAGCAGCGACGCGCCGGACACGGCGGAAACGACGCGGCTCCGCCCGCCGAGCACGGCGCCGGCCAGCCCGCCCGCGGTCAGGAACTCGGCCACCCGCAGGATCGCGCCGGGCGTGCCGGTCTCGTACGGTTCGGCGATGCTCTGCCCATCGACCGCGGCGAGGCGCACCAGGAGCCGGCGTTTGGCGATCAGTTCCACGCTCGCGCCGAGGACGGCCAGGTCGCGGGCGGGGCGGGCGTCCCAGGGGCGGACCGCCAGCAGGCCCAGGCCGCCGGCCGCACTGGCGGCGGAGCCCGCGAACACGTACGGCATCTCCCGGTGGCCCTCGTGCCAGCCCGGCACCGCCGTGTCGCAGATCAGGGCGGCGGTGTAGGTCGCGATGCCCGGGCCGAGGAGCCCCGCGCCGAAGGTGGCCGCGAGCCCGGCCTTCGGCAGCAGCCCGGTCCACCCGGAGACGGCGGCGGCGCCGGCTACCGGGCCGTACGCGGCCAGCAGCCACGAGCCGACGCTCATCGGCGAACTCGGCTTGAAGACCCGGAGCATGTTCACGAACCGCCCGGGCCGGCCCAGGTCATGCACCAGCGCCACGGCGGACAGGCTGATCGCGCCGAGCGCGCCGGCCTTCGCGACCTTGGCCAGCTCGCGGTGGCCGGAGAGCTCGGCGCCCGCCGCCAGCACCGACGACCCGCCGGCCAGGCCGCCGAGGAACAGGTAGCCGGGTACGTCGGGTGTCTTCCACACCGGCTCCTTGATGACCGGGCGGCCGTAGTAGGAGGTGAACTCCGCATCGGGCACCATTATTTCGGCCCCCGCTCGCCTCCGGGCGCCCTTGAGGCGGCCGGCGCCCGTTGGCTCGCGGGGGGTCATGAGCGCCGCCGTCCCAGGCCCAGCGCCGCCGCCGTGACGGCGAGCCCGGCCGCGGCGATGCCCACGTGCCGCCACATGCTGGCCAGATCGCGCGTCGTCACCACCGGATCCGGCGGCAGGCCGTACACCTCGGGCTGGTCGAGCAGCAGGAAGAACGCTCCGCCGCCGCCGATGCCGTCGCCGGGGTCGTCGAGGTACAGCTGCGCCTTGTCCTTTCCGGCCGCGCGCAAGTCCTCGACCCGCAGCTGCGCCCGCTCGCGCAGTTCGTCAAGCGGGCCGAACTGGATGGAGTCGGTCGGGCACGCCTTGGCGCAGGCGGGTTCCATCCCCTCGCCCAGCCGGTCGTAGCACAGCGTGCACTTGTGCGCCTGGCCGTCCTCCTCGCGCCGGGCGATCACGCCGAACGGGCAAGCCGGGACGCAGTAGCCGCAGCCATTGCACACATCGTCCTGGACCACGACCGTGCCGAACTCGGTGCGGAACAGCGCCCCGGTCGGGCACACGTCCAGGCAGGCCGCCTCGGTGCAGTGCTTGCACACGTCGCTCGACATCAGCCAGCGCATCGCGTCCGGCCGGCCCGGGGCGGGCGGCGGGGCCGGCTGCTCGATGAACGCCACGTGCCGCCAGGTCGAGGCGCCCAGCCCCACCGTGTTGTCGTAGGACATGCCGGACAGGGAAATCCCGTCCTCGGGCACGGCGTTCCACTCCTTGCAGGCCACCTCGCAGGCCTTGCACCCGATGCAGACCGAGGTGTCGGTGAAGAAGCCCACCCGCGGCGGATGGTCCAGGTGGCCGGCCCGAGCGGCGGGATCGGTGCTCATAGGGCCGTCCCGGTGTCGTCGGTGATTCCGGCCCGCCGCGCGTACTCGCGCACCAGCTCGCGGACGGCCGGCCCGCGCGGGCGGCGGCCCGGCCGGATGTCGCAGGCCATGGCCTTGACCTCCTGGATGTGCACGTTCGGGTCGAGGGACAGGTGAGCCAGGTCGTTGGCGGAATCGCCGGTGGACAGGCCGTTGGCGCCCCAGTGATAAGGCAGCCCGATCTGGTGCAGGCGGCGGCCTTGCACCTCGATGGGCCGGATCCGCTCGGTGACCAGGACCCGGGCCTCGATCGCGGTCCTGGCCGTGATGATGGTGGCCCAGCCCGCGTTGGTCAGGCCCCGCTCGGCCGCGAGCTCGGGGGAAACCTCGCAGAAGAACTCCGGCTGCAGCTCGGCCAGGTAAGGCAGGTTGCGCGACATGCCGCCCGCGGTGTGATGCTCGGTGAGCCGGTAGGTGGTGGTGACGTAGGGGAACACGTCCGCACCTGGCTCGTCACCGACCGGCTGGAGCGGGTTCTGCCGGTGCCTGATGATCTCGCGGAGCGGATTGCGCTGCTGGCCGTACAGCGGGTTGGTGAACGGGGACTCCTGCGGCTCGTAGTGCGTCGGCAGCGGGCCGTCCAGCACGCCGGCCGGGGCGAACAGCCAGGCCTTGCCGTCCGCCTGCAGGATGAACGGATCAATGCCGGAGATCGCGGCCACGCCGGTGGCATCGTCGGCCGGCCGGAACGACGGTGGCCGGTCGGCGACGAAGTCCGCCACGTCGTGCCCGGTCCACTTGCCCGCGTCCTCGTCCCACCAGACCAGCGCCTTGCGCTCGCTCCACGGCTTGCCGTCGGGATCGGCCGAGGCGCGGTTGTACAAGATCCGCCGGTTCAGCGGCCACGCCCAGCCCCATTCCGGCGCCACCCAGCTCTGCTCCCGGCCGGGCTTACGCCGGGCGGCCTGGTTCACCCCGTCGGCGCGGACGCCGCAGTAGATCCAGCAGCCGCAGGCGGTGGACCCGTCGTCCTTGAGCTGTGCGTAGGAGGACAGCGGCCGCCGCTGCGCGTCCCAGCCGTTGATCTCGGCGAGCACCGCGTCGGCCGACGGCTCCGCCAGCGGCCCCGTGACCGGGTAATCCCAGGTGAGATCCAGCACCGGGCGGTCCATAGTGTCGGTGGAGGAGGCCAGCTTGGCCCGGATGCGGCGGCCGAGGTGATAGGCGAACCACAGGTCGCTGCGCGCGTCGCCGGGCGGCTCGACCGCCTCGTGATGCCACTGCAGCATCCGCTGGGTGTTGGTGAACGAGCCGTTCTTCTCGGTGTGGGCGGCGGCGGGCAGGAAGAACACCTCGGTGCCGATGTCCTGCGTCCGCATCTCCCGCGTCTCGATCTCCGGCCCGTTCTGCCAGAAGGTGGCGCTTTCGATCATGGCCAGGTCCCGCACCACGAGCCAGTCCAGGTTGGCCAGGCCCATCCGCTGCATCCGGCCGTTGGCCGAACCGACCGCCGGGTTCTCCCCGAACAGGAAGTACCCCTGGCACTTGCCGTCAATCTGCGCGACCACGGTCTCGTAGGTGCTGTGGCTGCCGGTCAGCCGCGGCAGGTAGTCGTAGCAGAAGTCGTTGTCTTTGCTGGCGGCTTCCCCCCACCACGCCTTGAGCAGGCTGACCATATAGGTGCTCATGTTCGCCCAGAAGCCCTTGTCCATGCTCTCGGCGTCCAGGTAGGTGGCGAGGTCCTCGTTGCCGTGCACATGCGGCATGGGCAGGTAGCCGGGCAGCAGGTCGAACAGGGTGGGGATGTCGGTGGAGCCCTGGATGGAGGCGTGCCCGCGCAGCGCGAGTATGCCGCCGCCAGGACGGCCGATGTTGCCGAGCAGCAGCTGCAAGATGGCAGCGGTCCGGATGTACTGCACCCCCACCGTGTGCTGCGTCCAGCCGACGCTGTAGACGAACGCGGTGGTGCGGTCGGGGCCAGAGTTCTCGGTCAGGGCCTCGCAGACCTCGGCGAACGCATCCGGCGGCACGCCGCAGACCTGCTGGACCATCTCCGGGGTGTACCGGGAGAAGTGGCGCTTCAGCACCTGGAACACGCACCGGGGCGAGGTGAGCGTCTCGTCCCGGTCCGGATCGGAGTGGGCCGGGGCCCCGCCGGCGCCGTGCGCCTCGCCGCGTACCGCCGCCCGCACCTCCCGGTGCTTGCGCCGGTCTTCGGCGCTGGGCCGGTCGCGCCGCCCGGCCGCCGCCGACATGTCGCCGCCCTGGTAGCGCCAGGCCTCGCGGTCGTAGCTGCGGTGCTCGGCGTCGAAGCCGGAGAACAATCCGTCCAGGTCTTCGGTGTCGGCGAAGTCTTCGGTCAGGATCGTCGGCGCGTTGGTGTAGTTCACCACGTACTCGCGGAAGTACTTCTCGTTGGCCAGCACGTAGTTGATGATGGCGCCGAGGAACACGATGTCGCTGCCGGCCCGCAGCGGCACGTGCAGGTCCGCCACCGCGCTGGTCCGGGTGAACCGCGGGTCGACGTGGATCACCTTCGCGCCGCGCGCCTTGGCCTCCATCACCCACTGGAACCCGACCGGGTGGCATTCGGCCATGTTCGAGCCCTCGATCAGGATGCAGTCGGCGTTGACCAGGTCCTGCTGGAACCCGGTGGCGCCACCGCGTCCGAAGCTAGCCCCCAGACCGGGGACGGTGGAGGAGTGTCAAATACGGGCCTGGTTCTCGATCTGGATCGCGCCCAGCGCCGTGAACAGCTTCTTGATCAGGTAATTCTCTTCGTTGTCCAGGGTCGCGCCGCCGAGGCTGGCGAACCCGAGCGTCCGGCGGGTCCGGTTGCCGTCCACCTCCCACTGCCAGCCATGCCGGCGGGCGGCCAGGACCCGGTCCGTGATCATGTCCATCGCCGTGTCCAGGTCAAGCGATTCCCACGTAGTACCGAACGGACGCCGGTACAGCACCTGGTGCTGCCGGGCGTCGCCCGTGGTGAGCTGCAGGCTGGCGGAACCCTTGGGACACAGCCGCCCGCGGCTCACCGGCGAATCCGGGTCGCCTTCGATCTGGATGACCTTGGCGTCCTTGACGTACACCTTCTGCCCGCAGCCGACCGCGCAGTACGGGCAGACCGACTTGACCACGGAATCGGCGGTGGCCGTCCTGGCCGCGCGCTGGCGGCCGCTCTTGGCCGCGGCGCCGAGACCGCGCCGGTCGGGGCCGGCCAGCTGCCGGTAGACCGGCCAGGACCCTATCCAGGTAGGGGTGCCCACAGCGCTGCGTCACCTCCGGCGTCACCCGTGATCTGTCTTGGTGGCAAGTATCCTCTACGCTACGATCTGTCCGGACGCCGGGAGGGAGGAGGGGCCGCCGATGGCAGATGCCAAGGGTATTGATGTCTCCAACTTCGCCGGGGAATACGACTGGGCCAGCACATCGGGCTTGTCGTTCGGCATCTGCCGGGCTAGTCAGGGTCTCGGCGGGAGCGGCACGAACTCACCGGATCCCTACCTGGCCTGGAACTGGCCCAGGATCAAGGCCAAAGGGCTAGCCCGCGGTGCCTACCACTTCCTCAACCCCGGCCTGAGCGGGGCGGATCAGGCGAGCTACTTCGTCGAGACGGTCAGCAAGGTCGGCCTGGAGACCACCGACATGCTCTGGCTGGACAACGAGACCGCCGGAGCGTCCGTGGCCGGCGTGGCGGCCTGCGCCCGCGACTTCATGGCCAAGCTGGTGTCCTTGCGGCCGCACAACCCCCGCGGCGTGTACTCGTTCTACGACTTCATCGGCTCGGGCAACTGCGCGGGGCTGGAGTCCTATCCGCTGTGGCTGGCCATCTACCAGTCGGCCACGCCGAGCGCGCCCGCGCCGTGGAACGCCTGGAAGTTCTGGCAGTCCGGCGGGGCCAGCAACCATGACGACGACGCGTTCAACGGCACCGCAGCGGAACTGAGCGCGTGGATCAGCTCATTCCAGCCGAACCTGGAGGAAGAAGTGCAGTCAGGCCAGCTCAACCTCGGCGCCGGTGCCGTCACGATCATCTCGGTGCCGTGGGGCAGCGCCACCAACATCGCGTTCGGCTGCGACAACGGAGTCCAGGGCATGGCGCCCGCCGTCCTGCGGGTCGCCATCTGGGACACCCAGTGGCACGTCACGGCCAGCGTCACGGTGGACGGCACCAAGGGCCAGACCGTGCTCCAGTTCCCCGACGGGAAGAAGACCGGGGTGATCTCGGTGGTGCGGCAAGACGCCGGCCAGGTCATCGTCGGATACGAGGTCTCCTAGCCGCGGTTTCGTGGTCGGCGGGCCTCAGGCCTTGGTGAAGCCTCAGGCCTTGGTGAAGACCAGGAGGAACTCGAGCAGGCCGTGATCCTGCGTGGTCACGAAGCCGCCGACGCTCGGGTTCTGGACGTTGTAGTCGGAGAACAGGACCGGGATGTGGCCGACCACCTCGATCTGCGCGCCCCCGTCCTTGGCGGTGCTGCGCTCGGCGGTCAGGGTGAACGTCACGGTGCGGGTGGCGCCGTGCAGCGTCAGCTTCCCGGTGGCGGTATAGCTCTTGATCACGCCGGTGGCGGGCAGCGGGGCCAGGTCGATCGGGCTGGTCAGCGTGAAGGTCCCGGTGGGGTACTGCGACACGTCCATGATCCGGCCGTCGAACTGCGCGTCCCGCTGGCTCTTGTCGCTGTGCACGGTGTCCATCGGCACGCTGAAGGTGGCGGCCGTGGCGGTGGTGCCCGCGATCGTGAGGTGCCCGGTGACCGAGGTGGTGCGGCCGACCGCGGTGGTGCTCTGGCCGAGCAGCACCTCGTTGACGCGGTAGCCGACGACGGAACCGGAACCGGCGCGGTAGGTGCCGGCCAGTGAACCGCCGGTCGCGGTGCTGCCCGCCGCGGTGCTCGCCGTCGCGGTGCCCCCGGTCGCGGTGCCGCCGGTCGCGCTGCCGCCGGGCGAGGAGGACGCGGAACCGCTGGCCGTCGGCAGCGACAACGCGGCCGGCGTGCTGCCGTTGAAGAAGTGGATGTAGACGAACGGCCCGCCGACCCCCAGGACGACGAGCACGACGATGGCTCCGATGAGCCATCTCAGCCAGTGACGCGGCCTCGTAAATGGCATAGCGCTAGCTTTCTGAAGGGCGTTAGGTGTGATGACGTCAGGGGCCCTGGATTTCAGGCCGCCCGCCGAGTATCCCGCCGGACACTCTCAGTGTGCTCTCAACGGCCTCAGAATCCGCGGAACCCGGGCTCCGGGAGTACCCGGGCGTCACGATGGTGACTACACTGCGGCCCAATGATCCTCATCGTGGCCGGCGTGTCCGGCAGCGGCAAGACGACGGTGGGAGCCATGCTCGCCGGGCGGCTGGGCTGGCGGTTCGCCGACGCGGACGAATTCCATCCCGCCGCGAACATCGAGAAGATGCGGGCCGGCACCTCGCTGACCGACGACGATCGCTGGCCCTGGCTCCGGGCCATCGGGGCCTGGATGGACGAGCGCATCGCCCGGGACGAGTCGGCCGTCATCACCTGCTCGGCCCTCAAGCGCTCCTACCGGGACACGCTGCTGCGAGGCCGCCCGCAGGCCCGGATGGTCTTCCTGGCCGCGGACCGCCAGGTGCTGGCCCGGCGGCTCGCCGCCAGGCACGGTCACTTCTTCCCCCAGCAGCTCCTCGGCACCCAGTTCGCCGACCTGGAGCTGCCCCGGCCCGACGAGCACGTGGTCACCATCGTCCCGGCTGAGGATCCAGGCGACACCGTCACATCGATCATCGCGGTACTGTTCGGTGGGGAGAAGGGGCGCTCGGCGGGCACCTCTGCCCCACCTAGCGCCTCCGACGCGGCTGGCGGTGATCATGAAGCTCAAGCTTGACCTGCACGACATTTACAACCGGGGCCAGGACATCGACCGGGCGCTGCAGGCGATCATCGACGAAGCCGTGGCGAAGAAGGCCCCGCTGGTCGAGATTATTCCGGGCAAGGGCTCCGGCCAGCTCAAGAAGCACGTGCTGAAGTTCCTTGACCAAAAAGAGATCAAGGCGAAGTACCACCGGGTCGAGAAGGACTCGAAGAACTTCGGCCGCGTGTTCGTACATTTCCGCTGGTAGACGAGATGCCACCGGACGGCGCCGCGGTCCGGCCGCTCTGGCCTGGCCGCTTTCCCTGACGCGCGCGTCGGCCTGCGCCGGGTTACTTGCCGCACCTCAGGTCACATTCGGTGCAGACTCTGAAAAGGAACCGCCAGACCCCGCCATAATGACTGCCTTCAGCTATACCTCCAACCGAGATAAAGGAGGCGCGTCATGCGATTCAATCTCTTGGCTCGCTGGATCACGGCCCTGGTGCTTGGCCCGGCTCTCGCCGTGGCGGTGGCGGCCTGCAGCAGCAGTTCCAGCACCTCCGCGGCGACGTCGCCGTCGAGTTCCGCGGCCTCAGCGGGTGCCCCATCGCCTGCCTCGGCTCCTGCCTCGGCCCCGGCCGGCAGTTCGTCCGCCCCGGCCAGCTCAAGCAGTTCCGGCGCGGTGGCGCAGATCACCGCGAACTGGGAGAAATTCTTCAGCTCAAGCACCACGGCCTCCCAGAAGGCCGCCCTGCTGCAGAACGGGAGCAAGTTCACCTCGGCCATCAGCGACTTCGCCCAGCTGCCCCTGGCCAGCGGAATCGGGGCCAAGGTCACCAAGGTGGTGGTGAACTCCGCCGCCAAGGCCACCGTGACCTACAACATCACGTCAGGCGGAACGAGCCTGCTGTCCGGCCAGACCGGCACATCGGTGTACCAGGACGGCACCTGGAAGGTCGGCGACGCCAGCCTCTGCGCCCTGTTCAAGCTGATCCCGGGTGGTTCGGTGCCGGCCGCGTGCAGTTCGGCCGGCTAAGGCAAGGCCGCTTCGTTGGCTAGCCAGGCGGAGGCCGTCTCCGGTGACCGGCCCGGCGTGGTACCGCGCGGCGGCCAGGGGCTCGCGCTCGCGACGCTGTGCACGCTGCTGTTCCTGACGTTCCTGGACAACACCGTGGTCAGCGTCGCGCTCGGCGACCTGCAGACCAGCCTGAAGGCGGACGTCACCGACCTGCAGTGGGTGGTCGGCGCCTACGCGCTCACCTTCGCCAGCATCATGCTGGCCTGCGGGATGATCGGGGACGAACTCGGCCGCAAGAAGGTCATGCTGGCCGGGG
>PMST01000180.1 GCA_003168295.1 Actinomycetota bacterium
CGCGCTGCGCCGGATGTACGGCTCGACCGACGAGCACCCGGACGGCGAGGACATCTTCTACTACCTGACTGTCTACAACGAGCCCTACGTCCAGCCCGCTGCGCCGGCCGACTACGAGGGCGGCGAGGAGGCACTGGAGCGCGCGATCCTGCGCGGCCTGTACCGGTACGAAGGCCCGCCGGAACTGGCAGCCGAGACCGGCGGCGCGGCCACGGACGCGTCCACGACCGGTGAGCGCCCGCAGGCTCAGATCATGGCGTCCGGCGTCGGGCTGCGGTGGGCTCTGGGCGCGCAGCGCCTGCTCGCCGAGGACTGGGGAGTCCGGGCCGCCGTCTGGTCGGCGACCTCCTGGACCGAGCTGCGGCGCGAGGCGCTGACGTGCGAGGAATGGAACATGCTGCAGCCGGAGGCTGAGCACCAGGTGCCGTATGTGACCAGGGCCCTGGAGGGACATCCCGGACCGGTGGTCGCGGTCAGCGACTGGATCCGCGCCGTTCCCGACCAGATCGCCCGGTGGGTGCAGGCGCCGTTCACCTCGCTCGGCACTGACGGCTGGGGCTTCTCTGACACGAGGGCAGCCGCGCGCCGGTTCTTCCACGTGGATGCCGAGTCGGTCACCGTCGCGGTCCTCGCTGAGCTGGCCCGGCTCGGCGAGGTCAAGCCGGAGGCAGTTGCCCAGGCCATCGCCAGGTATCGGCTTGACCTTCCCGTGAGCGAGGCACTGTAGCGCGATGAGTTACCGGCTGCGGATGAGCGCAGAGCTGAGCGACTGGCTCGCCGGACTCTGCGCATCCCAGCCGGGCTCGCCGGAGGCGGTGACCGCTGCTGAGACGGGCGCAGCGCTCACCGCCGTGCTGGACGCCGCCGATCCGGCCCAGCTGGCGTTAGTCACCGATTTAGGCCTCGCAGGACCGGCAGATTCCGGTGACCCGCTGGCCGCCGTCGATGATGCCGCGCAGAGCGTCCGGTCCGGCCTGGAAGTGCTGCGGGCCCAGGTGGCCTCGGCCGCTGAGGAGGACGCCAGCCGCGAGCGCGAGCTGCGGGACCGGCTGCGCAGCGGGGAGATCGCGGCGGAGACCCTCCGGATCAGGGCGGCCGCTGCCGCGGGCCGCTATACCGCCAGCGCCGCGGGCAGGGACATTCAGCTGGCGATCATCACCGTCCCCGGCCAGCGGTCAGGCGAGACCGCAGCGGCCAAGGCCGGCCTGGCGGACGCTCAGGACGAGCTCACCGCGGCCGGGACCGAGCTGGCCGCCATCGTCGCCAGCGCCCGCGCACTCCGCCGCAGCCTGCTCCGCGGCGCCGGCGGCACGCGTGACGCTGGCACGGGCGACCCGGACGGGGCCGCGGCCGGGCTGCTCGAGCTGCAAGCGGATCCGTTCGGCACCGAGATCCGGATCCTGCTGGCCATCGAGCCCGCGGACACCGTCACCCTGCTCGCCGTCCTGGAGGGCCAGGAGTCGGTCATCCAGTACCGGCCTCGCGCCATCCAGCTGGCCGGGGAGCTGCTGGACGAGCTGCGCGACAACGGCTGGCCGGCCGGCGACGCCGCGAGCCCTGCGGTGGCATTCGCTGATGTGGCCTCGTTCCTGGAACGATTCTTTCCTGGCTCTGAAGGCGCGGTGCAGCGCCGGTCAGCCGTGCTGGCAGCGGCAAGCACCCTCACCGGCCTGCGCCGTCGGCGCGGGCTCAGCCTCGCCGACGTGGCCGACCGGACTGGCATGACGGCCCGCGAGCTGTGGCGGCTGGAGACGGACGGCCTCCGCTCGGCGGCGCTCGACGATGTCGCCGTCTATCTGCGCGGACTCGGCTGCCGGCTGGAGATAACCGCCCTGGTCGGCGGCAGCGGTCCGGTCATCCTCTAGCCGCCCGGCCTGCTGCCCCGGCGGAGCGCAGATCCCCTATCGTGGGCGCCGTGATCACTGCCGTCCGCGCCAGGCTCGCCTGATGGGAGTCAGCGCGGCGGCTGCCCTCAGCCCCCTCAGGCACCACAGCTTCGCGGTGCTGTGGACGGCCAGCCTGATCTCGAACGTCGGCAGCTGGATGCAGACGGTCGCCGTCGGCGCGCTGGTCATCTCCAGGACCGGCTCGGCCAGCTGGGCCGTGCTGGTGGCAGCGGGGGCGTTCCTGCCGATCGGGCTGCTGTCGCCGCTCGGCGGCGCGCTCGCCGACCGGCTGCCGCGGCGGCCGGTGATCGCGGCCGGGAATCTCACGGCCGGACTGATCGCGGCTGCCATCGCCACCCTGGTCGCCGTCGGCCAGGACAGCCCGTACGCGCTGCTGGCCCTGGTGACCCTGCAGGGCGCGGTTGCCGCGCTGATCGGCCCGTTCGTCCAGGCGATCCTGCCCGACCTGGTGCCGCGGTCCGAGTTCCTCGCTGCCAGCTCGCTCAACTCGGCGCAGTGGAACGCCGGCCGCATCGCCGGCCCGGCACTGGCCGGCGCAGCCATCGCCGCCTTCGGCTTCGCCGCGAGCTTCGTCGCGAACGCCGCCAGCTTCCTGGCCGTCGTCATCGCGCTGCTGTTCATCCGCCTCGGACCGCCGCCGGGCAGCCACGGGCCGCTGCTCAGCTCGATCAGGGACGGCCTGCGAGCCGTCCTCGCGGAGCCATCCTGCCGGGCCGCGACCATCGCGATCGGGGCTGTCGCGTTCCTGGCCGCTCCCTTCATCGCGCTGGTGCCCGCGGTCGCGCTGAGCCTGTCGCACGGCAGCGGCCCGCACCGGGCAGCCGCAGTCGCGGCGACCACGGCGGTGCTCACCACGGCCCAGGGCGCCGGCGCGGTTGCCGGGGCGCTGTGCCTCGCGCCGCTGGCCGTCCGCATTGGCCGCGGCCCGGCGCTGGGCTGGAGTCTCGCGCTGCTCCCGGCCGCGCTGATCGGCTACGGCGCGGCCGGGACGCTGTGGCTGGCGGCAGCCGCGCTGTTCGCGGTCGGCCTGGTGTACATGGGCGCGCTGTCCGGGCTGCAGACCGTGGTCCAGCTCCGGGCACCGGCGGCCTACCGGGGCCGTGTCCTGGGCTTCTTCCTCGTGGCGCTCGGCGTCGCCTACCCGGTCGGCGCCCTGGTGCAGGGACCGGTCGCGGACCACATCGGGGTCGGCGCGACGACGGCCGTCGCGGCGCTGCTGCTGGCCGTTGCGGGCCTCGTCACCGCCCGGCGGCGGCCTGCCTTCATCCGGGCGATGCTGGCCACTGACCAGCCGGAGCCCGCCCAGCCGGCCGCCGATCCGTCCGGCGGCGCCGAGGCTGCCGGGCAGTGCGCCGTCAGCGGCACCCGGCCGCGCATGGCACGCTGAGGGGCATGCCCGTGAAGGCCACCAGCAACGGCCCGCCCGCCCGGCGGCGCGGCCGCGTGCGCGACGACACCATCGAGCGGCTGGACGCCGCGATGGGCGCGCTCGGCACGGCCGCCATGCTCTCGATGGACCGGCGGCTGCCCTGGTTCCGCGCGATGTCGGCCGAGAACCGGTCCTGGCTCGGCCTGGTCGCCCAGGCAGCGCTGGCCACGTTCATGGACTGGATCAAGCACCCGGAGCGCGGCCGCCCGGCAGTGGCCGGCCAGGTTTTCGGGACAGCGCCGCGGGAGCTCGCCCGGGCGGTCAGCCTGCAGCAGACCGTTGAGATGGCCCGCGTCATCATCGACGCGGTCGAGGCGCAGGTGGACGAGCGGGCCGCGCCGGGCGGCGAGGCCGAGCTGCGCGAGGCCGTGCTCCGGTACACGCGCGAGATCGCGTTCGGCACGGCCCAGGTCTATGCGCGCACGGCCGAGGCACGCGGCGCCTGGGACGCCCGGCTGGAAGCCCTGGTGGTGGATTCCCTGGTACGCGGGGAAACCGAAGACTCAATGCACTCGTGGGCTTCGGCGCTGAACTGGTCTTCCTCCCCCGTCGTGGTCGTGGTCGGCACCATCGGCGAAGAGGAAGGCTTGGCTGGCCGAGGCGACAACAGAAGCGGGGACATCGGGCCTGAACCGCTCATCGAGGATCTGCGGGCCCAGGCTAGGCGGGCCCGGCTGGACCTGCTGGCAGGCGTTCAGGGCAACCGGCTGATCCTGGTCCTGGGGGGCACCGACGACCCGATCGCCGCGGCCGAGCGGTTCGCCGGACGGTTCGGGCCCGGACCGGTCATTGCCGGCCCGCTGGTCCGGGACCTGCGCGCCGCCTCAGTCTCCGCCCGGGCCGCCCTGGCCGCGCTGCACGCCGCCCCCGCCTGGCCGGACGCGCCCCGGCCCACCGGCGCGGACGAACTGCTGCCCGAACGTGCCCTGGACGGCGACGATGACGCCCGGGCGGCCCTGATCAGCGACGTGTACGAGCCGCTGCTCGGCGGCGGGCCTGCGCTGCTCGACACCCTGACGACCTACCTGGAGCAGGGCTCCTCCCTCGAGGCCACCGCACGGCTGCTGTTCGTCCATCCGAATACGGTCCGCTACCGGTTGCGCCGCGTCGCCGAGCTCACCGAGTACACGCCTTCAGCAGGCCGCGATGGCTTTACCTTGTGGGTCGCTCTCGCCCTGGGCCGCCTGGCCGCCAGGCGATCTGAAGGGGCGCGGCACCACCTGGACCGAGGAACGGGTAAGGGAGACGGGCCAGGGGGTACGGGAGGCGGGAGCCCCCCGTGAGCGGACAAGGCGGGCGGAGAGATGGATGGGGGCCGGGAGGGCCGGGGGACGACAGCGGTGACGAGACGGTGACATCTGGGTTAACGTTACTTAGAGGGAAGCTACAAATTTAGGACGGAGAACTTCGTACCGTTCGATATTCATGTGGCGGACTTCTACAGGCAGGGTAAGAGGATGCTGATCATCACCGCGCCAGGGCAGGGCGCGCAGACGCCGGGATTTCTCGCGCCCTGGCTCGAACTGCCAGGTGTCGCCGAACGTCTCGGGACCGCATCGGAGCTGGCGGGCTGCGACCTCATCAGGTACGGCACCACCGCGAGCGCCGATGAGATCATCGATACCGCCGTCGCGCAGCCGCTGCTGGTGGCGGCCGCGCTAGCGACGGCCGGAGCCCTGGCGCGCGGCGATGCCAGCGATCTTTCCGCCGACGCGGCAGCGGGGCACAGCGTCGGGGAGCTCGCGGCCGGGGTCATCGCGGGTGTCATGTCCGCGGACGACGCCATTCGCCTGGTCACGGTGCGCGCCCAGGCGATGGCGCTGGCATCAGCGGCCGAACCGACCGGGATGACGGCCGTGCTCGGCGGCGACCAGGGTGAGGTACTCGCGGCCATCGCCGAGAACGGCCTGGTTGCGGCGAATGTCAACGCCGCGGGACAGATCGTGGCGGCCGGGAAGATATCCGACCTTGAAGCCTTCGCGGCCGCTCCGCCGGCGGGCGCACGGCTGCGCCCGCTGCAGGTCGCAGGAGCCTTCCACACCCGGTACATGGCGCCGGCCGTCGGGGCCCTCCGGAACGCGGCGGCGAGCGTCACGGTCGAGGACCCGGCCATCCCGCTGCTGTCCGACGCCGACGGGGCGGCGGTCACCACGGGCAAGGAGTGGCTCGAGCGGATCGTCACCCAGGTCGCCGCGCCGGTGCGCTGGGATCTGTGCATGCAGACCATGGCCGATCTCGGCGTGACCGCTATCATCGAGCTGCCGCCGGCCGGCACGCTGACGGGACTGGCCAAGCGGGAGCTACCGGGCGTGGCCCGGCTGGCGATCAAGACACCGGATCAGCTCGACGCGGCGCGCGACCTGATCGAGGAACACCTGTCCGACTCCGTCTCCCACCACAGCCCTGGCCACACGCCGGAATGGCGCCTGATCGTCTCGCCGACATCTGGCCGGTTCCGTTCGGTACTGGAGAACAGGGGCGCGACCCTGGCCGGCGCTACCGTCGGTCATACCGCGGAGCTTGGCGCTGTCGTTGCCCGCGGCGGCGAGCGACCGGTCACGGCACCCTGGCCCGCCGAGATCATCGAATGGCTGGTGGAAGACGGAGATCCGGTCAACGAAGGCCAGCCACTCGTCCGCGTCCAGCCCCGCGGGCTTCCGGAGGGACGGGTCTCCCCGGAAGGAAAGGAAGGCGCATGACATCTCCCCAATCCGTCACTCCCTTCACGCCCCTTAAGCCCGCTGACCCTTTCAAGCCCGCGGCGGGCGCGCGTATCTTGTCGTTCGGCGATTACCAGCCGGGTAACGAGGTCACCAACGATGACATCGCGGCCATGGTCGATACCACGGATGAATGGATTCGCAGCCGGGTCGGCATCGTCAGCCGCCGGATCGCCGGACCTGACGAGAGTGTGACGGACATGGCGGTCGTCGCCGGCGGCAAGGCGCTGGCGGGCAGCGGCCTGTCCCCGGCCGACATCGACCTGGTCATCGTGGCCACCTGCAGCACCGAGGCGTCGATACCGAACGTGTCCGCGGTCGTCGCCTACCGCCTGGGCATCGCGGCGCCCGGCGCCTACGACGTCAACGCGGCGTGCGCCGGCTTCTGTTACGCGCTGGCGAACGCATCGGACTCGATCCGGGCCGGTACGGCCCGGCACGTGCTGGTGATCGGGGCCGAGAAGATGACGGCGTGGATCGACTTTACCGACCGCTCGACCTGCATTATCTTCGCGGACGGGGCCGGAGCCGCGGTGGTCGGCCCGGTCGCGGACGGCGAGGCACCCGGGATCGGCCCCGTGGTGTGGGGCAGCGCCGGGGAGCTGTCCCAGAACATCACGATCGCAGACCGTAACTCCTCACTGCATCAGGAAGGCCAGGCGGTATTCCGCTGGGCTACGACCACCATGCACCCGATCGCCGCGCAGGCGTGTGAGCGGGCGGGCGTCGCCGTGAGCGAGCTGTCGGCCTTCGTTCCGCATCAGGCGAACCTGCGGATCATCGAGTCCATCGCACGCAAGCTGGGCGTCCCGCGCGAGCGCCTGGCGGACGACATCGTGCACGCAGGGAACACATCCTCGGCGTCGATCCCGATGGCGCTATCACGGATGGCCGAGCGCGGAGACCTGAAATCGGGTTCCCCGGCGCTTCTGCTCGGATTCGGCGCGGGCCTGTGTTACGCGGCGCAGGTGATCACGGTACCCTAGCCGCGCCCTGCGGAACCGGCTCGCGGCCGGCCCGGGAGGGCGACCCCCCGCCCCCGCCATGGGGCACAGACCTCACGGATACGTAACGAGAAGGAGCAACTGTCATGACCGACCAGGAGATTCTTGAAGGGCTTGGAGAAATCGTCGAAGAGATCGCCGGCGTACCCGCGGCCGAGGTAACGCCGGGGAAGAGCTTCGTGGACGACCTTGACATCGACTCGCTGTCGATGGTCGAGATCGCCGTCGCCGCGCAGGACAAGTTCGGTGTCGAGATCCCCGACGACCAGCTGAAGGACCTCACGACCGTCCAGGACGTGGTGACGTTTGTCGTAAAGAACGCCGGAGGTACAGCGTGACCGTAGAGCGCGAAACCGTCGTCGTCACCGGGCTCGGCGCGACCACCCCGCTCGGCGGGGATGTCGCGTCGACCTGGGCGGCGATGCTGGCGGGGCGCAGCGGTGTCGGACGGCTCACCGAGCCGTGGGCGCAGGACCTGCCCGTGCGCATCGCGGCACAGGCGGCCGTCGACCCGGTGGAGGTCGTGGGCCGGGTGCAGGCGCGCCGGATGGACCGGTGCGAGCAGCTGGCCGTGGTCGCCGCCCGCGAGGCCTGGGCCCATGCGGGCCCTCCTGAACTGGATCCTGAGCGGCTCGGAGTGGCGATCACCAGCGGGATCGGCGGCATCGGCTCGACCCTGACCGCCTACGACACGCTCAGGGAGAAGGGCTGGCAGCGCATCTCGCCGTACACGGTGCCGATGCTGATGCCGAACGGCGCGGCCGGCTGGATCAGCATGGAGATCGGGGCCAGGGCGGGCGCCCATTCACCGGTCAGCGCGTGCGCCTCCGGTGCGGAAGCGATCGGGTACGGCATCGACATGATCCGTTCCGGGCGCGCCGACGTGGTGCTGGCCGGCGGCACGGAGGCCGCGATCATGCCGCTGAACATCGGCGCGTTCGCGGTCATGCGCGCCATGTCCACCCGCAACGACGACCCGGAACGGGCATCGCGGCCGTTCGATAAGGCCAGGGACGGATTTGTGCTCGGCGAGGGTGCCGGCATGCTGGTGCTCGAGTCACTGTCGCACGCGCGGGAGCGCGGCGCCGTGGTGTACGCCATCGCGGCGGGGGCGGGCTACTCATCGGACGCGTATCACATCGCGCATCCGGCCCCTGACGGCGCCGGCGTTACCTCGGCGATCCGCCGCGCACTAGCCGATGCCCGAGTCGACCCGACCCAGATCGTGCACGTGAACGCGCACGCCACCTCGACCCCGGAAGGCGATGCGCTCGAGGCGCAGGCCCTGGTCAAGGCGCTCGGCTCGGCCGCAGAAGGCGTGATCGTCACGTCCACCAAGTCAATGACCGGGCACCTGCTCGGCGGCGCGGGTGCCATCGAGTCGGTGGCGGCCATCCTCGCGCTGCGGGAGCACGTGGCGCCGCCCACCATCAACCTCGATGATCTCGACGACGATGTGCCCGTGGAAGTCGCCACCGAGCCGCGGCCGCTCAGCAAGCGCGGCTCCGAGCCGATGGCGGTGCTGAACAACGCGTTCGGGTTCGGCGGCCACAACGTGTCGCTGGTCTTTACTGCGGCCTGAGCGTACTGGCTAAGGAGACATGAGTTGATGAGACTGGACTCTAGCCCCGTGGGCGCGACCGTTCCGCCGCAGGCACCGCGCGTCGGCGCGGCACCAACGGCTCCCGCTGTTCACGCTGTTCCCGTGGCCGCTGTTCCCGCTGCGCCACCGGAACAGCCGGCCATGCTGCCGCGCGACCCGAGGACGCGGCTGGCGGCCCTGTTCGATCCGGGCACGCTGGAGTTCCTGCCTGCCGAAGGCGGGGAACGCAGCGGAGCCGTCGCGGGCGTCGGGCTGATCCAGGGCTCCGGGGCGGTGGCCTTCGCCTCCGACCCGCGGGTACAGGGTGGTGCGATGGGCACCGCGGGCTGCGCCGCGATCGTCGGGGCGTACACGGAGGCCTTGTCGCGCGGCGTCCCGATCGTGGGGCTGTGGCACTCCGGCGGAGCCCGGCTGGCCGAGGGCGTGGCCAGCCTGCACGCGGTGGGCACGGTGTTCGCCGCGATGACGGCGGCATCAGGGCGAGTACCGCAGATCTCGGTGGTGCTCGGCCCTGCCGCCGGCGGCGCCGCCTACGGCCCGGCCCTGACCGACATCGTGATCCTGTCGGGCCAGGGGCGCATCTTCGTCACCGGCCCGGATGTGGTGCGGTCGGTCACCGGCGAGGATGTCGATATGGAAAGACTGGGAGGTCCCGAGCCGCACAGTCGCCGCTCTGGCGTGGTGCACGTGGTGACGGAAACCGACACCGAGGCACTCGACCGGGCCCGTCAGCTCGCGGCGCTGCTCAGCGACCAGGGCAAGATCATCGAGGACGCGGAGCAGCGCGACCTTTCCGGCGTGCTGCCCGAACAGGCGCGCCGCGCATACGACGTGCACCTGCTAACCGCCAGGCTGCTCGACTCGCCGGGCATCGAACTGCACCCGCGGTGGGCACCGAACATCGTGACCATCCTGGGCCGCCTGGCCGGCCGCACGGTCGGCGTGGTCGCGAGCAACCCGATGCGGCTCGGTGGCTGCCTAGACGCCGCGTCGGCGGAGAAGGCGGCGCGTTTCGTCCGGATGTGTGACGCGTTCGGCGTGCCGCTCGTGGTGCTCGTGGACGTGCCCGGTTACCTGCCCGGCGTCGGTCAGGAATGGGATGGCGTGGTCCGCCGCGGCGCGAAGCTGCTGCACGCCTTCGCCGAGGCTACGGTCCCCCGCGTGACCCTGATCACGCGCAAGGCCTACGGTGGCGCCTATATCGCCATGAATTCCCGTTCACTCGGCGCCACCCGCGTCTTCGCCTGGCCTGGCGCCGAGGTGGCCGTCATGGGTGGCGTGGCCGCCGTCCGTATCCTGCACCGTCGCGCCCTCGCTTCGGTGCCGCCCGAGCAGCTCCACGAGGCTGAGACGCAGCTGGCCGCCGAGCACGAGGCCACCGCCGGAGGCCTGCAGCGCGCTCTCGACCTCAAGGTCATCGACGCCATCATCGAGCCCAGCCAGACGCGCCAGGAACTTGCGCGCGCTATCGCCGAAGCCCCTGCGCTGAAGGGCACCCACGCCAATATCCCGCTGTTATCCATCCGTGCGGGCCTGGGCCGGTTTTAGGGCGAGCGTGCTGCACCGGGACGTTTAGGAGCCGTCGGCTACTCCGCCGCCGCGGTCGGAGCTTGACGGGCTGGGCCCGGTGGGCGGCCCGGAGTCGGCAGGCGCGTTAGAGGAGGCGGAGGGGGCGGAGGGGCCCGGGCCTGAGGACTCGGTGCTGGTCTTGGGGTCGGAGGTAGTGAGCGCGCGGCTTTCGCTGATGAGCTCGTCGAGGCGGGCGGTACGGATACGGCGGAAAGTCCGGTGATCGCGGGCGCGATCCAGGATGGCCACTTCCAGCTGGGAGGCCACGACCTCGTTACTGTCGCCGTTGCCCGGCACGGACAGCGCGGTCAGCGCGGCGCCGAATGCCTCGGCCAGGGACATGCCGTCGGAATAGCGTTCCTTCAGCTGCGCGGAGACCTGGTCCGCCTGGCCGCCGAAGGCCACGAAGCCCGGCTCGTCGGTGACCGACCCGTCGAACGTGATCCGGTAGATCTGGTCGCCGCTGGGCTGCTCGCCCACCTCGGCGACGACGATCTCAACTTCGAACGGCTTGTTGCTCTCGGTGAAGATGGTCCCCAGAGTCTGCGCGTACCAGTTGGCGATGCCGCGCGCGGTCACGTCGTGCCGGGCGAACTGGTAGCCGGTGATATCCGCGTAGGTGACGCCGGCCTTGCGCAGGTTCTCGTATTCGTTGTACCTGCCGACGGCGGCGAAGGCGATCCTGTCGTAGATCTCGCTGATCTTGTGCAGCGCGCTCGAGGGGTTGGGCGCCACCATGAGGATTCCGCCCGCGTACTGCAGGGCCACGCAGCTGCGGCCGCGCGCGATGCCTTTGCGCGCGTAGTCGGCCTTGTCCCGCATGGCCTGTTCTGGTGACACGTAGAACGGCATTGACACCGCGGACGCTTCCTTTACTTAGGTCGGATGGGAGGGGCGATGGCGGGATGCGGCTAACCGCCAGGGCCGGCGGTCAGGCGTGGCCGCCCGAGGGCGGCTGAGGCGTTCGCAGCGGGGCGGTGGGGCCGTCCGGCGCGACCATCCGGCCCTGGACGACCTGCTGGGCGAAGTCCTCGGACTCGGCTTCTGACAGCTTCCTGAAGCCGTCGGCCGTGACCGTGGCGATGACGGGGAAGAGCCGCCTGGTCAGGTCGGGGCCGCCGGTCGCCGAGTCGTCGTCGGCGGCGTCATACAACGCCTGGACGCAGGCCAGCGCCGCGTCCTCGGCCGACATGTCATCGACGTAGAGCTTCTTCAGCGCGCCCCGGGCGAATAGCGACCCCGAGCCGATGGAGTAGAACCTCTGCTCCTCATACGGGCCCCCGGCCACGTCGTAGCTGAAGATGCGACCGCTATCCCGCTCCTCGTCATAGCCCACGAAGAGCGGCACGACGACAAGTCCCTGCATGGCCGCGCCCAGGTTCCCCCGGACCATCCAGGCGAGTCGGTTCGCCTTGCCTTCCAGGGACAGCGAACGGCCCTCCATCTTCTCGTAGTGCTCGAGCTCGACCTGGAACAGGCGGACGAACTCGATCCCCACGCTGCCGGTACCCGCATAGCCCATGGCGGAGAACTCATCGCTGCGGAAGACCTTCTCCACATCCCGCTTCGCGATCATGCTTCCGGCGGTGGCCCGGCGGTCGCCGGCCAGCACCACCCCGTGCTCGCACACCGCCGCGACGATCGTCGTCGCGTGCGGCAGGTCGCGGATGGCCTGACCGGGCGCCCCGTCGGCGCCCAGGCCCGGCGTGGTACGACCGGGCAGCAGGCCAGGTGAGTGCGAGTCGAGGAAATCGGCGAACGAGGACGACTGCAGGCCCATGAAACCCGGGGGCCTGCCGGTCAACCCCGCCGAGCCCTGAACCCGCCCAGGGTCCCGGTCTCCCCTGGCGAACGGGCCGGACTGGTGGCCGTCGTAGTACGAGCCCAACGCGGACTCCTCCCGTGATTGTCGGCATGCCCGGGGGTTTCCCTCCGGACCAGCAACATCCTCATTTGACCCTACTGCCACGCCGGAGCGCGCCGGGTACGCGCATGACGCCGGCGCGTCCGCCTACGGCGAACCGGCAGCTGCCGTCGTTACTGTCCGCCCTTTTGCACGTAGGACCGGACAAATTCCTCGGCGTTCTCCTCGAGTACCTCGTCGATCTCATCGAGAATCGCGTCGACGTCGTCGGAGAGCTTTTCGTGCCGCTCCCTGACTTCCTCGGTAGTACCCGCCTCGGCTTGCTCGGTCTCTTCGGCGCGCCTAGTGGTCTGCTTCTGACCGCCTGTGTCCTTCGACGTTGCCATGTCGCCACCTCCATCAGTCCCAACGTTATCGTCACCCGTGAGCGTCCCGCCCAATCCCGCCGGGCCAAATCGGTACGAACTCGCGATCCGGCGCCCAGGACCGGTCAGCTACTCCTGGCCGGTCAGCGCGGCGACCAGCTCGGCCGCGTTACGGCAGCGGTCCAGCAGATCGCCCACGTGCGCCCTGGTCCCGCGCAGGGGCTCAAGGGTGGGGACACGCTGCAGCGACTCCCGGCCCGGGATGTCAAAGATGACCGAATCCCACGAGGCGGCCGCCACGGACTCCGGGTACTGCCGCAGGCAGCGGCCGCGGAAGTAGGCCCTGGTGTCCTCCGGCGGGTGGTCGACCGCCCGCTCGACGGTCGCGTCGTCGGTCAGCCGGACCATACGGCCCCGGGCCGCCAGCCGGTTGTACAGGCCGCGGTCCGGACGCACATCGGAGTACTGCAGGTCGACGAGCTGCAGCCGCGGGTGNNAGCTCCTTCGACAGCAGCATCGGGTCGTCGGCCAGCCGGTTAAGCACCGATTCCCACCGGTTCAGGACATCGGCGGTGATGTCGTCGACGTCGTTGCCGTACCGGTCCTCGGTGTACTTGCGGGCGAGCTCGAGGTATTCGGCCTGCAGCTGGACGGCGGTCATCTTCCTTCCGTCCTTGAGCGTGAGCAGCCGGCGGCAGGTCGGGTCGTGCGAGATCGCGCGGAGCTCGGCCACCGGGGCTTCCACGGACAGATCGACGCCGAAGAACTTTTCCTCGACCATCGCCAGGATCAGCGAGGTGGTGCCGACCTTGAGGTAGGTGCTGACCTCGCTCATGTTCGCGTCGCCGATGATCACGTGCAGCCGCCGGTACTTCTCCGGATCGGCGTGCGGTTCGTCCCTGGTGTTGATGATGGGCCGCTTCAGCGTGGTCTCCAGGCCCACCTCGACCTCGAAGAAGTCGGCCCGCTGGCTGATCTGGAAGCCCGTGCCCCGGCCGTCAGCGCCGATGCCGACCCGCCCGGCACCGCAGACCACCTGGCGGGAGACGAAAAAAGGGACGAGGAACTTGACGATGTCGGCGAACGGCGTGCCCCGCCGCATCAGGTAGTTCTCGTGCGAGCCGTAGGAAACGCCCTTGTTGTCGGTGTTGTTCTTGTAGAGCTGGATCGGCGCGCTGCCCGGTATCGTCGCGGCCTTGGCCGCGGCCTCCGCCATCACCCGCTCGCCGGCCTTATCCCAGATCACCATCGACAGCGGGTTGGTGCACTCCGGCGCCGAGTACTCGGGGTGAGCGTGATCGACGTACAGCCGGCCGCCATTGGTCAGGATGACGTTGGCCAGGCCGAGATCCTCATCGGTCAGCTGCGAGGAGTCCGCCGCCTCGCGGGTGAGGTCGAACCCGCGCGCATCCCGCAGCGGGTTCTCTTCCTCGAAGTCCCAGCGGGCCCGCCTGGCCTTGGCCGCGGTGGCCGCCTGGTAGGCGTTGACAATCTGAGACGAAGTCACCATCGCGTTGGCACCGGGCTGGCCGGGCACAGAGATGCCGTACTCGGTCTCTGTGCCCATCACGCGAAGAACGCTCATGCTCTGTTACCCGCTCGCTTCCGGGGCGCCCGGAGGCGTCGCCTTCCCTCGTCGCTCGTGCCTCGCTCCTCGGTCCAGGCGACGCCGCGCCCCTTCAGCTCGCTCATGGAAGCCAGCCTAATGCCGTTGCGGGCGAAGACGGCATGTCGGCACAGTTCCCTGAGCGCGAACAGCCATCAAAGGTACTGCCCCGTGTTCGCCACGGTGTCGATCGAGCGGCCTGCCTCGGTGCCTGTCTTGCCCGAGACCAGCGTCCTGATGTAGACGATGCGCTCACCCTTCTTGCCCGAGATACGGGCCCAGTCGTCCGGGTTGGTGGTGTTCGGCAGGTCCTCGTTCTCGCTGAACTCGTCGACGCACGCGGCCAGCAGGTGGCTGACCCGGATGCCCTTCTGCCCGGTGTCGAGGAACTCCTTGATGGCCATCTTCTTGGCCCGCGAGACGATGTTCTCGATCATCGCGCCGGAGTTGAAGTCCTTGAAGTACAGCACTTCCTTGTCACCGTTGGCGTAGGTGACCTCAAGGAACCTGTTCTCCTCGGACTCCGTGTACATCCGCTCGACCGTGCGCTGGATCATGGCATCGACGGTGGCCTGCGCCGACGAGCCGTTCGCGGTCATGTCGTCGGGATGCAGCGGCAGCTCGGTCAGGACGTACTTGGAGAAGATGTCCTTGGCTGCCTCGGCGTCCGGCCGCTCGATCTTGATCTTGACGTCGAGCCGTCCCGGCCGCAGGATCGCCGGGTCGATCATGTCCTCGCGGTTGGAGGCGCCGATGACGATCACGTTCTCCAGGCCCTCAACGCCATCGATCTCGGACAGCAGCTGCGGCACGATCGTGTTCTCCACGTCGCTGGACACACCAGATCCGCGGGTGCGGAAGATCGAGTCCATCTCGTCGAAGAACACGATGACCGGCATGCCCTCGCTGGCCTTCTCCCGGGCCCGCTGGAAGACGAGCCTGATGTGCCGCTCGGTCTCACCCACGTACTTGTTCAGCAGCTCGGGGCCCTTGATGTTGAGGAAGAAGCTCTTGCCCTCCTTGCCGCCGTCGTCCTGCGCGGTCTTGGCCGCGACCTGCTTGGCCAGGGAGTTCGCCACCGCCTTGGCGATCAGCGTCTTCCCGCAGCCGGGCGGGCCGTACAGCAGCACGCCCTTAGGCGGCCTGAGCTTGTGTTCCTTGAACAGGTCGGCATGCAGGTAGGGCAGCTCGATAGCGTCCCTGATCTGCTCGATCTGCCCGGCGAGGCCGCCGATGTCGTGGTAGGAGATGTCCGGCACTTCTTCGAGGATGAGCTCCTCAACCTCGGCCTTGGGGACCCGCTCGTAGACGTACCCCGACCGCGACTCAAGCAGCAGCGAGTCTCCCGCGCGCAGCGTCTCGTGCAGCAGCGGCTCGGCCAGCCGCACGACCCGCTCCTCATCGGCTTGCGAGATGACCAGCGCGCGCTTGGCGTCGGCGAGCACCTCCTTGAGCATGACGACTTCGCCCACGGTTTCGTAGGACTGGGCGATGACGACGTTCAGCGCCTCGTTCAGGACCACTTCCTGACCTGGGCGCAGCTCGGTTAGCTCGACGTTGGGGGAGACGTTCACCCGCATCTTGCGGCCGCCGGTGAACACGTCGCACGTGTCGTCGTCGTTCGGGTTCAGGAAGACACCGAAACCGGACGGCGGCTGCGCCAGCCGGTCAACTTCTTCCTTCAGCGCGACGATCTGGTCGCGTGCCTCACGCAGTGTGGCGGCCAGGCGCTCATTCTGGGCGCTGACCCCGCTAAGGCTTCCCTCGGACTCACGCAACCTGTCCTCGAGTAGCCTGACCTGCCGCGGAGAATCCGCTAGCCTGCGCCGAAGCACGGCAATCTCCTCATCAAGGAAGGAGATCTGAGCGGTAAGGCTCTTCACCTCATCCTCGTGCCGCGAGACACGCCCGCTTTCATCTCTGGTGGCCACGGCCCTCACCTCCCTTTGCACCGTTAACTTGGACTCTACCTATTCGCGAGCATTCCCTAACCTGCTGAGGCCGGATCAACACTGTTTTGCCGTTTCGGAAGTCACCGATCCGTCACTACAGCATCGCGAGGCGTAATCGTGCACTCGGGACTTAACACACCGGCCCGTTCCGATCAATGGACTTCTTGGTGATCTTCGTCCTGTGCCCCCTTGGCCGGCCGGCGCCGGCGCGGCGGGGGCACCACGCCCGGCGCGAGCCGGCGTGAGGTCACCAGGAACCCGGTATGGCCCACCATACGATGCTCAGGGCGGACGGCCAGCCCCTCCACGTGCCACCCGCGCGTCAGGCTCTCCCAGGCGGCGGGCTCATCGAAGCCGCCATGACCGCGCAGGGCCTCCACAATGCGTGACAGCTGAGTCGTCGTGGCGACGTAACAGCAGACCAGGCCGCCCGGGGCCAGGGCCCAGGCGACGGCGTCCACGCACTCCCACGGAGCCAGCATATCGAGGACGATCCGGTCGAAGTCCGACAAGGAAGGATCCTCCCCTGGGCGGCCGAAATCGCCGACCACCAGCTGCCAGGAAGACGGCGGGCCGCCGAAGAACTGCTCGACGTTCCGCCTGGCGACCTCGGCAAAGTCGGGCCTGCGCTCAAAGGAGGTCAGGGTGCCCTGCTCCCCGACCGCGCGCAGCAGCCAGCAGCTGAGCGCGCCGGAACCGGCCCCGGCCTCGAGCACGCGGGCGCCGGGGAAGACATCAGCGAACGCCACGATCTGCGCGGCGTCCTTGGGATACACCACCGCCGCGCCGCGCTTCATCGCGAGGGTGAAATCGGCGAGCAGCGGCCGGAAGACGACGTACGGCGTGCCGCCGCCGGCTTTGATCACGTTCCCGTCGGGGCCGCCGATAATGTCGTCATGATTGAGCGTCCCCCGGTGGGTATGGAACGTCGCACCCGCCCGCAGCGTGATCAGGTGGCTCCGGCCCTTCGGGTCGGTCAGCTGTACCGGCTCACCGGGCATCAGCGGCTTGAAGTTGGTCATGGTCGGTTATACGCCCGCGAAGGCGTGGTCGACGTCGCGGGTGGCCAGTACGCCGTAGACCTGGCCGGAGGGCTCAACCAGCAGGTACTCGGTGGCCGGAGCCCGGCGGATGGCGTCAAGCAGGGCCATCCCGGACAGGTCGGCAGGCAGCACGAGGTTCGGCTCGAGCGTCCTGGCGAGCGAGCCTGCCTCGATCCACGGGCGGCGCTGCGGCGGGGTCGCCATCACCGCGGTCTCGTTGACGATCGCGATCGGCTTGTCTTCGTGGTCAACGACCACGACCGCCCGGGCCTGGCTCTCGTCCGCGCGCCGGATCGCCTCGGCCAGCGGAGTGTCCGCGGCGACAGAAACCGCCTTGCGGGCCAGCCGTCGTGCCTGCAGCGCGGGCAGCCGCTCGCGGAACCTCGTCGCCTTGATGGCCTGCCCGGCTCCGGTCCACATGAAGGCGGCGATCACCGCCAGCCAGACCACCGTGACCAGGTCAGTGCCGGTCCCGTTCACCACCCCGGCGAGGAACGGCACGGCGAACAGGGCCACCGCGAGCACGCGGCCCGCCCAGGCCGCGGCGATGGTCGCGGTCGCCGGGCGGCGGGTCAGCTTCCAGATCACCGCGCGCAGCATCCGGCCGCCGTCAAGCGGCAGGCCAGGGAGCAGGTTGAAGATCCCGACCACCAGATTGGCCCACCTGAGCTGGCTGACCAGCGTGCCCGTGATGGTGTCCGGCGAGACCACGTGCATCAGGCCGTAACCGGCCGCGGCCAGCACGAGCGACAGCGCCGGGCCCGCCGCGGACACCAGGAACTCCCGGCCGGGCGTCTGCGGTTCCAGTTCGATCTCGGAGAACCCGCCGAGCGGGTAGAGCAGGATGCGGCGTACCGGGAGCCCGTATCCGCGGGCGACGACGCAATGGCTCAGCTCGTGGATGAGCACGGACACGTAGAGCAGCACGACGAAGGCCGCCGCCACGATGAACCTGGTGTCGCCGTGCAGGGTCGAGGCCAGCTCGTTGGCATAGACGAGGATGAAGACGCCGGCGATCACGAACCAGTNNCCGGGATGCCGAACAGGCGCGCGATGACGATCCCGGGACCGCCCGCGCGGCGCTGCGGCTTCTCCGGCGGCACGGACGACTGGTCTGGCGTCAGGCTGGCCACATCTCGATGCTACGTGCCCGAGCGGTCACTCGGGTCGATGCGGGCCCCTCGAGATCCCCCCGAATGTCGGCACCGTGCCCTACGGTGGCGCTGTGGATGAAATAGAGGTGCTAGTCCGGGGGGACGACCCCCCGGAACCCCCCGCGATCGGGGGGACCAATCCCCCCGTCCCCCCCGGGCCGGCAGCGGAGGTCCCGCGGGGACCGGCGCTGTCGCCTTCTCGGGCGGCCGACTTTATGACCTGCCCGCTTCTGTACAGGTTCCGGGTCATCGACCGGCTGCCGGAGCCGCCCACGACGGCGACCGCGCGCGGGACGCTGGTGCACGCTGCCCTGGAGCGGCTGTTCGACCTGCCCGCGGCGGCCCGGACCCAGGAGGCGGCACGGGCTCTTGTGATCCCCGAATGGGAGCGCCTGGCGACGGCCGAACCCGATCTGGCCGCGCTTTTCCCCGACGAGGCCGAGCTGGCCAGCTGGCTCAAGTCCGCGACAGCGATCATGGACGCGTATTTCACCCTGGAGGACCCGCGGCGGCTTGAGCCCGCCGAGCGCGAGTGCTACGTGGAGACCACGCTGGACTCCGGGCTCCGGCTGCGTGGCTACATCGACCGGCTCGACGTGGCGCCGAGCGGCGACATCAGGATCGTGGACTACAAGACCGGCCGCGCGCCCCGCGAGGCGTACGAGGCCAGCGCGCTGTTCCAGATGAAGTTCTACGCGCTGGTGATCTGGCGCCTGCGCGGCCAGGTGCCGAGGTTGCTGCAGCTCATGTACCTCGCCGAGGGCGAGGTACTGCGCTACTCCCCCGACGAGGCCGACCTGCTCGCCACCGAGCGCAAGGTCGCGGCGCTGTGGAAGGCCATCGAGCGGGCCAGGGACACGGGCGACTGGCGGCCGAGGCCGAGCAAACTGTGCGACTGGTGCAATCACAAAGCGCTCTGCCCCGAGTTCGGCGGCACCCCGCCGCCGCTGCCCGAGCCGGTGGAGAACGCCTAGGCGCTGTGCACCTGGGAGCTCTCGGCCGGCGGCGGGGTGTTCTCGGGGAAATGGCATGCCACCCGGTGGCCCGCGGCCAGCTCGGCCAGCGGGGGCTCCTGCAGCCTGCAGATTTCTTGCGCCTTCCAGCACCTGGTGTGGAAGCGGCACGCCTGCGGCGGGTTAAGCGGGCTCGGCACGTCACCCACCAGCCTGATGCGCTCGCGCCGCTGCCGCTGGCCCGACGCGCTGCCGGCCGGTTCGGGCACCGGAACCGCCGACAGCAGCGCCACCGTGTACGGGTGCCGCGGCTGCGCGTACAGCTGGTCCCGCTCGGCGACCTCGACGATCTTGCCGAGATACATGACGGCCACCTGGTCGCTGATGTGCCGGACCACCGACAGGTCATGCGCGATCACCACGTAAGTCAGGCCCAGATGGTCCTGCAGATCCTCGAGCAGGTTGATGACCTGGGCCTGGATCGACACGTCGAGCGCCGAGACCGGCTCGTCGGCGACGATCAGCTTGGGCCGCAGCGCGAGCGTGCGGGCGATCCCGATGCGCTGCCGCTGGCCGCCGGAGAACTCGTACGGGTAGCGGTTGTAATGCTCAGGGTTGAGGCCGACGAGCTCGAGCAGCTCCTGCACGCTGCGCTTGACGGGAACCTTGACCTTCTGCAGCCGGAACGGAGCGCCGACGATCGCGCCTACCGTGTGCCTGGGATTGAGCGAGGAGTAGGGATCCTGGAAGATCATCTGGATCTCGCGTCGCAGCGGCCGCATCTGACCCTGTCTCAGGTGCGTCACGTCCCGGCCGTCGATCACGATCTGGCCGCCGGTCGGCTCGTCCAGCCGGACCAGCAGACGGCCGGTGGTGGTCTTCCCGCAACCCGATTCGCCGACCAGGCCGAGGGTCTGCCCCCTGGCCACCGCTAGGTCGATCCCGTCCACGGCGCGTACCGCGCCGACCTTGTGCCGGAAGACGACGCCCCGGGTGACAGGGAAATGCCGGACCAAGGCCTTGACCTGCAGCAGCGCGTCGCCGGAACTCCCCGTGCCGGCCGGGGAAACCGGAGGCGTCTGGGTCTGTTCCGTCATGCTTCCACCCCGCCCTGCGCCACGGACTGCCCGAGCTCGGCGGGAACGTCCCCGGCGTCGTCGAGAGGCGCTCCGGCTTGGTCAGAAATCTCCCTGGCCTCGTCGGGGACCTCGCCAGCCGATATCTCCGCCCAAAGCCGCACCCTGTCTTCCGCGGTCAGGTGACAGGCGGCCTCGTGCCCCAGGCTGGCCACCGCACGCAGCGGCGGCACCTCGGTATCACAGCGTCCGTGGGTCAGGCTGGTGTACTGGCAGCGCGGATGGAACGGGCAGCCAGGCGGGACCCTGATCAGGCTCGGCGGCGTGCCGGCGATGGGTATGAGCCGGGCCGTCCGGTCCCGGTCCAGGCGCGGCATCGAGGACAGCAGCCCCCAGGTGTACGGATGGCCGGGACGGTCGAATATGTCCACGCCAGAGCCGTACTCGGCCACCCGGCCCGCATACATCACCAGGATGTCGTCCGATAGTTCGGCGACCACGCCGAGGTCGTGGGTGATGATGATGACGGCCGAGCCGAACTCTGACTGCAGGTCGGAGATCAGGTCGAGGATCTGCGCCTGGACGGTCACGTCGAGGGCCGTGGTGGGCTCATCCGCGATGAGCAGCTCAGGGTCACAGGACAAGGCCATCGCGATCATCGCCCGCTGCCGCATGCCGCCGGAGAACTGATGCGGGTAATCATCCACCCGGACCGCGGGCTGCGGGATGCCGACCCGGCCGAGCAGGTCGATAGCGTGCAGGCGGGCGGTTTTCTTGCTCACCTGGTTATGGATCCGGTAGGCCTCGATGATCTGGTTGCCCACCGTGTAGTAAGGATGCATCGCCGACAGCGGATCCTGGAAGATCATCGCCATCTTGCTGCCTCGCAGCTCCCGGATCCTGGCCGGGCTCGCGGTGACCAGGTTCTCGCCTTCCAGCAGGATCTCGCCGCTGATCCGGGCCTTGGTGCCGTGATGGAGCCCCATGATGCCCATGCTGGTGACGCTCTTGCCCGAGCCCGATTCGCCCACGATACCGAGCGTCTTGCCGCGCTCGAGGCTGAAAGAAACGCCGTCCACGGCTTTGACCAGGCCGTCGTCGGTACTGAAATGGATCCGCAGGTCGCGGAGCTCGAGCAGCGGCGCCATCAGAAGCGCACCCGCGGGTCGACGACCGCGTACAGGATGTCGACGATCATGTTCGCGATGACGATAAAGAACGAGGCGATCATGACCACGCCCAGGATCTCGGGCAGGTCCTGGTTCTGGATGGCCAGGATGGTGAACTGACCCAGGCCCGGCAGCGAGAAGGTCGTCTCGGTGAGGATCGCGCCGCCCAGCAGCAGGCCCAGATCCAGGCCGAAGATCGTGACGATGGGCGTCAGCGCCGCCCTCAGCCCGTGTTTTATCACCACCTGCCGTTCCGGCAGGCCCTTGGCTCTGGCGGTGCGGATGTAGTCCTCGCCCATGGTCTCCAGCATGCCAGCCCTGGTCAGCCGGGCATAGAGGGCCGCGTACAGGAAGGCCAGGGTGATCCAGGGCAGGACGAGGTTGCGCGCCCACAGCAGCGGATTGGTGGTGATGCCGACGTAATGCACGTTGGGGAAGACCGACCATTTGTAGCTGAACAGCTCCAGCGCGATCAACCCGGTGAAGAACACCGGCAGGGACACCCCGGCCAGCGCCACGCCCATCGAGAACCGGTCGAAGAAGCTGCCGCGGCGCAGCGCGGACAGCACACCGATGGACACGCCGCCGGTCACCCAGAGCACGGCCGCCCCGATGGCCAGCGACAGCGTGACCGGAGCGTCGCTAATCAGCTGCGGCCAGACCGGCTGCTCGTTGCGGAACGAGTAGCCGAAGCACGGGAACGGGCAGTAGCTGACATCGCTGCCGTCGCTGTAGTGGACGCCGAACACGATCCCCTTGAGGTAGCGGCCGTACTGCAGGTACAGCGGGGAGTTCAGGCCGAGCTTGATCTCGACCGCCTTGATCTCCGACGGGATCGGGTTACGGCCGACGTACTGCGCCGCGAGCTCGTAGCTCGTCTGCCCGGCCAGCCGCGGCACCAAAAAGAAGATCGCGAACGTGATCATGCTGACCAGGACCAGCAGGAACACGGTCAGGATGAGGCGCCGGATGATGAAGAAGATCATCGCGTGCGGCATCGCCGCCGGGCGGGGCTGGTTGCTCCCCGCCCGGCGGCGGCACCTTCACCTGCTCTCTGCACGTTGAACCGGGGCAGTTCGTACCGGACTAACTGCGGTACTTAGCGAAGGTCAGGACTTCACGCCGAGCACGGCGTAGTTGTACATGCCGAAATTGTCCCAGATGTAGGCGTTGGTCAGGTTCGGCGACCGGTAGTCCAGCGACCTGGCGTACACCTCGGGCAGCACGGCGGCATCCTTCATGTCCTGCATGTCGATCTCGGACCAGATCGCCGTCCTGGCCGCGCCGGTGACCTGATTCGACTTGGTGAACAGGTTGTTGATCACCGGGTCGTTCAGCTCGGAGATGTTGGTGTTACCGGTCGGGGCGATGGTGTTCCCGTTGACAAGCTCGTCCAGGAAGCCGAAGCCGTTCGGCCAGTCAGCGGACCAGCCACCCGACGCGATGCCGATGTCGTGCGAGTGCACGTAGGCCGGCGAGCCCGCGAAGTCGGAGTAGTAGCTACCCGACGGGAACCCCTTCAGCGTTACCTTGATCCCCACCGTGGCCAGGGAAGCCTGGATCGCGGTGGCAACCGCGGTCTCCTTGGGCCGGTCAGACCGGTAGGCCAAGTTGGTGCTGAAGCCGTTCGGCTGACCGCACGCGGCGAGCTGCTGCTTGGCCGCGGTAACGTCGCCGCTCGGCTTGGACAGCGCGTCGTACAGGTCGAAGGACTTGTAGCCGGAAATATTCGGCACCATCAAGGTGCTCGCGATGGACCCGCCCGCGACCGGGCCGCCCCACGCCGTCTGAACCTCCGTCTTGTTGACCGCGTACTCCACCGCCTCGCGGCAGTGCAGGTTGTTCATCGGCGCCACCTTGGTGTTCAGGTAGGCGAACCACGCGCGCCCGCTCAGCGGGTCGTCGGCGTTGGCCTTCAGCGTCGAGCTGCTCAGGATCCTGGCCTGAGCCGCCGCCGACACGCCGGTGCCCTGCGCGTCCACGTCGAGGTCACCGGCTAGCAGCCGGTTGTCGATGTCGGCCTGGTTGACGTTCATGTTCAGGACGATCTTGGCGGGCAGCTGCTTGGCCGACGGATCCGTCGCGGGGTTCCACTCCGTGTTCGGCACCAGGGTGAGCTGCTTATTCAGCGAGTAACTCTGGAACTTGTACGGCCCGGTGGACATCGGGTGCAGCTGGTAGTTGCTGCCCGTGTCCTTAGCCGGCGGGACCGGGGCGGAGTTCGGGAACGCCAGCACGTAGGGAAAATCGGGGAACGGCGCCACCAGGTGGAACACGATGGTGGTGGCGTTCGGGGTCTGAACGGAGCTCAGGCCCATGATGTTCTTGGCCCGGTCCTTGTACGGACCCGGGTACTTCGGGTCCGCGAGCAGCACCTGGTAGTACGTCGGCCCGTTCTCCAGCACCGACCGGTCGTAGGTGCGCTCGATGGCGTACTTCACGTCCGAGGAGGTAACGACGGTGCCATCCTCGAACTTGACGTCAGGCTGGATATGGAACGTCCAGGTCAGGCCGTTATCGCTGGTCGTGCCCATGTTCGTGGCCAGGTCCGGTTCGAGCTGCGCCCCGCAGGTGCCCGGGCAGGCCTTGTACATGAACATCGGCATGGTGAAGAGGTTGTCGAAGTCCAGCACCCACGCGTAGTAGGTGTTGCCGGGGTCGAACGAGTCCGGCGTGCTGCTGAGCGCCATGGTCAGCGTCCCGCCCTTGGCGTTAGACGGATTGACGACGGTGGTCGAGCCGGCGTTGTAGGTAGCCCCGGAACCCGATGACGACGTACCGGATCCACTGCTGCTGCTGCTACTGCAGGCAGCAATCCCGAGCGCGGCGGCCAGGGTGACGGCCGCCGTGGCCATGGTCTTGCGTCTCCTCATAGGGTGAAACGCCTCCTGTTACTTGTTTACGTGGGGACCGTGCGGCTGGTTACCTGGTCCTCGGATCCAGCGCGTCACGCAACCCGTCACCAAATAGGTTGAATGCCAGTACGGTGATGAAAATCGTCAGCCCGGGGACGAGCATGAACTCGGGATCGATGTAGTAGTAGCCGTTCTGTACCGCGCTGGAGAGCATCTGGCCCCAGCTCGGGGTGGGGACGTAGAGGCCGACACCCAGGTAGTCCAGCGCCGCCTCGAACAAGATGTTGGTCGGGATCAGCAGCGTCGCGTAGACCAGGATCGGCGCCACCAGGTTCGGCAGCAGCTCGCGGAACAGAATGTAAGGCCCGCGCGCGCCGAGGCTGCGGGCCGCGTCGACGAACTCGCGCTCGCGCAGCGAGAGCGTCTGGCCGCGGATGATCCGGCCCATGTAGGGCCAGTTGAAGAACCCGATCACGAAGATCAGGACGGCGATCCGCAGCGAGTTCCCGGACAGGCCGAACGCGGTGCTCGGGATGACCCCGGCCAGCGCGAGCGCGAACACCAGCAGCGGGAAAGCGAGGAACACGTCCATGGCCCGGGCGATCAGCGAGTCCACCCAGCCGCCGACGTAGCCGGCGATGACGCCAAAGAAGGTGCCGATGCCGACCGCGAGCACGGTGGACAGGAACGCGATGAGCAGCGAGTACTGTGCGCCGACGACGATCCGGGCGAGCAGGTCGCGGCCGGTCTCCGGCTCGACACCGAGCGGGTGAGCCCAGCTGATGCCGCCGAACGCGCCGTTCGGCTTCAGGAACGTGGGGTTGATCAGGTTGGAATGGTAGACATCGGGGTTCTGCACCACGTGCGGTCCGATGATGGCCACCAGGATCAGGAAGATGACGACGATGCCGCCGGCCATAGCGACCTTGTCCCGGCGCAGCCGCATCCAGGCGATCTGCCCGAGCGACCGGCCCACGATGTCCTTGGCGGGGCCAGGCAGCCCGGCTTCCGGCCCTGGACCTCCCGGGCCTGTCGAGACGTCCATCGGGACGGCCATCGTGAAACCTATCTGTCGCTCGGATTGAAGGCGTCCGGGCGCAGCGCGTCTCCTTCATGGAGTCCCTCGTGCACCGCGATAGACGCCTCGGCCTATATGTAGTGAGGTTGCGCTATTTCGCGTATTCGTGCCAGCCCCGCGCGGCACTCGTGGCTTGATCGTGATTAAACCCGCGCCGTTTTGTCATAGAAAGTTACGATTGGGGCGCATGGGACTCGACTGGCCAACGGTACTGTCGAGGTTGGTTGAGCGCATCCTGGCTAGGGTGCCGGTATCAGGAAATAATGACGAAACACGACGGCAGACGGAAAACTTCGGCTCAGGTGATGCCGTGACGGCGCAGAATGTCCGCGACGTCCCCGAGGTCGTCATCGTCGTCGTTGCTCTTGCCCTTGCGTGCCTTCACGGGCACCGGGGCGGTCGTGGCGTCCGTCCGGGTGGTCAGCTGGCTGCCGGTCCGCGCGGCGGCCAGCGTTCCGGCCGGGGCGGCCGCGGGCTCGGTCGCCTTGGTCTGGCCGCCGCGCTTCACCCGGCGCCGCCGCAGCGGACCCGACACGACGAACAGCAGCGCGGAGAATCCGGCCACCGCGATCCCCGACCACACCTTGGGCGAGAACACGAAACCGGTCGCGAAGTCCCCGATCGCGACCCCCATCTTCCAGAACATCGCGATCGCGCCGGTCAGGTAGGCGGCCACCGGCAGCAGCGACCAGGCCGCCCCGCGCAGGCCAGAACCGATACCGCGACGCCGCATCGCGAGGTAGCTCAGGACCAGGCCGACCCCGGTCAGGCCCCCGCACAGCGGCAGCCAGGCGATCTTGTCGTAGGTGGACATGCGCTCCTCCCCGCGTTGCTGTCTCAAGTCTAAGCCGTGATAGCCGCGTCCGCGGTGGGGCTAACCCCCTAAACGCCCCTGGATCCGCCGACACCACAAGTCCGGCGGGCCCGGCGGCCAGCTCGAGCAGCGAGTGCACCACGACCAGGCCCGGAGCGGCTTTGATCGGGACCAGCGACGGCACCGCGATCACCCGGCATCCGGCAGCCTGCGCCGAGGTCACGCCGTTCGGCGAGTCTTCCAGCGCGAAGCAGCGGGCGGGATTCACGTCGAGCAGCTTGGCCGCGAGCAGGTAGGGCTCCGGGTCAGGCTTGGTCACGCCGACGTCTTCCGCGCACACCAGCACGTCGAAGCGCATCCCGGTGCGGGCCAGCACCGTGTCCATGAACCGCCGCTCGGAGGAGGTCACGAGCGCGCGCGGCAGGCCCGCCGCCTCGACCGAGGCGAGCAGTTCGCGCGCCCCCGGGCGCAGCGGCACCCCGTCGCGGCGGACCCGGTCGCAGATGCCGGCCATCAGCCACTCAGCGACGACCTCGGGCGGGGCCGGGCGCGTCGCGTGGGCCAGCAGGTAGCGGATCGTTCGGTTCAGGCTGCCGCCGAGCAGTGCCGCCTGGTCCGACTCGGTCCAGCCCGAGTCCGGTGCGAGCCGGGCCATGACCGACCGCTCCGCCTCCAGCCACAGCGGCTCAGAGTCGATCAGCANNGGGCCGGGGGGGTACGGGGGGGCGGGCAGCCCCCCCGTGACCAGGGGGGGTCTGGGGGGGATCGTCCCCCCGAGGCCAGCAGAGGTGCTCATCGGGAGCCATTGTAGGCGTCGGGCGTAAAGATTCCCCGGACCGCACCGGACACGCCGGCCAGTCACCCACTGAGCAAGACTGACCACGTAGGCTATAAACAGGAGGGCCTGCGGACTGCCGGGAGGTGGCGAATCATCGAGTTCAACGACATCGGCGAACTCGCTTCCCCAGTCGCCATCGCCGGGTTCGAGGGCTGGAACGACGCAGGCGAGGCGGCCAGCGGGGTGGTGAATCACCTGGGTATCGCCTGGCAGGCGACCCCCATCGGTGCCATCGACCCCGAGGACTTCTACGATTTCCAGGTCAACCGGCCGGTGATCGAGATCGAGGGCGGGCACACCCAGCGCCTGATCTGGCCGACGACCAGGATCTCGCTGGCCCGCGCCGCCTCGGCCGACCCGACCGTGCCGCCCACCGGACTTTCCCGTGACATCGTCCTTGTGCACGGCATCGAGCCGAACATGCGCTGGCGGGCGTTCAGCGAGGAGCTGGTGCAGGCCCTGGAAGGCCTCGGCGTGAAGCTGATCGTCCTGCTCGGCGCGCTGCTCGCCGACGCGCCGCACACCCGCCCGGTGCCGGTGTCGGTCGGCTCGTCGAACTCCACCCTGGCCACTGACGTCGGCGTCGGCCGGGTGGACTACAAGGGACCGACCGGGATCGTCGGAGTGCTCCAGCACACCTGTACCGGAGCGGGTATCCCGACCGTCTCGCTGTGGGCCCAGGTGCCGCACTACGTAGCCCAGCCGCCGAGCCCCAAGGCCACCCTGGCGCTGCTGCGCGGCGTCGAGGACATCCTGGACGCACCGCTGCCGCTGGCCGACCTGCCCGATGAGGCACGGGCCTGGGAGCGCGGCGTGGACGAGCTCGCCCAGCAGGATTCCGAGGTCGCCGACTACGTGCGGACCCTGGAAGAGGCGAAGGACGCGATGGATCTGCCCGAGGCGAGCGGGGACGCCATAGCCCGCGAGTTCGAGCGTTACTTCAGGCGTCACGGCGGGGAGCCGGGCGGTATCTGACCCGATGACCGGGCCCTGTACCGGCTAAACCGGGGGCCAGGGAACGGCGGGCCAGTCCGTCGGCGGGTAGGGATGCACCCGGTGCTTCAGCAGCGTGTCGATCCTGATCTTGGTGGCGTCGATCTCGCTCGCGGTGAGCAGCGAGGAAAGCTCGGCGTCCAGCCCTCCCTCCTCGAACACGATGTTCAGCCGTCGCAGCGCATCGAGCGAGCGCCGCGGCAGGGACTTGCCCCGCCATTGCCACAGGACGGTGCGCAGCTTGTAGTCCTCGGCGAAGCACACCCCGTGATCGCAGCCGTACAGGTGTCCGTCGGCGACGGGCAGCAGGTGACCGATCTTCCGGTCAGCATTGTTCACCACGGCGTCGAACACGGCCATGTCGCGCAGCCCCGCGTGATCGGTGCGGCGGGACAGGGCAATCAGGTCCATGTCGGTGTCGTGATCGATCCACAGCTGGCACATGCCAGGCCCGAACGGCCCGTCGCGCATGACCGTGGGGGGGACCACGTCCCAGCCGGCCGCGCGCGATACCGCGTAGGCCGCGACCTCCCGGCCGGCCAGCGTGCCGGTGGGGAAATCCCAGAGCGGCCGCTCGCCGGCGATCGGCTTGTACACGCAGGCGACGCTGTAATCCGGGGGGACGATCCCCCCCAGCCCCCCCCTGCTCCTGGGGGGACTGCCCGTCCCCCCAGACCCCCCTGGCCCTGGCCTGATCGTGCAGTACAGCGTCGCATTGGACGCATCAACCAGTCGTCCCTCGATCTCCAGCTTCCCGCTGGCGAGCAGGTCGAGCGCGGCCTGCTCGCCGTCGTTATCGTCCGGCCCGGACCTCTTCGGTTCAAGCATGGCCGGCGCGGTGACCGTTCTGCCGTGGGCAGACATGCCCGTCGGTATCCAGTGGCAGGCCGCACAGCGGGCACGGCGGCCGGCCCGCCTCGACGATCTTCGCGGCACGCTGGGCGAAGGCACGCGCGGCGCCCGGCGTGATCCGGACCCGCAGCACTCCCGGCCCGTCCGGGGGGAGGTCCTCGGCCAGCGGCTCGACCGGCTCATCCGATTCTTCCTGCGCCTCGATGACGACCATGCCGCCGTCGCCGTCCCAGGCCAGGGCGATCGCGCCCACCCGGAAGTCTTCCAGCAGCGGCAGGTCGAGCGGCGCGTCGTCCTGCAGGCCCGCGGGCGCGGCGGCAGGTACCTCGGGCGACCCCCCGGTGCGCCTGAGCACCTCGTCCAAGAGCTCGTCGATGCGCTCGGCCAGCAGACTCACCTGGAATTTCTCCAGCACCACGCTGGTCACGCGACCGCTGGAAGTCGCCTGCAGGTAAAAAATCCGTTCCCCAGGCTGCCCGACCGCGCCGGCCACGAACCTGTCCGGCGGGTCATAAAAGTAGACCGGCATAGTCCTATCCTCGCGTAACCGCCGACGGCTGGCGACCCGGAGGGGCCGAAGGGGTCACCTGGTCTGGCTGTCTGTAGTCGCCGCCGGTCCCTCCCCCGACCGCCGCGTCGCTCTGCGCGGCGCCGCGACCATGCCCGTCGACGTGTGGCATGAGATCCTCCACTCCACCCCCTCTGTCATTCATCCGGACCAGGAACGGCCGCATCGGCGTGTACCTGATCACGGTCAGCGAGCATGGGTCGGCCTGGATCCGCTGGCTCTGATCGAGGTGCAACCCAAGGCTATCGGCGACGATGGCCTTGATGACATCACCATGCGAACAGATGAGATAGGTAGCGTCCTGGCCGAGCCTGGCATTCCAGTCCCGGATCGCGGCCACCGCCCGGTGCTGCATGTCCGGCATGGACTCCCCGTCCGGACCGGGGAAGGTCACGGCGCTCGGGTGGGCTTGCACCACGCGCCACAACGGCTCGGCGGCCAGCTTCTTCAGCGGCTTGCCGGTCCAGTCCCCGTAGCGGCACTCGCCCACCCGGTCCTCGGTGAGGACCGGCTGGCCGTCCCGGGTGGCCGCGATCGCCGCCGCCGTCTGCTGGCAGCGTTCCAGCGGGCTACTGACGATGGCGGCCAGCGGGAGCGGGGCCAGCCGGGCCGCGAGCGCCGCCGCCTGGGCCTGGCCCCGGTCATCAAGCGGGATGCCTGGCGTCCACCCGGTCAGCACATGACCGGTCGTCGCGGTGAGCCCGTGCCGGACCAGCAGAACCGTCGTCACGTTTCCCGACTCTAGCCGGTTCGGTCTCCTGATCCGGAAGGCGCAGGCCCCTGCAGGCCATCTCGGAGGACGAACCTCACGGAACCGAACTCCACCAGATCCCCTCCGCGCACCGGGACGGTCTCGCGGACCAGCCAGCCGTTCAGCCGGGTGCCGTTGTGCGATCCCAGGTCGTTGAGCAGCCAGCCGTCACCGCTGCGCACCAGCTCAGCGTGCAGTCTGGACACCGACAAGTCGGTCAGGCACAGGTCGCAGTCGCGGGTCCGCCCGATGGTGAAGCGGCCGCCGCGGCCCGGCGGGAAGGAAAGCGCCGCCGGTGAAGCACCAGGCCCCCGTGGCTCCGGCCCGCGCCAGCTGAGCTGGCTGGGCCTATGGTCCTGGCTACGGGCCGGCTCGCCGAACCAGCCGGGCCCGTACTGGCCAGGCCCGTACTGGCCGGACTCCGGCACGCGCTCAGGCCTCCGGACTTCGGTCGCGGGCTGATCGGAGCGGGTTCGAGGGTCAGGCGAGCCGCGGGCGTCACCCCGGAGGGCGGCCTTGACCCGGGCCAGCAGCTCCGCGGGGCGGGACCGCCGGGGCGGCAGGTCGGTGAACAACTTCGCTAGCTGGCCGTGGTTCCGCGCGTCGAGAGCGGTCTGCATGCGGTACACGAAGGTCTCGTGCGAGAGACGGCCATCGACGAACTCATCTCTGAGCTCGTTCACCGCGTGATCGCGATCCGCGTCGGAGACACGGAGAAATTCGGGCGTTGTGGGCGTGTCCGCCGTCGACCCTCCCATGAATGGAGTATCGGCATCATCGGCTCGCAGAGCAAGAGCATCGCAGGAGATCGGTGCCGATCCGCTGCCTCGGCGCGTCCCGAGGTGACTAGAGCAGCGGGTCCCCCGTGCTGGTCATGGCGGGGCTGTCCGCGTCCGCGCTGTACGCGCTCTGCAGCGGGAAGTGGCAGGCCGCGACGTGGCCGGGGCCGAAGGAGCGCAACATGGGCTCCTCGGCCGCGCAGCGTTCCTGCGCGAACGGGCACCTGGTGCGGAACCTGCACCCGGACGGCGGGTTCACCGGGCTGGGCAGTTCGCCCCTGATCGCGGCGCCCTTCTTGGCCCGCTCCGCGGTCGGCTTGGGCACTGGGATGGTGGCGATCAGGCCCGCCGTGTAGGGATGCGCGGCACGCTCGTAGATGTCCTGCCCGGAGCCGAGCTCGACCAGCTTGCCCAGGTACATGACGCCGATCTGGTCGGCCATGTACTTGACCACCGCCAGGTCGTGCGAGATCACCACGTAGGTCAGGCCATGCGTGGACTGCAGGCGCTTCATCAGGTTCAGCACCTGCGCCCTGATCGACACGTCGAGCGCGCTGACCGGCTCGTCGGCCACGATGAGCCTCGGGTTCAGGGTGAGTGCCCGAGCCAGCCCGATGCGCTGCCGCTGGCCGCCGGAAAACTCGTGCGGGTAGCGCTCCACCGCGGTCCGCGGCAGGCCGACCTCGCCGAGCAGTTCGAACACGCGGTCCCGCTGGGCCCGCTTGCCGCCCAGGTGCTGGATGGCCAGGGGCTCTCCGATAATCGCTCCGACCCGCATCCTCGGGTCGAGCGAGGAGTGCGGATCCTGGAACATGAGCTGCAGGTCGCGGCGCTTGCGCCGCAAGTCGCCGCCCCGCAGCTTGGAGACGTCCACGCCGGCGAGCGTGACCGAGCCGGAGTTCGGCTTCTCCAGTGCCACGATTAGCTTGCCGATCGTGGTCTTGCCGCATCCCGACTCGCCGACCAGGCCGAACGTGGTTCCGGCCGGCACCGAGAAGGACACGTCCGACACGGCGTGGACGGCCCCCACCTTTCGCTGCAGGACCGCGCCCGCGGTGATGGGAAATTCCTTCACCAGGTGGCGCAGCTCGAGCAGCGGGGCGATGCCGTCGCCGTTCGCCGCGACCGCCTCGACCTTGCGTGCCGCCACCTCGAGCCGGCCGTCGGCCGTCACCTCGAGGCCGGCCGCCACCACGATGGCTTCGGCTTGCCGGGTTTCCTCGGGAACTTGCCTGCTCGCCGACGCGACGTCCGCCAGCGGGGCGTCGTCGGCGAGACCGACCTTGTCGCTGGCGGAAGCTTCCCGCATGCTCTCAGTGTCCGAGCCAGCCAGGCCGGTGCTCGCCGCGTCCGGCCCGCTCGCGCCGATCACGGCCAGCGCCAGCGGCCCATCTACCGGGTGCCAGCAGGAGAACCTGTGCTCGTAGGTCTTGCCGGATAGCGAGGGTTCGTCGGTGCGGCACTTGTCCGAGGCCCGGGAACACCTGGCCGCAAACCGGCAGCCCTGCGGCGGGTGCGACAGATCGGGCGGCAGGCCGGGAATGGCGTGCAGCGCNNGTCGTGCGTGATCAGCAGCATGGCCATGCCCAGGCGCTCCTTCAGGTCCTTGAGCAGGGCGAGGATCTGCGCCTGGATGGTGACGTCGAGGGCCGTGGTCGGCTCGTCGGCGATGAGCAGCTTCGGTTCGTTGGCCAGCGCCATGGCGATCATCACCCGCTGCCGCAGGCCACCGGATAGCTGGTGCGGGTAATCTCCCAGCCGCTCCTTGGGCTTAGGCAGCCCGACCAGGGACAGCACCTCCATCGCCCGGTCCATAGCGTCGGACTTGGACACGCCCCGGTGCAGCCGGACCGGCTCGGCCACCTGGTAGCCGATGGTCTTGGTCGGGTCGAGCGAGGTGAGCGGATCCTGGAAGATCATCGCGATCTCGTTGCCCCGGACCTGCCGCAGTTCCTCCTGCCTGAGGCCGACGAGTTCGCGGCCGTCGAGCTTGATCGAGCCGCCGACGATGGACCCGCCGGGCGGCAGCAGCCCCATGATCGACAGCCCGGTCATGGACTTGCCGCAGCCGGACTCCCCCACGATGCCGAGGGTTTCCCCGGCTTCGACGCGCATGTCGATGTTGCCGACCGCCTGCACCACGGAGCTGGTCAGCTTGATGTGCGTCGACAGGTTCTCGATCTCAAGGACTGGGGCCATGTGGCCGCTACCTCTCGTTGTGATGGCTGTACAAGCTTGCTACCCGACGCAGACGGGTCCTAACGGCGCCTCAGCCGCACGTCCAGGGAGTCACGGAGCGCGTCGCCGATGAAGTTGAGCGCCATCACGGTCAGCACGATGCAGATGCCGACCGGGTAGATCAGCCACCAGTAGCCGTCCTGCATGTACCCGACGCCATCAGAGATCATGTCACCCCAGTCCAGGTTGGGGTAGTGCAGGCCGAAGCCGAGGAAGCCTATGTAGGCGACTGCGAGGATCGCGTCGGCCACCTGGAAGGTCACGTTGACGACCATCACGCCGACCGAGTTCGGCAGCAGGTGCTTGCGGATCAGCCGCCAGCTGCGGGTGCCCGCGGTGCGCGCGGCCAGGACGAAATCGCGTTCCCTGATCGTGAGCACCTCGCCGCGCACCAGCCGGGCCGGCACCTGCCAGGAGAACCCGCCGATGACCAGCGACAGGGACAGCACCGACGCGCCGTACCTGGCCGCCAGGATGAGCACCACGAACAGGAACGGCACCGACAGGAATATGTCGACTATGCGCATCAGCACGGTGTCGACGATCCCGCCGGCCAGCCCGGCGACCGCGCCGACCAGCGCGCCGATGGTAATCGCGACGAACGCGGCGAAGAAACCGATCTCCAGTGCGGCCTGGCCGCCCTTCATCAGCTCGCCGAGAACGTCGAAGCCGTTGACGTCCGCGCCGAGCGGATGACCGGCGCCCGGCGGGTCATGCGCGTTGATCAGGTTCACGTCCAGCAGGTTCGCGTGATAGACGAGCGGCCCCAGAAAACAGAAAACCACGAAGAACAGCAGGATGCCGATGCCGGCGACGGCCAGCCTGTTCCTCACGAACTCGCGCAGCGCCAGCCGCCACCCGCTCTGGACCGCGCCGACCTCGCCGCCCTCGGGGGCACGGGTCGTGTCGAGCGGCGGGAGCGACGCCTGTCTTCCTGCTGCCACGATTGCCTCCTTGCCGCCGGCCGGTCAGGCCAGCCGGATACGCGGGTCCGCGACGGTCAGCGCGATGTCCGCCACGAAGTTGCCCAGGACTACGAAGACGGCACCGACCAGCGTGTAGGCCAGCAGCACCGGGTAATCCTCCTTGCCGAGGCTGGTATAGAACAGCAGGCCGAGGCCCTCGAAGTTGAACAGGGTCTCGGTGATCAGGTTCCCGGCCAGCAGCGCGGGGAGGAACAGCCCGACCAGGGTGACCATCGGCAGGGACGCGTTCCGCACCATGTGCCGCAGCAGGACCAGGCGCTCAGGCAGGCCCTTGGCCCGCGCCACCTTGATGTAGTCCTGGGCGAGCACGTCAATCGACGAGGACCGCATATACCTGGAGAAGTTGGCCACGGTGATCAGCGTAAGGGTCAGGATCGGCAGGAGCATGTCGTGCCAGTCGCCGATCACGACCCAGATCGAGGTGGACTGGCTCGCCTCGAAGCCCAGGATGGGGAACGACAGGGCGAAGACCTGGATGAGGATGAGCCCGAGGAAGAACGACGGCATCGAGTACAGGATGAACGCCGCGCTGGTGGCCACGTTGTCGCCGACCGTGTTCCGGCGCACCGCCTGGAAGATGCCCAGCGGCAAGGCGATCAGGATCGCCAGCAGCAGCGATATCCCGGACAGGTAGATGCTGCGGGCCAGGCGCTCCTGGAACAGGGCGGCCACGGTCTGGTTCTCGGCGTAGGAGTAGCCCAGGTTACCGTGCACCAAGCCGTTCATATAGCTCAGGTACTGCGCGATCACCGGGCGGTCGTACCCGTTCTGCTTGTTAAAGGCGGCGATCGAGGCGGGGGTGGCCTTTAGCCCCAGCGCAATCTTGGCCGGCGAGGGGAAGACCTCGTGCAGCAGCAGGTACATGAAGATGGAGATGCCGATCAGGACGACGATGGACGTCCCGATCCGGCGCAGCAGGTAGGCGCTCACCGGTGGGATCCTTCCTTCCAGGCTGGTGGCCTGTCTCCCGGTTTATCACCGGGAGACAGACCAGTCCAGCAGGTGACGCGTACTACCACTACTTGGTCAGGTACCAGAATTCCGGTGTGGGGTCGTACTGGGTCAGGTTCTCGAACGCCAACGGCGTGGTCGCCGAGACGTTCGTCTTCCAGACGTAGACGTGGTCCCGCAACGGCTGCCACAGCACCGGCAGGTTCGAGTCAAGGAACGACAGCTCGTTCGTGACCGCGGCCGGGTTGGTGCTGCTGATGGAGTCGTTGATCAGCGAGTCAGCGGTCGGCGTGCTGTAGTCGCCCAGCTGCCCGGACCCACCGGTGTTGAAGAGCCCGAAGGTGGTGGGGTAGGTGGATATGCTCTCCCCGCCGAAGTCCATCATGGCCCACTTGTCGACGTTGGCCGGGGATCCCGGGTCGGTGTAGTTGTTAATGATGAAGTTGAAGTTGCTGGCCGTCAGGTTGATCGTGATGCCGGCTGCCTTCCCGTTGGAGGCCAGGTCCTCGACTTCCTGGGTGATCGGCGAGGCGGCGTTGTAGATCAGGTTGAAGGACAGCTTGGTGCCGGCCGGGATGCCGGCCCCGCACTCACCCGGGCCAGTGCCCGGCTTCGCGCAGGTGTCGGTGCCGTTCGGGGTGACGGTCCAGCCGTTCGCCTTCAGCACGCTGATCGCGCTGGAGACGCTGAACGGGTAGAGGTTCGTCTTACCGTTGGCGGGCAGGAACTGGCTCTGCGGGTAGGCCCCGATCGGACCGTACAGCGGGTCGCCGTCCCCGTTGAGGAAGGCCTTGATCTGGCCGGCCTGGTCCTCCAGGTGCTGCATCGCCTGCCGGAAGTAGAGCTGGCTGGCGATGTTGTCGAAATCGCCGGTCTTGTCCTTGAAGTTGTAGGCCGCGAAGTAGTCGCCCCAGGCGGGCAGGCCGTAGTAGTCATAGCCGGTGCTCTTGAGCGAGGGGATCTGCGGGTTGTCCTCCGGCGGGAGGGCGGCGACATCGACCGACCCGCTCTTGATGGCGTTGAACTGGGCCGCGTCGGAGGTGAACGGGACCCCGACGAAGGTGGACTCGGGGGTGACGTGCGGGCCGCTGTAGTCGGCGTTCGGCACCATGGTGAACGAACCCGTGGTGGCGTTGTAGGCAGTCAGCTTGTACGGCCCGTCAACGACCTGCCAGAGCGGGTTGGTGGCGTAGGAGGACACCGACTTGGACGCCGCAGTGAGGAAGTCGAAGATCTTCTTCGCGTTCGACGTGTTGGTGAAGTCCAGGGTCGATCCGCTCGCGGAAGCCTTGGCCCACACGGCAGGCATGATCGGGACGTCGAGGATGTCTTCTTCCAGCCAGGTCGGGTTGACCGACTTGGACATGTTGATCACCAGCGTCTGGGCGTTCGGCGTCGACATGCTGGTGATCGTGTCGGGGAAGTAGCCGGGCACGTAGTTAGCCCAGTCGTCCGGGGATTCCTTGACCGCGGCCTTGATCTCATCGATCGTGAACTCGAGGTCCTTGGAGCCGACCGTCTGGCCGTTCGACCACTTCCAGGGCTTCAACGAGATCGACATCGTCTTGTCGTCGTTCGACCACGTGGGCGTGTTGGCCACGCTCAGCGCGGCATCGACGGCCGGGCTGGAGCCGTTCCACGTGAACCACGTCGGCGTCCACAGCTGCCACTGGAAGACGAAAGTGTTGTAGACCGAGTTGTCGGCGCCGGGGATGACCGGCATGATCCAGTTGGGCGCGTCAGCCGCCAGGTACCCGAACGAGATTGAACCGGCCTTCCCGGAGGCGGTCCCCGCGGCCGGGATCACACCGATAGAGCCGGGCTGGGTCACCCCCCCCGCGGCGGCGGTCGAGGTCGGGCTGGCGCTGCCGCTGCCGCTGCTGCTGCAGGCGGCCAGAGCGGTCACGCTGGCCACGGCCACGGCAAGCGCGCCGATGCGCTTCTTGCTGAACGTAATCATCGCCCCTCCCTCCTTGCGCTCGTCGCGCCTTTGGTCCGTCCTGGGGTCATCAGAGTGTCGCCCTTCTTTCTCGCAGGTCGCCGGTGATCCGCTCCGCACCGTCGCCGGGGTACCGGCGTTGCAGTAACCCCCCGACCGATTACGGCCCGTTTCGCCGGCACATCCGTACCGCCTCATCGCGAGCCGGCCGGTGAGCTACCGGTGTTATGAGTTAGCGGAAGCGTAAGTGCCATATTGCATCGATCTCTCGCCAAAAATGTCACAACTTGCCATCAATCCCCTGGAGGCAACGTCCCGCCGTGTCATGGCTACCATCCGGATATTTCAGGATCTGTCGTCTTCTGTAACATCTGTCTCGTTGACCACACTAGCCTCAGCACGGTGAAGGCTTGCCGCGCGGAAGCCGTCTCGCCGCAGAATCTTCGCCTCTGGCTTCCGTCTCCGCCAAGAACATCACCCACGCCACGCTTGGTGTTGCCCCCGGTACATCGGAGCATGCCCCTATTAGTGGCTACCAAGCGTAACTGTTTAGCAATGTGTAGACAAATCGTAACCTTGTGCCGGCATTTTCCTCCGGCATCCTTGGCAGGCTCGGCTCGGCTGGGCCGCCGGCACGCTGCTGCGCGGCCGACTGCTTAGTGAAACACCATAAACCCCGCGCCAGGCCGCGCTAAACCGGGGACCGGAAAGACAGCGGATTGGGCCGTGAATGGCGGTCTAACCGCCTCAGACTGCGAGGGCCGACGACCTGAAGATCGCCTCGCTCCTTGGCCGCGCGCCTATCGGGCCGAGAAAGTAACGAATTGACTATCAATTCATAACGCATCGAAAACAATGGCCGCTTGGTGATGCCGATCTTCTCAGCTGATGAGATGGCACGACCGTCGGGGCCGAGCGTGGCCGCCGCGACGGTTACTTGAAGATGACGGTGCGCCGGCCGTGCCGCAGCACGCGGTGCTCGGCGTGCCAGCGCACGGCGCGGGCCAGGGCGACCCGCTCGGCGTCCCGGCCAATCGCCGCGAGGTCTTCAGGGCTGCTGGTGTGATCCACCCGGGCGACTTCCTGCTCGATGATCGGGCCCTCGTCAAGGTCAGCGGTGACGTAGTGCGCGGTCGCGCCGATCAGCTTCACGCCGTGCGCGTGGGCCTGGTGGTAGGGCCGCGATCCCTTGAAGCTGGGCAGGAACGAGTGGTGGATGTTGATGATGCGGCCCTCCATCTTCGCGCACAGCTCCGGTGACAAGATGCGCATATAGCGGGCCAGCACGACGAAGTCGATGTTGAGCTCGCTGACCAGGTCGAGCACCCGGCCTTCGGCCCGCTGCACAGATAGCGGCTCGCTGCCGACCGGTACATGCTCAAACGCGACGCCGTGCGCGGCCGCGAGCGGCGCCAGGTCATCGTGATTGCCGACGACCAGCGGTATCTCGATGCGCAGCGACTCCGCCGCGCGCCGGTACAGCAGGTCGTTCAGGCAGTGGCCAGCTTTGGACACCATGATCAGCACCCGTGGCAGGACCGCGGTGTCACGCAGTTCCCACTCCATGCCGAACTCGGCCGCTACCGAGGTGAACCCGGAGTAAAGGTCGGCGGCCGAGGCGGGCGCCGGAGGCAAGGTCTCCACGTGCACCCGCATGAAGAACCGGCTCGAGCCCGGTCCGGTCCGGTCCGCGAACTGCTGGCTGTCGAGCACGTTGCAGCCCGCCCCGTGCAGATAGGCGGCGACGGCGTGCACGATACCGACCCGGTCCGGGCAGGAAAGGGTAAGAACGAACTCGGCCATCAGGCGCCGACCGCGTGCACGCCGCCGTCGACGTGGACAATCTCACCGGTGGTCGCGGGGAACCAGTCGGAAAGCAGCGCCACGCAGGCTCGCGCGGTCGGCTCCGGATCGGTGATGTTCCAGCCGAGCGGCGCCCGGTGAGACCATACGTCCTCGAACCGCTCGAATCCGGGTATGGACTTGGCGGCCATGGTGCGCAGCGGGCCGGCCGCCACCAGGTTAACCCGCACGCCGCGGGCGCCCAGGTCGCGGGCGAGGTAACGGGCGCAGGACTCGAGCCCGGCCTTCGCCACGCCCATCCAGTCGTAGCCTGGCCAGGCCACGCTCGCGTCGAAGTCCAGCCCCACGACCGAACCGCCGCCGCCCATCAGCGGCAGCGCCGCCATCGTGATCGCCTTCAGCGAGTACGCCGAGACCTGCAACGCGGTCGCGACATCGGGCCACTTGGTGTGCAGGAAGTTGCCGCCCAGCGCCTCCTGCGGGTTCGCGTAGGCGATCGCGTGCAGTACGCCGTCCAGGCCGTCCACATGCTCGGCGACCCGCTGCGCCAGGGAGGCGAGGTGGTCATCGCTGGTCACGTCGAGCTCGAGGACCGGAGGCGGCGAAGGCAGCCGCTTGGCGATCCGTTCCACCAGGCTCAGCCGGCCGAAGCCGGTCAGCACCACGGTCGCGCCTTCGGCCTGGGCCACCCGCGCGACGTGAAACGCGATCGAGGCATCCGTGATGACCCCGGTAACCAGGATCCGCTTACCCGCCAGGATTCCCATCAGAACCTCTTTCCCCTGGTGATCAGCACCGTCTTGACCTTCACACCTGACCGCACCCTTCACACACTGCCGCGCGGGCGTCGCTAACTACAGGGCCCGCGACACGAAGCTTGCGGGCGGCGGCTTGTAGGATCCCGACAACTTCCGATCCCAGGGCAGCAACGCGGCGGGCTGCAGCTCAGTGTCCCATCCCGAGCCCGCCGTCGACCGGGATTACGGCGCCGGTGATGTAGGCCGCGTCCTGGCCGGCCAGGAATGCCACCGCGGCGGCCACCTCGTCTGCGGAGGCGTACCGGCCAAGCGGGACCGCGGCCATGATCGCGGCCTTCCTGGCCTCGGGCAGGCCCGCGGTCATGTCGCTGTCCACGAAGCCAGGCGCGACCACGTTTGAGGTGATGCCGCGCGAGCCGAGCTCGCGCGCCAGCGATCTGGCCAGGCCGACGAGCCCGGCCTTGGACGCAGCGTAGTTTGCCTGCCCGGCCGAACCGTACAGGCCGACCACGGAGGAGATAAAGATCAGGCGACCGCGGCGCATCTTCATCATGGGGCGCACGGCACGCTTGGCCACCCGGTAGGCGCCGGTCAGGTTCGTATCAAGCACCGCGCCGAAGTCGTCCTCACTCATCAGCGCGAGCAGCTGGTCACGGGTCACGCCCGCGTTGGCGACCAAGACCTCCACCGGGCCCTGCTCCGCCTCGACGGAACCGAACGCCGCATCGACGGACGCAGCGTCCCGGACGTCACAGCAAACCGCCGTCAGGCCTTCCACCGGTTCGCCCGAGCGTGAGGTCACTGTGACGCTGTCGCCGCCGGTGGCCAGCCGCCGGGCAATGGCCAGCCCGATACCGCGGTTCCCGCCGGTCACCAGCACAGAACGCCCCACGTTGACCCCTTTCTCAGGCCACCTGAGGGTACCGCAGGGGCCGGATGGGCGTGAGATAGACTCACGCCGCGTGGATGACCATCGCCCGGGAATCGACCCGGAATTCACCGCCCTGCCGCTGCGCGACCTAGCCGACGCGGCGCTCGCACAAGCCAAGAGCCTCGGCGCCCAGCACGCCGACTTCCGCGCCGAACGCATCAGAGGCCAGCACATCGGCTTGTCCGACGGCAATCCGCAGACCTTGATCGACGCGGATGATTCCGGTCTGGCCGTCCGGGTCATCGTGGACGGAACGTGGGGCTTCGCCTCGGCCGTGGACCTCACCACGGACGCGGCGGCGCGGGCCGCGCGGCAGGCGATCGAGGTCGCCAAGGTGGCCGCGGCCATGAACACCGAACCCATCGAACTCGCCCCTGAGCCCGCTTACGGCGAGGTGACCTGGGTGTCGGCCTACGAGATCGACCCGTTCACGGTCAGCGCGGCGGACAAGGTGGCCTTGCTGGCGCAGTGGAGCAACACCCTGCTCGCGCACGCTGCCGTCAGCCACGTCGACGCCTCGCTGCAGCAGGTGCGGGAGTGCAAGTTCTACTCCGACGGCGTGACCACGGCGACCCAGCAACGGATCCGGCTGCAGCCTGCCCTCACCGCCGTCGCGGTATCGGATGATGGCAGGTTCGACACCATGCGAACGCTGGCCCCGCCGGTCGGGCGAGGGTATGAGTTCCTGACCTCAAGACAGCTGCGGGACGGAGCCGGCTGGGACTTCGAGGCCGAGCTGGCCGAGCTGCCGGAGCTGCTGGCGGCCAAGCTCCGGGCCCCCACGGTCGAGCCGGGCCGCTACGACCTGGTGATCGACCCGTCCAACCTGTGGCTCGTCATCCACGAGTCGATCGGGCACGCCACCGAGCTCGACCGTGCCCTGGGCTATGAAGCGGCCTACGCGGGCACCTCGTTCGCCACCTTGGACACAGCTCGGCAGCCTGCAGTACGGATCGGGCATCATGCACGTCACCGGCGACCGCACCGCCGAGCACGGCCTGGCCACCATCGGCTACGACGACGAAGGCGTGGCCGGCCAGTCCTGGGACCTGATCACCGGACGGCATCTCTGTCCGGCTACCAGCTTGACCGGCGGATGGCCCTGCTGAAGGGCTTCGGGCGCTCGAACGGGTGCGCGTTCTCCGACGGGCCCGGCCACATGCCGCTGCAGCGGATGGCGAACGTGTCGCTGCAGCCCGCGGCCGAGCGGCCCGTCTACCGAGGACCTCATCGCCGGAGTGGACAACGGGATCTACATCCTGGGCGACAAGAGCTGGTCGATCGACATGCAGCGGTACAACTTCCAGTTCACCGGACAGCGGTTCTTCAAGATCTCCCACGGCCGGCTCGCCGGCCAGCTGCGGGACGTCGCCTACCAGGCCACCACCACCGATTTCTGGGGCTCGATGGAGGCCGTAGGCGGCCCGCAGACCTACGTGCTGGGCGGCGCGTTCAACTGCGGCAAGGGCCAGCCCGGCCAGGTAGCCCCGGTCAGCCACGGCTGCCCGGCCGCCCTGATGCGCGGCGTGCGGATCCTCAACACGGCAGAAGAAGGGGCGCTATGACCACCGCCAGCGGATACTCCCCCCAGGAAACCGTCGAGCGGGCCCTGGCGGCCGCCCGCAGCGACGACTGCGTCGTGATCGCGGAGGAGACCTCGGCCGCCAACCTGCGCTGGGCGGGCAACACGCTCACCACCAACGGCGTGTCTGCCTCCCGCCAGCTCACCGTCATCGCCATCAACCGGCACGGGCACGGACCCGGCCACGCCTCGGCCGGCGTCGTATCCCGGGCCGGCGTCCTCCCCGACCAGATCGAGGACGTCGTCCGCGCGGCCGAGCACGCCGCCGCCGAGGCCACGCCCGCCGAGGACGCGGATCAGCTGGCCGGACCGGAACAGCCAGGATCGTTCGGGATAAAGAATCTGGACGAGCCAGGCTGGGACTCCCCTCCTGGCCGAACCGAAATCGGCGTGCTGCGCGATTTCGCGGCCACGCTCGGTGAGACCCTGCGTGCCGCCCAGGCCGCGGGAAGAAAACTGTACGGGTTCGCCGAGCACGAGCTGAGCAGCACGTTCCTCGGCACCTCGACGGGGGTGCGGCAGCGGCACGACCAGCCCACCGGGCGGGTCGAGCTGAACGCGAAGTCCGCCGACCTCGAGCGGTCGGCATGGACGGGCGTGGCGACCCGCGACTTCACCAACGTGGACATCGCCGGCCTCGACGCCGGCCTCGCCGGGCGCCTCGAGGCGGCCAAGCGCGCCATCTCGCTGCCCGCCGGGCGTTACGAGACGCTGCTGCCGCCCACGGCCGTCTCCGACCTGCTCACCTACCTGTACTGGTCGGCCGGGGCGAAGGAGGCGGCGGAGGGGCGCACCGTGTTCAGCAAGCCGGGCGGCGGCACGCGGCTCGGCGAGCGACTGTCCGCGCAGCCCGTGACGCTGTCCAGCGACCCGCGGGCGCCCGGGCTGGCCTGCGCGCCGTTCGTGATCTCGCACGCGTCCGGACCAGACTCTTCGGTGTTCGACAACGGACTCCCGCTGAGCGCTACCTCGTGGATCAGCGACGGCTCGCTGGCGGCCCTGATCTCCTCGCGGCACTCCGCCGAGGTCGCCGGGCTCCCGGTCACGCCCGCCATCGACAACCTGACCTTCGCCACCTCGGCCCCGGCAGCGCCCGCGCTTGAGGAGATGATCGCCTCCACCGGGCGCGCCCTGCTGCTGACCTGCCTGTGGTATATCCGTGAGGTTGACCCGCAGACCCTGCTGCTCACCGGGCTCACCCGGGACGGCGTCTACCTGGTGGAAGACGGCGAGGTCGTCGGCGCGGTCAACAACTTCAGGTTCAACGAGTCACCGGTCGGCATGCTCGAGCGGCTGCTCGAAGTCGGCGCCACCGTGCCGACGCTGCCGCGCGAATGGGGCGACTACTTCAACCGCGCCGCGATGCCTCCGGTACGGGTCGAAGGCTTCAACATGTCCTCGGTGAGCCAGGCCAGCTGACCGCGGAGCTTACCCGGACGCGGGTCGCGACGGTTTGGCGGGTAGGCATACCGTGGAGGGGTGAGGATGAGCCATTCCCGCCGGCCAGAGTCGGTGCACCTGGTAACGCAGGCGCGGCGGTCGATGTCCGATGACATCACCTACCGCCAGCGCAGGTACCTGCTGATGATGGGCATCCGCGCACTCTGCTTCGTAATAGCCGTGGTGCTGTTCACCAATCACTTCGGCTGGCTGGCCGCGATACCCGCTCTCGGCGCCATCTGCATTCCCTATTTCGCGGTGGTGTTCGCCAACGGCGGCCGAGAGCCCGACAACACCCGCGGCTTCATGGAGTACCAACCGAACGTGCCCGCTACCCGCGAGCAGGCCGGGCCGCCACAAGCAAACGAGGGAAACGGCCAGCGCCCGGCGCCGCCGCGTTCAAGTGATAACTTATCTGCCCCGTGATTGCACCTGCTCAGCGTCGTCTGGCGATCTGGTGGTAATTAGGTCTTGACACACCCGGGGGCGTTTCCGTGTAACATTCATATCGGTGCTCTGGTCCCCCGTCGGGGCACCACTGCCGGCGTTCCGGG
>PMST01000363.1 GCA_003168295.1 Actinomycetota bacterium
ACATCGACGCCAACGGCATCGTGAACGTGTCCGCCAAGGACCTGGGCACGGGCAAGCAGCAGTCGGTCCAGATCACCGGCGGGTCCGCGCTGCCCAAGGACGACATCGACAAGATGGTCAGGGACGCGGAAGAGTACGCCGAGGAGGACCGCAAGCGCCGCGAGGAGGCCGAGGTCCGCAACCAGGCCGACAGCCTCGTCTACAGCACCGAGAAGTTCCTCGGCGAGAACGAGGACAAGGTGCCAGACGACATCAAGTCCGAGGTCCGCGAGGCGCTCGCCGAGGTTAAGAAGGCGCTGGAGAGCAACGACACCGACGCCATCAAAACCGCCAGCGAGAAGGCCGCGCAGGTCAGCCAGAAGATGGGCACCGCGATCTACCAGCAGGCGCAGGCGGCTCAGGCCAGCAGCGCGCAGCCGGGTTCGGCTGACGAGGGCGCCAACTCGGCCGACGACGAGGTCGTCGAGGCCGAGATCGTCGACGAGGGCGACGCTGGCGAGGGCGGAGCGGCCTGATGCCAGCATCCGAGGAGACGAGCTCCGGCCCGGTCATTCATGACCACCGGCGCATCGACCCGGTTACCGGTCAGGTTCGGGGGAAGCACGTGGCATCAAAGCCGGCCGGCACCAGAGGTGCCGGCCGGCCGGCCCCAGGGACTCCTGGGGACGAAACCACTGACTCCGCCGAGGCCTCCGGATCCGCCAGGTCCGCCGGATCACAAGAAGACCAGGACATTCTCCAAACGCAGAAGTACCCCGAAGAGGTTCCAGAAGTGGTTGCGCAGGAGGCCGGCCCGAGCGGCAGGCAGCAGGCCCCGGGCCAGAACAGGGCCGAGGACGGCAAGCGAGCCGCGGATCTCGAGGCTCAGCTCGCGGAGCGGACCGCCGACCTGCAGCGACTGCAGGCCGAGTACGCCAATTACCGCAAGCGGGTCGACCGGGACCGGGTCGCCGTCCGGGAGCAGGCCGTAGCGGGCACGCTGTCCGGGCTGCTGCCCGTGCTCGACGCCATCGACCAGGCCAGGGAACACGGCGAGCTGTCCGGCGGTTTCAAGTCGGTCGCCGATACCCTGCAGTCGGCCACGAGCCGGCTCGGCCTGGTGACCTACGGAGAAAAGGGCGACCCGTTCGACCCGAAGATCCACGAGGCGCTGACCAGTTCCTATTCCTCCGATGTCGCCGAGGACACCTGCATCGAAATCCTGCAGCCCGGCTACAAGGTCGGAGACCGGATCCTGCGCCCCGCGAGGGTCGCGGTCGCGGAACCCGCGACCGGTCCCGACGGCACCAGCAACGAGCCCGACTTGTCCGCAGCGGAAGAGAATTAGACAGCCCAAATCGAGTCCTCATGAGCAAGCCAAAGGGGCGGCGGCGCCGCCTCACCCCGAGCCAAAGGGGCGCGGCGCCGCCTGGACTGAGGAGCGAGGAACGAGCGACGAGGGAAGGCGGCGCCTAAAAGCGCCCCGGAGGCGAGCAAAGATTGAGCACCAAGGACTACCTCGAGAAGGATTATTACAAGGCCCTGGGGGTCGGCAAGACCGCCAAGCCCGCGGAGATCAAGGCGGCGTACCGCAAGCTGGCCCGCAAGTACCACCCGGACGCCAACAAGGGCGATAGCTCGGCCGAGGAGCGCTTCAAGGAGATCTCCGAGGCGTACTCGGTGCTGTCGGACGAGAAGCGGCGCAAGGAGTACGACGAGGCGCGCTCGATGTTCGGCGGCGGCTTCCGGGTGCCCACCGGCGCGCAGCGGCCCGGGCAGGGCGGCTTCGGCTTCGACCTCGGCGACATCTTCAGCGGCGCCGGGGACGCGAGCGGCAGGCTCGGCGACCTGTTCGGCGGGGTCTTCGGCGGCGGCAACACCCGCACCACCTCGGCCAACCGGCCGCGGCGCGGCGCCGACGTCGAGACCGAGACCACGCTGAGCTTTGGCGACGCGATCGACGGCACCACCGTCGCGCTCCGGCTGACCGGTGAGGGCCCGTGCCCGACCTGCCACGGAACCGGCGCCAAGGCGGGAACGGTCCCGCGGATGTGCCCCTCGTGCCACGGAACCGGTCAGGAGAGCAGAAACCAGGGCTCGTTCGGGATTACCGAGCCGTGCCACGAGTGTCGTGGGCGCGGCATGGTGGTGGACGACCCCTGCCCGACCTGCTCGGGCAGCGGTCACGCGATGAGCTCGCGCACCATCCAGACCCGGATCCCGGCGGGCGTGGCCGACGGCCAGCGGATCAAGATAGCGGGCAAGGGCGCTCCCGGCGAGCGCGGCGGCCCGGCCGGGGACCTGTACGTCCGGGTGCACGTCAAGCCGCACCCGGTGTTCGGGCGGTCCGGCGCCAACCTCACGGTGACCGTGCCGGTGACGTTCGCCGAGCTGGCCCTGGGCGCGGAGGTCAAGGTGCCCTCGCACCGGGGCGCGCCGGTGACCGTGCGGATTCCGCCGGGTACGCCGAACGGGCGTACCTTCCGGGTGGCCGGCAAGGGTGTCCGCCGCAAGGACGGGACCACCGGCGGCATGCTCGTCACCGTCGAGGTGATGGTGCCGCAGAACCTGAACGGCAAGGCCCGCAACGCTATCGAAGACCTGCGTGAGGCCACAGCCGGCGCAGACCCGCGCGAGGACCTTCTCGAGCGGGCCAAGGAAGCCTGAGAGGAGGAGATGACATGAGCAGCCCCTACGAGCACTCGGATGACCTGCCCGTCTACGTCATCTCCGTAGCGGCTCAGCTCTCCGGCATGCACCCGCAGACGCTCCGCGCCTACGACCGGCTCGGCCTGGTATCCCCGGGCCGCAGCGCGGGCCGGGGCCGGCGCTACTCGATGCGGGACATCCTGGCGCTGCGGGAGATCCAGCGGCTGTCCCAGGAAGAGGGCGTCAACCTCTCCGGCGTCAAGCTGATCCTGGATCAGCACAGGGAACTCGATCAGGCGCGCCGGCTCGTGGGCGAGCTGCACGCCGAGATCGCGCAGCTGCGGGTCGAGCTCGAGTCCACCCGCGCCGTGGCGGCGCGGCTGGCCGAGCTCCGCCGCAGCGGCAGTGACACCAGATCCGGGCTCGTGCCGGTGCGCGGTGCCCGGGTCGCGAAATGGGAACCGATGACTGGGCCGCCCGGCGCGACCGGACAGCCCAGAGGAGATAAGTGATGGACGACAAGCTAACTCGCAAGAGCCAGGAGGCGCTGAGCGCCGCCGTGCGGCGCGCGGCCGCCGACGGCAGCCCGCAGGTCGAATCCCTGCACCTGCTGCTGGCTCTGCTGGATCAGGCGGACGGTACCACCGGTCCGCTGCTGCGCGCGGTCGGCGCCGACCCGGCGCTTATCGCCAAGCAGGCCGAAGAGCGGCTGGCCCGGATGCCGCGCGCCCGGGGGACCACGCTGAGCGCACCGGAGATGTCCCGGCCGCTGCTCACCGTGATCTCCACCGCCGCCAGCCGCGCCCGGGGTCTCGACGACCAGTTCATTTCCACCGAGCACCTGCTGGTCGGCCTGGCCACCGACGGCGGCGACGCCAAGTCGCTGCTGACGGCCAACGGCGCCACCCCGGACACGCTGGTCGAGGCGTTCAGCCAGATCCGCGGCAGTGCCCGGGTGACCAGCGAGGACCCGGAAGACACTTACAAGGCGCTGGAGAAGTACGGCGTCGACCTGACCAAGCAGGCCAGGGACGGCGCGCTGGACCCGGTCATCGGCCGGGACGCCGAGATCAGGCGGGTCATCCAGGTGCTCTCCCGCCGGACCAAGAACAACCCGGTGCTGATCGGCGAGCCCGGCGTGGGCAAGACCGCGGTGGTCGAGGGCCTCGCGCAGCGGATCGTGGCCGGGGATGTGCCCACGTCACTGCAGAACAAGCGGCTGATCGCGCTCGACCTGGGCGCCATGGTGGCCGGGTCCAAGTACCGGGGCGAGTTCGAGGAGCGGCTCAAGGCCGTGCTGAACGAGATCAAGAGCAGCGACGGCCAGGTGGTCACGTTCATCGACGAGCTGCACACGGTCGTGGGCGCGGGCGCCGCCGAAGGCGCGATGGACGCGGGCAACATGCTCAAGCCGATGCTGGCCCGCGGCGAGCTGCGCATGGTCGGCGCCACCACGCTGGATGAGTACCGCGAGCGGATCGAGAAGGACCCGGCCCTGGAGCGCAGGTTCCAGCAGGTGCTGGTCGGGGAGCCCTCGGTCGAGGACACCATCGCGATCCTGCGCGGGCTGAAGGGGCGCTACGAGGCGCACCACCAGGTGCAGATATCCGACGCGGCGCTGGTCGCCGCCGCCGCGCTGTCCGACCGGTACATCACCGCGCGCTTCCTGCCGGACAAGGCCATCGACCTGGTCGACGAGGCCGGCTCCCGGCTGCGGATGGAGATCGACTCCCAGCCGGTCGAGATCGACGAGCTGCGGCGCGCCGTGGACCGGCTGACGATGGAAGAGCTGGCGCTGGCCAACCAGGCCGACGCGGCCAGCAAGGACCGGCTCGAGCGGCTCCGCGCCACCAAGGCCGACCGGCAGGAGCAGCTGGACGCGCTGGTCGCGCGCTGGGAGCAGGAGAAGTCNNGAAGAAGCGGCTCGACGACCTGCAGGGCCAGGCCGAGCGGGCCCAGCGTGACGGTGACTACGAGAGCGCCTCCCGGCTGCTTTACGGGGAAATCCCCGCGGTCAAGGAGCAGCTGGATGAGGCAAGCAGCACTGCTCGTTCCGTCCCTTCGGGCGAATCCGGTGCGGTCGGAAGCTCCGCTACGGCGCCGATGGTGAAGGAGGAGGTCGGCCCGGATGACGTCGCGGACGTGGTGTCATCGTGGACCGGCATCCCGGCCGGGCGGCTGCTCGAAGGGGAAACGGCCAAGCTGCTCCGGATGGAGGAGGAGCTCGGGCGGCGGGTGATCGGCCAGGCGCGGGCCGTGCGGGCCGTCTCGGACGCCGTGCGGCGAGCCCGGGCGGGAGTGTCCGACCCGGACCGGCCGACCGGCTCGTTCCTGTTCCTCGGGCCGACCGGCGTCGGCAAGACCGAGCTGGCCAAGGCGCTCGCCGGGTTCCTGTTCGACGACGAGCGGGCGATGATCCGGATCGACATGAGCGAGTACGCCGAGAAGCACTCGGTCGCCCGGCTGATCGGCGCCCCGCCCGGCTACGTGGGCTACGAGGAAGGCGGCCAGCTCACCGAGTCGGTGCGGCGCCGGCCTTACACCGTGGTCCTGCTGGACGAGGTGGAGAAGGCGCACCCGGAGGTCTTCGACGTGCTGCTCCAGGTGCTCGACGACGGACGGCTCACCGACGGCCAGGGTCGTACGGTCGACTTCAGGAACGCCATCCTGGTGCTGACCTCGAACCTGGGCTCGCAGTTCATCGCCGACCCGGCGTTCGGTGACGAGACGGCCAAGCGGGACGCGGTCATGGCCGCGGTCCGGGCCGCGTTCAAGCCCGAGTTCCTGAACCGGCTCGACGACGTGATCGTGTTCGACGCGCTGTCCACCAGCGAGCTCACCAAGATCGTCGACCTGCAGGTCGAACTGCTGGCTCGGCGGCTGGCCGGCCGGAGGCTGACGCTGACGGTGACCCCGGCGGCGAAGGAATGGCTGGCGGTGACCGGGTTCGACCCGGTGTACGGCGCCCGGCCGCTGCGCCGCCTGATCCAGTCCGCTGTCGGCGACCAGCTCGCCCGGGCGCTGCTGTCCGCAGAAATAGTGGACGGCGACGAGGTGCGGGTCGACGTAGACGAGGCCCGGGACGCGCTGACCGTGGCGCGAGTCGAGCGAGTCGAGGGTTAACGCCGCCTCGCGCGGACGGCTTGCACGGACGGCT
>PMST01000639.1 GCA_003168295.1 Actinomycetota bacterium
CCGCCCAGCCCTCGGTCCGCGCGTGCAGCAACGTGAGGGCAGAGGACGGCAGCTCCAGGCCGGCTGCGGCGAACAGCGCCCGGGTCTCATCGAGGGTGAACCGAAGGTTGGCCGCCCGAATCTCGGTCACCTCGCCTGACAGCCGCAGACGGTGCAGCCCGAGCCGCATGTCATGCCGGGTGGCGAGCACGCACCGCAGCTCCGGCGGGGCCCGCATCAGCAGCAGCTCAAGCTGGCGCAGCGCCTCGGCTGAACGCAGCTCGTGTACATCGTCGATCACCAGCCACGCCCGTTCCTGCAGCGACTCCAGGTCCTCCAGCAACCGCTCGACAACCGCCCAGTCATCCAGGTCAGGCGCCGCGGTCAAGGGCCGAACCACGGCAGAACCGGCTGCGGTCTGCTGGAGCGCCCTCAGTACCGAACCCCAGAACCGCTGCGGATTACGCTCTTCCCTCTGCACCGATACCCATGCGGTGCTCTCGGCCAGGCCCGCGGTGCCGATCCAGGACCGCAGCAAGAGCGTCTTCCCGCTCCCCGCCGGCGCCGACACCTGGGTAATCCGCCCGGCTCGGCCAAGCTGCTCGAACAACGCGAGGCGGGATACGATCCCGCCCTTGATGACCGCAGGAACAGGTGCACCGGCAGTATCGGCGGCCAAAGGGTCTGGGAGCGCCGCATCAGCATGCCTGATCCTGTCACCGTCTGGATTCATGATCATCTCGTTGAGCCGAGCATAAGGCGCGACCCCCGTTCGCCCATTTAGCCGCTCGTCACGAAGACGCCGCCTCGGATTAGTCCGCGGGCACATCCCGCCGTCTGTGATCACCAGAATCGCGCGATGCCGGCTCACCCAGCCAGGCGGAACCATGAAGTACCGCTCGGCTGGGACGGCGAACAGAAACGGACCTGACGTCATGGATGAAGCGACCAGATCGGTCTGCTACGAGATCCGCGTCCGCGGGCAGCTGGGCGGCACACTGCTCGGCGCGTTCCCCGATCTGCAAGCCCAGGCGCACGGAACGCAGACCGTGCTCACCGGACCGCTGGCCGACCAGTCGGCGCTCTACGGGTTGCTCGCCCAGATCGAAGCGCTGGGCCTCGAACTGCTCGGAGTCCGCCGCCTCGACTGCTGAGCCGCTGTCACGATCGCACTGCACCGTCGTCGGCCTGGGGACAGAAATACCCCAAATTTGGCGATGCCGACTTCTATCTCTGATACCAGGATGAAAGGGACTCACGACGCGGAATCCTTCGTGCCCCTGCTGATAGAGCGCGTCTATGGCGCGACAGCCAGCATCGCTTTTTCAATTCCTGGCCGGCCAGGTGGACTGGCCGAAGAGAGATGTACACCTGGCCCGCTACCGGAAGGACGCAGCACATGAGCCAGACCAAGGACATCCGGGACGCAGTGGAACGCGAGCTCAGCTACGACCCGCTCGTCGACGACTCGGATATCTCGGTGAAGAACATCAACGGGGACGTGGCGCTGAACGGCACCGTGCCCAGCTACCCCCAGTATCTGGGGGCAGGCGCGGCGGCGCAGCGCGTCGCCGGCGTGAAGAAGCTGCAGAACCACCTGGAGGTCGTGCTGCCGGCCGGGGACTACCGTGACGACGCGACGCTGACCACGACGGCGAACAACGCGCTCACGGTGAACGTCGCCGTGCCGGACGGCGTGGAGGCAACCGCGAAGGACGGCAACATCACCCTCACCGGCATCGTGACCTACGGCACCGGGCGAACCGCGGCCGAGCAGGCGGTGACCCATCTGACCGGCGTCCGCAACGTCAAGGACGACATCGCGATCAGCACCGACGCGGATTCGGTCGATGTCACCCTGAACGTCCAGGATGCCCTGGACCGCTATGCACTGATTCCCGACGACAGCGACGTGGCCGTGGACACCAGCGGGAACACAGTGACGCTGACCGGCCACGTCCGCACCTTTGCCGAGCACGACGCGGTGGTCGACGCGGCGTGGATGGCCACCGGCGTCTACGACGTAGTCGACGGCCTGTACGTCACCGGCTGACGGGCCGTACACCGGGCGGCCGGCCTCGGCGCACTAGCCCGTGCCGGGGCCGGGGCCGGAATCGATGACGAAGTGCTTGTAGCGTGCTGAAAACTATGCGCTTATCGGTCACGCATCTTGCCCAGGCGCCCTCTGACCGCGGAAGGTTGAGTGCATGAAAGCTAGGCGTGACTCGGTGCCGCCGGGGTCCAGCCGTCGGTTCGCCCTGGACTCGGCGGCCGGACGGCTGAGCCCTGCCGAACGGGCCGAGCGGGGCAAGGCGGCCCGGTCTGCGGTGCCCAGGGACAGCCATGCCGTCTACGACCCGCCTGCGGACCGGCCGGATCCGGTGGGCCTGCTGGAACGCCAGGCCGCCACGCGACTGCCCGACCTGGTACCGGTCCGCTACGGACGGATGCTGGTCTCGCCCTTCAGCTACTTCCGTGGCGCGGCCCTGTCGATGGCCGCCGACCTCGCGGGCACGCCCGTATCGGGACTGGCCGTGCAGTCCTGCGGCGACGCGCATCTATCCAACTTCGGCGTCTACGCCTCACCCGAACGTGCCTTGGTCTTCGACCTCAACGATTTCGATGAGACGCTGCCGGGCCCCTGGGAATGGGACGTCAAGCGGCTGGCGGCCAGCCTTGAGGTGGCCGGGCGCGGCAACGGCTACCGGTCCGGGCTGCGCCGCAAGGTGGTGACCGCGGCGGTCGGCCGGTACCGCGACGCGATGCGCGTTTTCGCTGGTCAGGGTGACCTCGCCGTGTGGTACGCGCGAGCGGAAACCGGGACGCTGCGCGAGCAGTTCCGGTCCCAGCTTGCCGCCCGTGAGCAGCGGCAGGCGGACGGGGCCGTGGCCAAGGCGCGGACCCGGGACAGCCTGCAGGCGCTCGAAAAGCTGACCCAGCAGGTCGACGGCAAGCCGCGGATCGTGGCCGACCCGCCCCTGGTCGTGCCGCTGTCGGACCTGGTCGCGGACTCTACCGACCGGGGAAAGCTGGAAACCGAGCTCAGGAAGCTGATCGGCGGCTACCGGCGGACCCTGGAAACCGACCGCCGCTACCTACTTGAGCAGTTCGAGTTCGCCGACATGGCCCGCAAGGTGGTCGGCGTCGGCAGCGTCGGGACCCGCTGCTGGATCGTCCTGATGCTCGGGCGCGACGCCTCGGACCCGCTGTTCTTGCAGGTGAAGGAGGCCGAACGGTCCGTACTTGAGGACTTCGCCGGGGCCAGCGAATACGCCAACCACGGCCAGCGGGTGGTGGCCGGGCAGCGCCTCATGCAGGCCGCTAGCGACATCTTCCTCGGCTGGCAGCGCACCCAGGTCGATCCCGACGGCCGACCGCATGACTTTTACATCCGCCAGCTACGGGACGGGAAGTTCTCCGCCGACATCGAAGCGATGACCGCGGCGGGAATGCGCGCCTACGGCGAGCTATGCGGCTGGACGCTGGCCCGAGCGCACGCCCGGTCCGGGGACCGGATCGCCATCGCCGCTTACCTCGGTCAATCCGCCGTCTTCGACCAGGCCATCGCCGAGTTTGCCACCGCCTACGCTGACCAGAACGAGCGTGACCACCAGGCCCTCGCCGCCGCCGTCGCCTCCGGACGCGTGACCGCGTCGGCCGCAGGCTCGGCGTGAGTTCCCTGATGTCCGGGATCGGTCCTGCGCGCGGCGCAGACCCATAACTGACGGCTATGCCACGACAGCCAGCGCCTACTATGCCGCCGCGGCCCGGCACGGTGAACTGGATGATGTCAACCGCGATGGTCTGTGCGACAGCCGATGTCGAGGAGGCGGGCTGGTGAGCGGAGTCCCCGAACGCCGACCGCGGGCCGACGAGCCCTCGGTGCCTCCGCTCATCACCCGCGGACAGTGGCGGTCGGCTGGCGCCTGCCGGTCCGCCGACCCCGATCTGTTCTTTCCGATCTCGGATTCCGGCCCGGCCCGGGAACAGGCGGCGAAGGCCAAAGCGATCTGCGCGACCTGCCCGGTTCGGCGCGAATGTCTGGCGTTCGCGCTGCGGACAGGGCAGGTCTATGGCATCTGGGGCGGCACGACCGAGCACGAGCGCACTGCCGTGCGGCTGCGGGCCGGGCTACCGCGGAATGTTATTCACGTTGCGTCGCGCTAGTTCGGCTACCTGGCCGACACCGCCGCCGAGCACCATCTTCCCCAGGGAGAGCGCGAACCCGCGGGCCTCCTCCGCGGTGATAGGCGATGGCACCTCAAGCGCGTCAGGCGTGGTGACTACGTCAAGCAGCGCGGGACCGTCGTGGGCGAAAACGGCCTGCGCGGCGTCGCGCAGCTCGCCGGGTTTGGTTACGCGCCAGGTGAAGAAACCGGCGCCGACGGCGATCGCGGCGAAATCTACCTGGGCGTGGTCGGTCTCGAACGGCGGGTCGCTGGCCACCATCATCTCCAGCCGGACCATCCCGAGGCTGGAGATGTTGACGGTGAGCAGCTCGCCGAGCAGCATGGCCGGCCCGCCATCGCCGGACAGGGAAACCACCTGACGGCCAGGGTGTGCGACCTGGGCGCCCACCGCCATGGGAGGGCGTTGGCCATCGAACCGTGCACAAACGAGCCGAGCATCACGGCCTCCGCCACGCTGTTCGGCGGTGCCAGGTCCGGCACACGCCACGGGATATCGCCTGGAAGGGTGATAATGGTCTGGGTCGGGTCGAGTTTGGACAACTGGCCAGGCTCCTGTCCCCGTGAGCGCGTCGCCACGCAACGGTCTTGTTCCACGTCGAGAGCGGGGAAATTGCCGCTTACGACGCTTCCATTCCCAGTTCAGCACCGATCCCCATTACGTGCCAGGAGCCACCGTCTATCGGGCTATCGACGCCTCCTATCGCACCGGTCTCGCTCCGTCTATATATGCCTGGCCTATGACAAGAAAGCCGTCATGTCTTTTGCAATCACCCGGTTGCCCGCTTGCGTGAACAGCGGAATACCTGGATTCGAAGGGAGAAGGCACATGACGGTGACGGCTGGAGGATGTCAAATTCAGCCGTTGCTGTGCCGGGCGACCGGTGGTGCCTCGGCTGGCTCGAAGGCGGCGGAGAACAGGTAGCTCGTCGCCAGGCTGCGGTAGGGCCGCCATTTCTCGGCGACAGCCAGGACCTCCTGCTGGCTGGGCAGGTGGTCCAGCTGATAGGCGGCCCGGATGGCCTTGCGGAGCGCCAGGTCGCCCGGCAGGACGACGTCCTCGCGCTGCAGCGCGAGGAGCATGGCGCCTTGCACGGTCCACGGGCCTATGCCCGAAATCGCGGTGAGCTCGGCCATGAGCTCTACTGCTCCTTCAACAGGCGGCCGGCGAGCGGGTCTCGCACTGGGGCGCTGGTCATGAGAGGGCTCCTTCTCTTAGCGAAACGGATGTGACCGACGGTACTAGCCGTCACGGTGAGCGGCTGTCACCTGATCCTGGTGATCTGCTGTCAGCGGCGCGCGAATCACCAAGATCCGGTGAGGGCCTTTCACCTGTCTAACGGCAAGCCTGGATCCGTCGCGACGGCACGGCCACCAGGGACGTGCGAGATTCAAGGGAGATACCGTGACATCACCAGCATCCGACGACGTGCCCGACTACGCGCCCGTCCCCCCGTCAGCGCTCGGCCCGGCCCTTAACGATCAGGGCTATTACGTCGGACGCGTCGAGCGGAACCTGTACTGGGTTACCGACGGCGTCTACAACTCGGCGTTCCTGACCACACCGGACGGCGTCGTGCTGTTCGACGCGCCCCCGTCCATCGGTCACAACCTGCAGCGCGCCGTCGATGAGATCGCCGCCGCCGAGGGCGTGAGCAACCGAGTGACCCACCTGGTTTACTCACACCACCACGCCGACCACGGCGCCGCATCCTCCCTGTTCGCGGACGTGGTCCGGATCGGGCACGAGGACACCCGGCGGCTGCTGCTGCGCGACGACGACCCGTCCCGGCCGGCGCCGGAGGTGACGTTCGCCGACCGCTACACCCTGGAGGTGGGAGGCGAGCGGGTCGAGCTGGCCTGGCACGGCCCCAACCACACGCCGGACAACATCTACATCCACTTCCCTGACCACGACACCCTCATGTTCATCGATGTCGTCAACGCCGGCTGGGTGCCCATTTACAACCTCAACCTCAGCGAAGACGTTATCGGCTACATGGGGGCCCCGGCCACCGCGCTGTCCTATCCCTGGACGCACCTCATCTCCGGGCACGTGGGCCGGCTGGCCACCCGCGACGACGTCGCGGTGCACCAGCAGTACATCGCTGACATCGAGGCCAGTTCGAGGGAGGCACTGGCGTCGGTCAACCCGGTGCCCTTCTACGTCAATGCCGGAGCGAATGTCTGGCTCGGGATAAAGGGACACCTCAACGCCGTCACCGAGGCCGCGGCCGCGCCCGTCATCGCCAAGTACACCGGCGTGCTGGCCGCCGCGGACATCGAGGAATTCACCACCACGACCACGTTCGCCATCATGCAGTCACTGCGGCTCGACAAGGGGCCCAGCGGACCCGTCCATCCCTGACCACGATGCACCGCCCGTGCGCGCCGATAGCGCTGCGCCGGCTCCCGGGAGCCGGCGCAGCGTCATTCGGCCGTCCCGGCCGAGCGGCCGCCGGCCGGCGGCCGTAAGTTGGCTGGTATGGCGGCCTCTGATATCCCCGTGCCGGGAACCTTGCCCACGGTCATCGCCGTGCGCGGGGCGCGGCACAACAACCTGCGCGACGTCGACGTGGACGTGCCGCTGTGGCGGACGGTCGCGGTGGTCGGGGTGTCCGGGTCGGGCAAGACGTCGCTGGCCATCGGCACGCTGTACGCGGAGGGCATGCACCGGTTCCTGGACAGCCTGAGCACCTACAGCCGCCGACGGCTGAGCCAGGCGCAGCGGCCGGACGTGGACCGGATCGACCACCTGCCGCCTGCGCTGGCCCTGCGGCAGCGCCCGCCGGTACCAGGGCCGCGCAGCACGGTCGGCACCATGTCCGAGGTGCTCAACGTGCTGCGCCTGATGATGTCACGGCTGGGCTCGCACCTATGCCCGAACGGCCACCGCGTCGAGCCGTCGATCGCCGCGTTCAGCGAGGAGATCATCTGCCCGGTGTGCGGCGCGCATTTCGAGCATCCGAGCGCCGAATCCTTCGCCTTCAACTCCTACGGCGCCTGCCCCGCCTGCCAGGGCCTGGGCGTACGGTCCGAAGTCGACGTCGCCACCCTGGTTCCCGATCCGGACAAGACGATCGCCGAAGGCGCGGTGCTGCCGTGGAACTCCGGCGGGCGGCGGCTGTCGATGTACGCCGCGGGCGAACTGGGGGTCCGGCTGGACGTCCCCTACCGGTCCTTGACCGATCACGAGCGTGACATCGTGCTGCGCGGTGAGCCGGTGCGGCAGCAGGTGACGCTGCACTCGGGCCGGAACGCGCGGACCGTGCAGCTGTCGGTCAACTACGACAACGCGATCGCCGCCGTCGAACGCTCGCTACGCAGTAACAACGAGCGCACCCGCCGCCTGGTGCAGCGCTTCCTCGTCACCCGCGTCTGCTCGGTCTGCCACGGCACCCGGTTGCGGCCCGAGGCGCTGGCTTCGCGGCTCGGCGGCCGCAACCTCGCCGAGGTCAGCGCGCTCACCCTGGACGAGCTGCAGGGCTTCACGGCCGGGCTGCCCGCGGGACTGCCCGCCGAGCTGAGCCGGATCACGGCAGGTCTGCTCGCCGAACTGAACGGCAGGCTCACGCCGCTGCTCGACGTCGGGCTGGGCTACCTGACCCTCGACCGGGCCGGTGCCTCGCTGTCGACAGGGGAACGACAGCGGATCGAGCTCACCTCGACGGTGCGCGCCAGCACCACGGGCATGCTATATGTGCTGGACGAGCCGTCGGTCGGGCTGCACCCGAGCAATGTCGCCGGGCTGCGCAAGACGCTCGCGGCCCTGGCCGGGAACGGCAACTCCGTGGTCGTGGTGGAGCATGAGCGGGAGGTCGTCCGTTCCGCGGACTGGGTCATCGAACTCGGCCCCGCGGCTGGCGCCCAGGGCGGCACGGTGATCGCCGAGGGCACCCCGGGCCAGCTGGAAACCGACCCGCACTCGGTCATCGGCCCGTTCCTGGCCGGGGCCGCGGCCGTGACCCGGGACCGTCCGGCACGGCCCGGTCCCGACGGGCAGATCGTCCTGGAAGTCGGCGACCTGTACAACCTGCACGACGTTACCGCCGCCTTCCCGCTGCACCGGCTGACCGCGCTGGCCGGGCCGTCCGGGGCCGGCAAGACCGCCCTGGTCCTGGACAGCCTCATCCCGGCCGTGCGGGCGCTGCTGAGCGCCTCCGCACTGCCCGCGCATGTCCGTCGCCTGGACCTCGGCGGCATCCGCCAGGTGGTCCAGGTCGACGCCTCGCCCATCGGCCAGAACGCGCGGTCGACCCCCGCGACCTACTCCGGGACGTTCGACCAGATCCGCCGCGTGTTCGCCGAGTCCGCCTACGCCCGGCGGCGGCGCTGGAAACCCGGGCACTTCTCGTTCAACACCGGCGAGGGGCAGTGCCCGACCTGCCGCGGACTCGGCGACATCGACCTCGACGTCCAGTACCTGCCCGACATCACCGTCGGCTGCCCCACCTGCCACGGCGCCCGGTTCAACGACGCCACCCTGGCCGTCCGGGTCGACGGCCTGACCATCGCCGACGTGCTCGGCCTGACCGTCGACGACGCCCTGAAACAGTTCGCTGAGCAGGCTCCGGTGATCGCGGCGCTGCGGCCCGTCAGCGAGGTCGGCCTGGGATACCTGCGGCTCGGCGAGCCGACGCCGTCCCTGTCCGGCGGCGAGTCGCAGCGACTGCGGATCGCTTCCCGGTTGCGCGCCAGCCAGCGCGGTGCGCTGTACGTGTTCGACGAGCCGTCCACCGGCCTGCACCCGCTCGACGTGGCCACGCTGGTCGGCGTGTTCGACCGGCTGCTTGAGGCCGGCGCCACGATCATCGTCATCGACCACGACCTCGACCTGCTCGCCGCAGCCGACCATCTCATCGACATGGGGCCGGGCGGCGGCCCGGACGGCGGGCGCATCCTGGCCGCGGGCACGCCAGAGGACGTGGCGCGGGACCCGGGCAGCGCGACCGGGCCGTGGCTGGCCGAGCACCTGGGCCTGCCGGCCGGAGTATGAGGGCCGAAGGGAGTACCCGATGCGGATCGGGCTGCCTGGTAACTCCGCCTTAAGCCTGCGCGTAGAGGGCGCGAGCAGGCCCAGGGCGCGGGCGCGGTCCACCGCCTCGTGGCGGCTGTGGACGCCGAGCTTGGCGTACAGGTGACGCGTGTGGGTACTGACGGTGTTCACCGAGAGGAATAGCTCATTCGCGATCTCGTGCCCCGTGAGGTGAGTCGGCAGGTAGCGCAGGACGCGGGTCTCGCTGTCGGTGAGTTGTTCTGTAATTCTCGGGGGGACGATCCCCCCCAGACCCCCCCTGATTACGGGGGGGCTGCCCGCCCCCCCGTGCCCCCCCGGCCCCCGAAAGGGGGTTACCGGGTTCAGGATCCTGGAGATCAGGGCGGGGTGAGCGGTGCCGCTCCGGCGATGGCGCTCGAGCAGAGCTGGGACGGGATCCAGGAGGAATGGCAGGACTATGCCGTTGGACTCGGTGATATCCAGCGCCTGCTCCAGGACACGTCCGGCCCCGACCTGGTCGCCCAGCGCGTCGCAGGCTCTTGCCTCCAGCAGCAGCGCCGTTATCATCCGCACCCGGCCGACCCCGGAGACCGAGCCGTCCAGGACGGGCGCGAGCGCATCAGCCGCCGCCTGCGGGTCGCCGGTGGCCAGCCGCAGCGCCGCCGCTGCGGTCCGCATTTCCACGCTGGCTCGCTCGTCCGGGCCCAGTTTGGCGAGCGTCTGCTCGGCGCGTCCGGTCTGGCCCAGCCGTACCAGCGTCTGCAGCATCCGTGATCGCATCGACGTCACGCAGGTCTGCGGCCTGACCAGGGTCGCGGCCAGCTTATCGGCGACGCGGAACGCCGCCAGCGCGTCGGTATCACGGCCCCGGGCCAGCTCCAGGACCGCGCGGGCATAACGCAGGCTCATCCCGGCGGCCGGTTCCACCTCGGTGCGCAGGGTGCGCTCGGCGCGCTCCAGCCACGGCTCGGCCTCATCCAGCCGTCCCTGGTACAGCAGCACGATTCCGAGTTGGGCGTAGGCCATCCCGGCGAGTGGCTCCTCGCCCCAGCCATGCCGTTCGGCCAGCTCGATCGCCTGCCCGCTCCACTCCCCTCGCGACGCATCGGGCCGGAACAGCAGCATTCCGTGCGCGCCATGGGCCAAGCCGTGCAACTCCAGATACGGTCGCCCGATCTGGCGCGCCAGGGCAACGCCTTGCTTCAAATGCCGTTCCGCGTCCTCGAACGCCAGGGCCCATGTCTCGGCAATGCCAAGGCTGATGAACGCCACGGCGCGCAGATCCTCCACCGGCCCGAGGTGCGCGGGATGGGCAGCCTCCGTGATGCTGAGCAGCCGCTGAGCTTCCTCGACCACGACGGGGAAGTCCACGAGGCGCCGGGCCAGGAACAGCCGCAGCACCGCCAGCATGACCTGCACGCGTCCGCGGCGGTCCGCGGGCACCGCCGTCAGCGCGCCAGTGGCCTGGGCCAGGTGACGTCCGGCGTCTTCCAGGGATCCCCGGATCAGGTCGCCGGCCACCTGCACGGTGGTGAGCTCCGGGCTGGCCGCGACGACCCGGCGGGGGAACCTGCCCAGCAACCCGACCAAAGTAGCGCCCCGGCCGCCGAGGTAAAGGTCGAGCCAGTGGTCCGACAGCAGCCGGGCCGCCATCGCCCAGTCCTCGGCGGCCTGCGCTTGGCGGACCGCCTCCACCGGGTGCCCGTGCCCGGCCAGCCACCCGGCGGCAGCGCGGTGCAGCGCGGCCCGTTCATTCGGCTCGGTGCGGCGCAGTTCCAGTTGCAGCAGATCCGCGAACAGCTGGTGATAGCGAAACCACGACCTGCCCGCGTCCAGCGAGACCACGAACGCGCCGGCCTGCTCCAGATCCTGCAAGATCCGTTCCCCGCCCGAGCTGCCGGTCAGCACGTCCGCCAGCGGGCCGCACACCCGGTCCAGCACTGAGGTGCGCAGCAGCAGCAGCCGCACCGCCTCGCTCTGCCGGTCTAGCACCTCGGCCAGCAGGAATTCAGCTACCGTCCGATCGGTGCCGGAGAACTCCGCGGCGAACTGCTCCGGGTCCGGGTGCCCGGCCAGCGACAGCGCCGCCAGCCGCAGCCCGGCCGCCCAGCCCTCGGTCCGCTCGTGCAGCCGGGCCAGCGGGCCGGCCGGCAATTCGACCCCGGTCGCGCCGAACAGCGCCCGCGCCTCGGCCAGGCTGAACCGCAGATCGACCGCGCGGATCTCGGTCAGCTCCTCCTCCAGCCGCAGCCGGTGCAGCCCCAGCCTCAGGTCGTACCGGGTCGCCAGGACGAACCGCAGCTCCTGCGGCGCGCGCAACAGCAAGAGCTCCAGCTGGGGCAGCACCTCACGTGAGTCCAGCAGGTGCGCATCGTCGATCATCAGCCACAGCCGGTCTTGCAGCGGGGCCAGGTCCTTGAGCAGCCGCTCTACCACCGCCCAGCCGTCCAGACCTGGCGCCGCGGTCAGCGGCCGCACCAGCGCCGATCCGGCCGTGGTGCCCCACAGCGCGTCGGCTACCGAGATCCAGAACCCTTGCGGGTCACGCTGCTCGCTGTCCACCGATACCCACGCGGCGCGGGCGGCCAGGCCGGCCTCGGCGATCCAGGACCGCATCAGCACCGTCTTCCCGCTCCCCGCCGGCGCCGATATCTGAACGACCCGTTGCGCTTCGGCCAGCCGCCCGAACAGCGGGCACCGGGACACGACTCCTGCTCTGCTGGCAGGAGCGGCCGGCATATCAAGGGTTCCGGGCTTGTCGCCAGGTGGAATGACGCCGCTGAGCGCCCGGAAGCCGACGGCACCGTCGCCTGGCCCGTCAAGACCGGCTTGGAAGGGTCTCAGTTCGGGCGGGACAACCGGGTGCGTGGCTAGCGCGCCCATGCCTCCGTGCCGCCTCTGCGTGTCACCCTTCAAGGGAATCCCCTGGGCCGGGCGATGAATAGTCGTCATCTGACGACACCTTGCCGCGGCCGCTTCTTGTTCGCGCGGTCCTGTGCGTCGCCCCTACGGGGCAATGCCGTGGCGCAGCGCTTCGCGGACGATCTCTACCCTGCTCTTGGCACCGAGCTTGGCCAGGATGTGCGAGATATAAGTCTGCACCGTGCGCCGGGACAAAAACATGCTGCGGGCGATCTCCGACGTTGAGTCGCCCCGGGCGACCAGGGCGGCGATCTTGACCTCCGTCGGCGTGAGCGCCCCCCAGCCGGAGGCGGCCCGCGGACCGCGCGGACCGCGGACGCCGCGCCTGATGCCATGGCGGCGAAGCCGGCTGTCGGCCCGGCGGATGTCCCAGCGGGCATTCAGGCCCTCATACAAACTGACGGCCTCGTTCAGCGCGGCCCGGGCCTCCTCGTGCTGGCCACGCTCGGCCAGCACGGCCGCTAGGTCCTCCACGGCGGCAGGCAATTCCGCGGCCGGGCCGATCGTTCGGTAGTGCGCGACGGCGTCCCGGAGCGGGACCGGATCAGATTCGAGCAGGCCCTGACACCGCAGGCTAGCCGCGGCCGCCCGAGCCGGCCGGGTTTCCGCCGCGGCCTCCGCCTGGCAGGCCCGGGCCGCGGTCTGCGCGATCTGCCGGTCGCCGGCGGCGGTCGCGAGCCGCACGAGATCCGGCAGCCACTGGTGGGTCAGGGTCATCTCGCCGTCGTGCCGGGGCACGATCGCGGCCAGCACCTGCATGGCCTGATGGGCCTCGCCGCGCTGCTCCAGCGCCACGGCGTGCGCGGCGACGAGAAAGTCCCTGTTCTCCCGGTCGGGGATCCTCAGGACGGGGAGAGCCAGGCCCGCGCGGAGATGCTGATCGGCCGTCGTACGCTGGTCCCGCCGTCCGGCAATGAGCGCGGCCACACCGTGGACGAGCAGCGCTGGCCAGCGCTCGCGCAGAAACGTATACGTGAGCCCGGGAGCATCGCCCTCATCGGTGCTCAGCTCCGCCAGCGCGTCGTCCCACTGGCCAAGCCAGTACCGCAGCACGGCCGCGGCGACCCAGGTCGTACGATCGGGACCGCCGCTGCGCTGGGCGGATGCACGAGCCTGCCGGAGGGTCGACTCCGCTTCCGGCCAGCGGTCCAGGTTCTGCAAGGTGAAAATACGGCCATCGACGGCGAACGAGCGCAGGTCCGCGTAGCCGGGATCGTCGCCGAGCACGCGCAGTGCCCGGTCGACGTAGTCGAGCGCGGCGGCATGGTCACGCCTGACGCCATGGCTCAGCCACAGGTCGGTCAGGGCGTGGGCGGTCGCGAACGCGTCGCCCGTCTCCTCGGCGACATTGAGGGCCTGCCGGGCGGTCACGTCCGCCGTGTCCAGCTCACCGGTATCGGCCCGCTCGAGCATCGCCAGCAAGGCCAGCATCCGGGCCTGCCAGGTGCGAGGCAGGCCGGCCGCCAGCCCCTGGCCGATGGCGGCGATCGCTTCATCGCTGCGGCCCGCACTGACCTGAGCCCGCGCGAGCACCGAGTACGTCTCGGCCCGCCGCACCGGGTCAGCCATCACCGGCAGCGCCGCTCGGGCCTGCTGGGCCGCCTCGTCATAGGAGCCGGCCGCGAGCAGGGCCCGGGCCAGGCTGGCGGTGAGCCCGTCCCAGGTTTCATTGCCGCTGGAGGTTTCGTCCAGTTCCCGCCGCAGCAAGTCGGCCGCCAGTTGCGGTGCCTGCGTGGTCAGCGTGGGCGCGGTCCGGAGAAGCCAGGCTCGAGCCCAGCCCGCACCTGGCTGTCCCGCCGCGAAAAGCTGCTGCGCGACGCTCAGGGCATCCGCATCCGTGGCCGCGAGCTCTTGCGCCGCCTCGGCGTGCAGCGCCGTGCGCAGTGCCGTCGGCATGCTCGCATAGAGCGCTTGATGGATCAGCTGATGCCGGAACGCCAGTTCGGAACCCGAGCCGACCAGGATGCGGGCCGCCACGGCCTCCTGCAGCCCAGCGGCCAGTTCCGACACCGGCCTACGCAGCAGCACGGCCAGGTGGGTGACCGTGAACTTTCCGCCCAGCAGCGCGGCCGTCTGGAGGATCTGCGCCGTCTCAGCCGAGACGGAGCTGAGCCGGTCATTCAGCACGGCAGCCAGCGACGCCGGCAGTTGTTCCTGGGCCGACCAGACGCCGCCGGCGGCCCGCTCACGCGCCAGGGCGTCGACCAGCTCGCGCAGGTACAGGGGATTTCCAGCGGCCTGACCGGTCAGCTGACGCAGCGTACCCGCAGGCGGCGTGCCGAGCATGGCCGTTATCAGGGTGGCCACATCGGCCTCGTGCAGCGGCCCGAGCGTGACCACCGCCCCGCCGCGGCGGGCCAGGGACGTGCGTACCTGCTGCACCTCCGGCCGGCTCGGATCCGACCGGCACGTCGCGATCAGCAACAGCCGCAGCTGATCAATGGAGCCGGCGAGCTGGTGCCAGACGAGCAGCGACGCGTCATCGGCCCACTGCAAGTCGTCGATGACCATCACTGTCGGGGCGGTTGCGCACAGCTCGTCCGCCAGTGCCACCAGGACCTCGACACTAGAAACCGACGCGTCGCCGTCGGCGAACAGCCCGAGACGCTGGCTGCGCAGCAGCCTGGCGGCGTGCGCGCGGCGAGGGTCGGGCGAACTGAGCCGGACCTGCAGGCAGTCCTGGATCACGCTCAGCGGCAGCCGCTCGGCGAGCTGGTCCGCGATCCCCCACCCGATGTTCCATCCCAGCTCGCTCGTCCCGGCTAGGGCCTCGACGACCAGGGACG
>PMST01000213.1 GCA_003168295.1 Actinomycetota bacterium
TGGCTGCCGACCGATTGCGCCTTGGCGTCTGCCGCGTTCAGGTCGGCGCGAAGCTCGGCCTCCAGGGCGGCGAGCGCGTCGCCGTCCAGATGCCGGGGGGACACGTTGATCTCGAGGTTGAACTGCCCGACCTCGGTCGCCCAGGCCGGATCGGCGATCGCCTCGAGCACGTCGTCGTTCCGCATGGAGGGCATCCCGCGGTCGTCGACCAGGTTCAGCTCGATCTCCTGGCCCACCGTCGACGGATGTTCGTCGAACAGCCGCTCGCGGAGCATCCGGGCGAAAACGTCAAGCGAGCGCCGCAACTTGTCCCGGTAGTTGCGCCGGTCCTCGCCGCTGATCTTGATGGCCTCGATGTCACGGCCCATGGAGGCCTCCGCTCGATGAGATAAACCTCGATGAGATAAACAGGCGCTATACCCCTCTAGCCGCCTTATCCAACACATTCGCACGACGCTGGCCCCGGCGCCAGCGACCACCCGCCAGCGCTTTCACCTCAGGCCACCGCCAGCCGGGCGGTCTCGTCGCGGACCCACAGGCTGAGCAGCCCGCGCAGGTGCGCGATGAACTTATCCTGCTCGTCCACCGGGTACACCAGCTGGACGGTCCGGATCAGCAGCTGGTCGAAGTCGGGGCCGGCCACCCAGTCCAGGACGATCTCGTCGAGCCGGGCCTGCCGGTCCGCCCAGAAATCCTGGTAGCGCCGGGAGTCGAAGTAGGCGTCGGCGAGCTCGCGGTAGCCCTTGAGCTTCTCCTGGTATGACATCCCGGGCTCGTCCGCGATCGCGAAATACCGGTCCGTCTCCAGGTCGAGCTTGGCCCGGCGACCCGTCACCAGCGCGAAGACGCACCACTTGACCAGCGCCTTCATGGCCCAGGGGAAGTAGTAGTGCAGGCTGGTCAGGGCCACGTCCGGACAGGCGTTGGCGTAGTCGATCGGGTAAACCTCCCCGCCGGCGACCAGGGTCTCGCACGAGTTGAACTCCCACTTGAAGAACGCGTTGACCAGCCGGCCGATCGTCACCACCTCCGCCCCGTCCTGCGCGGACAAGAAGTTGTGGTCCACCGCGTAGCGCAGGTGCATGGGCTGGTCGGGCTGAAAGCGCATGACCATGGTCTCGGCCCCGATGGACAGCGACCGGGCGAACACGTCGTAGTCGACGGCCTTCTGCAGGTGCATGAGCATCTCGCCGCTGGCGTCGTAAGCGGCGTGCAGTTCCTCGGCGTTGCCGATGCGGGAGACGCCGCGCCAGGCACCGCCGTCGTAGGGCTTCATGAACAGCGGATAGCCGATCTGCTCGGCGATGGCGTCCAGGTCGAAGGGCTGGTTGTAGCGGGAGGAGGTGTAGGCGTAGCGGTTGTTGTCGAGCGGGTTCTTGTACGGCACGAGCACCGTCTCTGGCACCTTGAGGCCGAGCCGCATCATCGCGCAGTAGGCCGCGTGCTTCTCCATCGACTGGAAGGTGAACGGGCTGTTCAGCAGGTACACCCCGTCCATCATCGCGACCTTCTTCAGCCACTCCCTCGGGTGGTAGTACCAGTACGCCAGCCGGTCGATGACCAGGTCGTAGCGGGGACGGTCACGCAGCCTGAACGGCTCGATGGTGATCCGCTCGCAGTCGAAGGTGTGGCGGCTGCCGCCGACACCCTCGACCGGGCCGAGCCGGAGCAAGATCTCCTCGAACGCCACCGGCCAGTCCTCTTCTGTGCCGAGCAGCAACCCGATGATGTGCCTGGTCGCGGTCAATGAAGGGCTCCCGTCGTCAACAGAATCTCGGCATGTGATGGGCCAGCTGGGCCTGCCAGGACGGCCAGTCGTGCGGGACGTCGTATCCCCACAGATCGGCTTCGTGCTTGATGCCCTTGGCGGCCAGCAGCGCGGCGAGTTGGTTCGTGCTCTGCAGCGCGCCGGTGGTGTCCTCCCACTGGCCCTGGCCGCAGACCAGCAGCAGGCTGACGTGGTCGCGCAGCCAGCCAAGGTGGTCACCGTCGAGGTTGCCGACGTAATCCACGGGGTTATTGAAATAGGCCTCGTGGCCGCGTTCACCCCAGCCGTTCCAGGACGACGGGTCATAGTTGCCGGAAAGGCACATGGCCAGCGGGAAAAGGTCGGCCCGCTTGAGCGCGAAATTGGCCGCGTGGAAGGCGCCCATGCTGCAGCCGAGGGTGATCACCTCGGTGGGGCCGCCGCAGTCCCGGTGAATCCACGGCAGCACATCGTCGATGATCCACGACTCGTACCGGCCGTGCCGGCGGGCCCGCTCCTCGAGCGGGATGTCCTGGTCGAACCAGGAGGCACCGTCGTAGCTGTCGACGCAGTAAAGCTTCAGCCGTCCGGCGTCGATCAGGTCGGCCACCGCGCCGACCATACCGAAGTTCTCGAAATCGGCGGCATGGCCGCGCGAGGAGGGGAACACCAGCGCCGGGCGCCCCCAGTGGCCGTAGCGGATGACGGTCCCGGCCGCGCCGATGGCCCCGGACCACAGCTCGGCCGCCTCACGGTTCATCCGCACACCAGCCCGAGCAGCCGGGTCAGATACGGATCGAACGCGTCCCGCCAGGCGGTGTAGTTGTGCATGTCGGGTACCTCGTGCCACGCCACCGGGTATCCCCTGGCCCGCAACCCCTGGGCCATCAGCCGGTTGTTGTCGACGTTCTCCTCGATCGCCCCGCAGGTCAGGGTCACGGGCACCGGCCGGTCCCGGTGGTTAGCGGTGCCGCGGGGAGCGCCGCGGGACAGGACGCTGGCCACGAACCGGACCACCCGCGGGTAATAGGGAAACTGCCGCTCATGAGCGTCGAACCGCGGGCAGAAGAAGCTGCCGGACTGCAGGAACAGCCCGTTGAACACCTGCGGGTAGCGGCAGTGAGCATGCAGCATGGCCAGCCCGCCCAGGCTGGTGCCCATACCGATCCGGACGCTGGTCGCGAGCCGGCGATCTAGGGCCGGGATGACCTCGCGGGCCAGGGCCCGGGCGTACCGCGGATTGGCCGAATACCAGGGATCCCGCGGGCCCGGGCTGAGCAGCGCGGCCCGCAGCCGGGGCAGCCAGCCGCCCGCCACCCCCGCCGCCAGGTAGCCGGTGAGGCGGGCCAGCGCGTCGTACTCCGGGCCGTCGTGCGCGACGAGCAGCGGGAGTTCGTCTTCATCGCGGGTGCCGGCCGGAGCCCACGTGCGCACCGCGATAGCGCCGTCGAGCGATCCGGCTGGCGCCTCGAAGGTAGCGCTTTGGCCGGGTTCGGCGTTGGCCGTGAGCCACCGTGGCGGCCGGTAGGACGGGAACTCAAGAACGCTCTTCGGGCCGAACGCACCCTGGACCTGCACCGGGTTACCTGGATCGGTAACCGTCTGGGCGCCGCCGTCGGGATAACGCAGCTCGAAGAGGTACTCCATCCGGGTCACCGGCGGCCGGGCGACGATCAGTTCCCAGTCGTCGCCGGCCCCGTCACGCGGGCCCGGGGCGGGGCGATCACTTGCGCCCGGGGCGGCCCGGTGAAAGTCGAGGAGGTCGCCGGGAATGCGGACATCCTGGCTCAGCCGGACGCCCGCGAGCCGGCGGCCGGGATCGGGGAACCGGAACGTCACGGCCGTGCCGTCTACCCAGGCACTCGCCACGGGCTCCACTTCCGGTACTTCGATCACTCGCACATCGTGCCTGGTCCACGCGGGAGATGACAATAGCGCATGGATCGCACCGCGCCGGGTAGCGGAGTGCTCACGGAAAACCTGGCTCAATCCGGATGGGGAGGCAATGATGCCCGCAGACAAGAGCCTGAGCGGCTATCTCACCGATCACATGGCGGGATCGGTCCTAGCAAGTGACCTGGCTAAACGCGGCGCCAAGCGCAACGAAGGCCCGATCGCGCTGTTCTTCGCCGATCTCAGCCGAGAGATCGAGGTCGACCGGCGGACGCTGGCCTCGGTGGCCGAGCAGTGCGGGGTCGACGCCAGCCCGCTGAAGGAGGTCGGCGCCGTGGTGGCCGAGCGGCTCAGCCGGTTCAAGCTCGACCAGCGGGTGACGGGCAGCCCGCAGCTGAGCCTGCTGCTCGAACTCGAACTGCTCTACCTGGGCATCGAGGGCAAGCACACCTTGTGGCGGACCCTGGGCGCGCTGCCCGACCACGAATCCCGCCTGAGCGGGTTCGACTTCGACAAGCTGGCCCGCCGGGCGACCGAACAGCTCGCCGCCGTGGAAGAGCAGCGGCTGGCCGTCGCCGTGGACGCCCTGTCCGGGTGATTCCGGGGCCGCCCAAACACGCGGCGGCGCGGGCGCTTGAACCTGGCCAGCTGGGTAGCTGTGGGTGATGAGCGAATCTGTGACGGCCGTGCTGTTCGACGTGGACGGCACCCTGGTCGACAGCAATTACCTGCTCGCCGTGACCTGGTGGGAATCGTTCACCCAAGCCGGTTACGACGTGGCAATGGCCGACATCCACCGGGCCATCGGGATGGGTTCCGACCTGATGCTGGACAAGCTGCTTCCCGGCGATAGGGACACGGACCAAGACGACAGTCTCCGGACCGCGCACAGCGCGCTGTACTCGACCTACTGGACCCGGCTGAGACCGTTGCGCGGGGCGGCGGACCTGCTGCGCGCCTGCAAGAAACACGGCCTGAAGGTGGTGCTGGCCAGCTCGGCGGGTGAACCCGAGTTCAGAGCGCTGCGCGCCGCCCTGGACGCCGAGGACGCCATCGATGCGGCCACGTTCTCCGGTGAGGTCGAGCACAGCAAGCCAGCCCCGGACCTGGTTCGGGTCGCCTTGGACAAGGCCGGCGTACCGGCCGGGGAGGCCGTCTTCGTCGGCGACACGGTCTGGGACGTGCAGGCCGCCGCGAAGGCCGGGGTGCGCTGCGTCTGCTTGAAGTCCGGCGGCATCGGCCAGGGCGAGCTCGCGGAGGCGGGCGCGACCGATATCTACGATGGTCCCGCGGACCTGCTCGAGCATTTTCCTGGCGCCCTGCTCGGGACGGCGCGATGAGCGGAGCGGGATGAACGGGGAGCGGTTCCTTCCCCAGGACGGGGCCGACAGCGAACTGCGACGCGGTGCCGTGTCCGTGCTACGCGACGGGGCTGGAGGTGTTCCTGGCGGCGCCGGTCCCGGCGGCTGACCCGCTGCCCTTGGGCAGGCGGCCTACTCGTACTGCCAGCATGGTCACGTCGTCGATGAGGTTGCCGCCGCTGAAGGCGAGCATGGCCTGGCGCATCGACGCGACCAGGTCGGCGGCCGTGGAGCCGGCCAGCCCGGCGAGCTCATCGGCCAGCCGGTCCTGGAAGTAGGTGTTGTTCGGGCCGCGAGCCTGGGCCACCCCGTCGGTGTAGAGAAACAGGACGTCGCCGGCGTCCATGGTCAGTTCCTGCGTGGCCGGCGAGGAGTCCGGGAAGAGCCCGAGCGGAAGGCCGCCGCCGTTCATCGTCCGGACCCGGCCGTCGGCCCGCAGCAAGATCGCGGCGGGATGGCCGGCGCTGCCGATGACCACCCGCAACTTGCCGTCCAGCCAGCTCAGGTGCGCGACATTGGCCGTAACGAAGCCGCCGTCAAGCGCGAACTCCTCGGCCAGCACGATCTCGTTGGCGCCGGCCAGCACCTCACCGGGGTCGGCGCAGCGACGTGCGAGGACCCGGATCGCGTGCCGGGCCGCGGCCGTCACGGCGGCCGCCTCTTCGCCCTTCCCGCAGACATCGCCGACGGCCAGGCCCCAGCCGTCGGGAGTCTGGTACACGTCGTAGAAGTCACCGCCGAGCTCCGGATCCTCGGCCGCGGCGATGTAGGTCGCCGCGATCTTCAGGCCGGGGATCTCCGGCATGCGCCGCGGCAGCAGGCTGGCGTGCAGCGCGTCGGCGGTATCGGACCGGCGCCGGAACGTGCGGTCCACCCGGATCGCCAGCGCCATCTGCTCACCGAGCTCTTCGGTCAGCGCGAGGTCGGCCACCTTGAAATGCCCGTCGGCGGCCCGACGGACCAGGGTCAGCACGCCGTACCGGTTCTCGCCGTCCGCCAACGGCACAGACAGGACGGAGGTGGCGTCCATCTTGACCAGCAGCGGCTCGCCGTCCAGGCCATCGCCCAGGACACCGGTGTCCTCCGCATGGGCGATGAGGGCCGAGCGCCCTGATTCATGCACGGTGCACGGAATGGCTGTGGCCTGCGGGTCGACGGCGGCGATGGCGCTGGTCAGCTCGGCCAGCCCGGCGTCGTCCGGCCCGAGCACGAACTGCCGCCGGAGCCGGTGCCTGCGCTCGAGGTCGACGATCACCCAGGTTTTGAGCTCGGCGGCGATCAGGCGGGCGCATCGCTGCAGGGTCCTGGACTCGCTGAAGCCCTGGTTCTCGAGCAGCAGCCTGGCCACCGCGGTGACCAGGTCAAGCCGCCGGGTGATGGCCTGAACGGCGCCCAGCCGGGCACCATCACCGCCCAGGCCGTCCGTATCATCCGCCGCGTCGTCACGGGCCGTTTCGTCACGGACCGTTTCGTCACGGGCCGTCTCGTCACGGGCGGGCTTGGAGGGGCGGGTGGCGGGCTTGGGGGGGTGGGCGGCGGTGTCGCGGGCGGCGGGGCGGACGGCGACCATGAGGGGATCGGCCTCGCCGCGGACGGCTACGGTGCCGATGATCAGCTCGCTGGGTACCAGGCCGTCGGGGGCCAGCAGGCTGCACCGGATGCTGCGCTGCTTGCCGGTCCTGGCCACCGCGGTGAGCTGGGAGTTGACCGCGGCCCGGGACGGCAGGTTGACGAAGGCGGTGAACGGCCGGCCGGTGGCGTATCCGGGCTTGGCCCCGATCAGGTCGCCCGCCGCCTTGTTGACCCGCTGCACGGTGCCGTCGCGGGTGAGCAGGAACAACGGGACGGGCGCGAGATGGAACGCCGCTCGCAGCAAGCTGCGTTCGGCGTTGTCGCTGCCGCCGCCGCCCGGGTGCTGCTCTCCGGCGGCAGCGGCCGGGCCGGCGGGGGCGGCCCCGTTCGCCCTGAGCAGGTCGATGGCGCCTTCCAGCTCGGTGAACGCGGCATCGAGCACGTCGACGGGTTCGGCGCCCGGCGACCTGGCCGCTTGCCGCAGCGCGGCGTACCGCGCTTCCAGCTCGGTGAGCTGGGTGTGCGCGGGAGGCCGTGCCGTTCGGTCCGTCAAAAGGTCCTTCCCTACCTCGGCATCGGGGTCCGGCGCAGCGCGATCATCGCGACGTCGTCCTGCCGGGGGCCGAAGATGGACATCAGATGGTTGCTGAAAGCCTCGATGTCGGCGGCGCTTACCTCCTGAGCGGCTACGCGCAGCTTTTCCAGGTTCACGTCGAGGAAGACGTTCCGCTCCTCGACCAGGCCGTCGGTCATCAGCAGCAGGGTTCCTCCGACTGGGAGGAACCCCGTTTCGACGTGCGGCTCGTGCATGGGCACCCCTAGCAGGAGACCCCCCTCTCCAAGGTAGGTGGCGCTGGTGCCATCGACCAAAAGCAGGGGCATGTGCCCGCAGTTCACGATCTGCAGTTCACCCGAGGCGGGATCGACCAGGGCCAGGCAGAGCGTCGCGATGATGCCCGGGTGGTACCGCATCAGGACCTCGTTGACCAGGCCAGTGATGGCCAGCGGGGAGTGCTCTTCGATGGCGAAGGCGCGCAGCGCGTGCCTGAGCTCGCCCATCACGGTCGCCGCGTGCAGCGAGTGCCCCTGCACGTCACCGATCGCGACGAGTACCTTGTTCCGCCAGTGCAGCGCCTCGTAGAAGTCGCCGCCGACCTCGGCTTGATCACTGGCCGGGATGTACCGGTACGACATGGCCAGGCCCGGTACCTCGGGCAGCGTCGCGGGCAGGAAACTTCGCTGCAGGGTCAGGGCGACCAGGTGCTCCTCGGCGTAGGAGCGCAGGGCCGCGACCGCGAGCGCCACCGACTGCACGAGCTGGCGGAGGATCTGCTCCTCCTCCTCGCCGGGTACGCCGCCGCGTTCGACGGCGATGGCGACCGGCGGCCGGTCTGGCTTGACCCGGGCCGCCGCCAGGTAGACATCGCACGTCAGCGTGCTGTCCGGAACCAGTCGCAGCCAGTCCTCGCGCGCGACCATCGTGACCGCGTTGGCCAGCCCGGCGCTGAGCACGTGTCCGGCCACCTGGTCGGCCAGGCCGGCCGGCCCGCCGCGCTGCGCGGGCTCGGGATGCTGCGGGGAGGCCGACATCCGGCGCACCTGACCGTCGGGCATCTCCAGGATGACGACGGCCTGCGCGGCGAAGATCCGCGCGGCCCCGGCGGCCGCGGCCCGGGCCAGCCCGTCGAAGGTCTCGGCGGCGTTGATTCCCAGCGTCGATCTCGTCAGCGTGGCCAGCAGCGAAGCGGTCCGCTCGGCGCGCTGCCGGGCGCGGGAATAACGCAGCGCGGCCAGGACGACGGCGAGCAGTTCTTCGGGTTCGGTCGGCTCGGTCAGGTAAGCGTCGGCGCCCTGGGTCAGCCCATGGGCGCGATCGGAGACCGTGATGGCGGTCGCCGAGACCTGGATCACCGGGATCGCCGCCGTACGCGGGTCGGCCTTGATCCGCTGGCAGACCTCGTAGCCGGTCATGTCGGGCATGTTGATGTCGAGCACGACGAGCTCGGCCAGGCCGACCTTTTCCAGGGCCTCGCCGCCGGTGGCCGCCTGGATCACGGTATGGCCGGCCCGGCGCAGCCAGGTGGTCAGGATGTAGCGCTTGGCCTCGTCATCGTCCACGACGAGCAGCGTGGCTGGGGCATCGCTCATCGGGCGTTCACCGGGCCGCCCGGCTGGACCCGCGGGCCTCGCGCAGGACACCGCGGATGGTGAATTCCAGCCGGTCCAGGGTGAGCTCGTCCTTGCGCAGCAGCGCGGCGGCGCGCGGCGGCACCGGCACGTCAGCGCCGGTGATGATGATCGCGGGTACCGATGCGGGCAACCCGGCCAGCAGGCCGGTGCCGTCCAGGCCGGGCATCCGCATGTCGGCCAGGACAAGATCGACGGGGCCGGGCCCGGAGCCGGAGCCGGGGCCGGGGCCGGGGCCGGGGCCGGGGCTCGCGGCGAGGAGGGCGAGGGCCTGGCGGCCGTCCTCGGCTTCTATCAGGTGGTCCGCCATGGGGGCGAGCATGCCCTTGAGCACCTGCCGGAAGCTGGCGTCGTCGTCGGCGACCAGGACGGTACCGATGGCCGGAGTTCCGTGCGGCAGGTCGAGCACCACTGTCGTTCCGGAGCCGGGCTCGCTGGTCAGTTCCAGGTTCCCGCCCAGGATCCGGGCGAGCCGGCTGGCGTAGGGCAGGCCAAGTCCGGTGCCGCCCCGGCGGATGCCCGGCACCTGGTAGAACTCTTCGAAGACGTGACTGTGCAGGCTCGCGGGGATGCCGATGCCGGTGTCTGAGACCGTGACGACCAGGCTCGGTCCGGGGCCGGCCGGGTTCGGTCCGGTGCTGGCCGGGTTCGGTCCGGTGACGTGCGCGCTGAGCCGGACCTCGCCGCGGTCGGTGTACTTGATGGCGTTGGACAGCAGGTTGCGCAGGATGCTGGTCAGGGC
>PMST01000677.1 GCA_003168295.1 Actinomycetota bacterium
CAAGTCGATCCAGAACTGGTAAGGCGATGCCGCTTTATGACTACCGCTGCCCGGCCGGGCACCGCTTCGAGCAGCTGGCGCCGATCGCCACCAGCGCGCAGCAGGACTGCCCGGCCTGCGGCCAGGCCAGCGCAAAGGTCCCCTCGCGGATTTCCCTAGGCGGGCACGCCGATCCCGGGCTGGCGATGGACCAGATGCCGCAGACCTGGCGCGGCACCTACGAGGGCAACCCCGAGTACCTGGGCCAGCTCCGCCGCCAGTGGAACGACCGCCAGAAACTCGAGGAGAAATACGACGAGCTGCGCGGCGACCGCCGCCCCGTCCTCGCCCACGAGGGCCACTACCACGCCGCCCCCCTCCGTGCCGGGGATCCCCCTCCCGCCCCGCCCGCGCCGCCCGCCCCTCCCGCCACGGACGCCCGGTCTGCGACCGCGGCTGGCCCGACCGCGCCGCAGCCCGGTTCCTTGCCCTGATCGCATCAGTGGTCGTGCTGCTCGAGAGCGGACGTGGCTTCCGGTGCGGAGCCCAGCGACCTGCTGCGGCGGCCGGCCCTGGCGGTCAGGCGTCGATGTCCAGGGAGGCTTCGTCGAGGCCGGCCGGGGTGTGTAGCACGATGATGCCCAGCCGCTCGGCGAGCGCGCGCGCCTTGGTCAGCAGCGGGTGCGCCTCGCCCAGAGCGGGCCGTCCGTGGGCCATCGGGGTCCGGTCGAGCACGGGCTGGAGCAGCCTCGCGGCCTGGCTCGCGTCGCCGAGTGCGGCGCAGCGCACCGCCTCCTCGTAGTGCGCGGTCAGTACCACTGGGTGGCAGGGGTCGACTCCGGCCGTCGCGAGGTCACTGACCGCATCGAAGCACTCGGCGGCACGTCGGCTATCCCCCAGGAGGTTCGCCGCCCGGCCGAGCAGGACAAGGGTCCAGCCGTGCGCGGGCAACGGCGGTCCCCCCTCTGCTTCGGCTTCGGCGTCGGCGAGGCGGGTCAGCGCGGCCGCGGCTCCCGCGGCTTCTCCCCGCAGCAATGCGAGCTCGGCGAGGGAACGATCGAGGTCCGCGGCCAGCGGGTCCAGGCCGAGGTCCAGCGGGCAGTCCGCGAGGTGCTCCCGGTCGGTGCGCAGGGTGGCCGCTGCCTCATCGGCTCGGCCCAGTTCGGCGCTGGCCAACGCGAGCAGCCGCCGGGCGGTATAACTGAGCCGGAACGACACCCGGTCACGGAACCAGTCGGTTCCCGCGGTCTGGCCGCCGAGCAGGTCGAGCACGGTATGTGGATGCCCGAGAACCAGTGCCGCCTTGGCCAGCCAGATGAGGTCTTCCTGGACCCGGTAGGAGCTGGGCAGGAACCTGCCGCGGCGGGTGTCGGCGGCCTCCTCGAGGTGACGTCGCGCAGCGGTCGGATGTCCGGCGGAAAGCAGGGTCTGTCCCAGGATGGTCCGGGCCTCGGCGGTGTCGGCGTGGGCGAGGGCGCCGAGCCGGGCTCGCCTGTCCGCGAACAGGCCGGCCGCCAGCCGGACGCTCTCGATCGCGCGCCCGTTGAGCCGGGCGATGTCCGTCCGGGTGCGTTCGGTCACGGTCAGCCGACGCCAGGAGGGCGCGTCCTGCGGCTGGCGCTCCAGCAGGGCTTGCCGGGTATGGAGGACCTCGGTAATGACGGTCTCGGCGTGCCGTCCGCGTCCCGTCTCGGCGGCTAGCGCGGCGAGATTGTTGTCCGCGCGCGCGATCCTCGACCGGTCATGGCCTAGGCCTTGCTCGGCGACCTGGCGGGACAGTTCCCACGCCTCCGCGGCCGAGCGCCTGTCCCCGTACCGGGCCGCGGCCAGCCCGAGGTGGCTCGCGGCGTCGCTGAGCCGCTGCCGGTCATGCCCGGCGGCGTCGGTCATCCCGGCGTTTCGGCCATTCGTCTCGGCCGGCAGGTTCTGCCAGAGCGAGACCGTCCGCCGCGCCTCCCTGACGCACCGATGATGCAGCGTGCCCGCCTCGAGCAGGACCCGGACCACGACGGCGCTGGCGTTGGCCTCGGCCCGAGGATCGGTACGCCGCCGGGCGACGGCGGCCAGTGCGGTTTCGCCGCTTTCCAGGTCGCGCGGCAGTGTGCCGGCGAGCCGGGTCAGGTCGCGCTCGAACCACAACGCCGCGAGACCGCGCGCGACGAGATCGACCGGCCCGTCACGATCGGCGAGGCAGGTCCGGAAGGTCACGTCGGACAGCCGGGAGGCGCTCTCGCCGACGTCTGACTCGGCCAGGTAGGTAACCGATTCGGTGCAGTCCCGCAGCACCGGGCGCAGGAAATCAGAGAAGACGTCGCACCGGCCGTGCCAGGCCGCCGCCGCGACCCGGCCCGATGGGCTGTCTGGCCAGTCGGGTGGGTGGAGGCCGGAGCCCGCGGCGAGTTGCCGCTTCTCCGCGGTGGAGATGTCGCCGATCCCGTAGCCGACCTGGGTCATCAACGGATGTTCGGCCCGGTGAAAGGTGACGATCACGCTCAGCGCGGCGGCCACGACAGACCTGGCCGCCGTTACCGACTCGATTGACCCCGGGGGTGACCAGTTCGCCCGTCCGGCGAACTCCTGCCAGGCGTGCGCCGCGGCGAGCGCGACCAGGACGCGGCGATTGTGCACCTCGTTGTACAGCCATACCGCGGAACGCCCCTGCGGCCCCGGCAGTCGTACCGCCGCGGCCACGTCCCCGGCGCGGACCACGTGATAGGGCGTCTGGCGAAGCACGGTGGCGGCGGCGGCCGCGATGGCCGTGAGCCGTTCGTCCTGCGCTGCCACCGGTACCTCCTCTCCGCTCACCTGGCCCGTGACCTGGACCAAGATCGTCATCATAGGCCGAACCCCAGGGAGGGGCGGCCCAGATTTTCCTGACTAAAGGCCATATAATTATTTTGGGTTAGTTCAGGTATTAACTCTGGCTCGCAGGTGGACACGCGCGCAGGCTTACCCCGGTAAACGGGAGCGGCCCAACGTTAGTTTCGGAGTCAAGTCAGTGCCGGATGGGTAGTGAGGTGCGTGGCCCGGGGGCTCGAGCCCCCGGGCCGTCGCAGGTAACAGCGCCTGCCGCCCGCGCGTGGGCGGTCGCTGCGGCGACCGCGGCGGTCCGGGTACCGGCCCTGAACGCGGAATCTGACGCCTGGATTGTCCGAGGCTGGGCGGATGTGGCGGTCGGCTGCCTGGCTCTTGACGGCCCACGGCCCGGCGATTCAGGGCCCGGTGGTTCCGGATTGGCCGATAGCTCCGGACCGCCTAGTCGTTCCGGATTGCCCAATGGCTCCGGACTGTCCGGGGCATTCGGCGGCCTGGATGAGGTGGTCCAGGCCATAGGTGTCCTCTCGGGTGGCCAGCATGCCGCCCGGCTCCGTCTGCTACGGCGGTTCGCCGGGCCGGTGCCGCGGTGGTACCCGGACGCTCGTCCGGTCGTTGGATTTATCCGCCGCATCAGAGGGATCGCATGGCGGGCGGCCGACCTCGTCGCGGGGTTCGGTGAGCTGCTCCTCTCGACCGCCGTTGCGCTCCCGCGCGACGCCCCGTGCCCGTTGGTCAGCGCACGGCAACTCGCCTGGGGCGTCCGCTACCGGCCCTCACCCAGCGATGCGCACGTCACGCTGCGCTTGCCGGTGAGNNCGCTGGAGCAGCAGATCTGGCGCGGCATCCATGAAGGTGCGCACCTTGATCACCTCGCCTCGCTGGCCCGCCGCGGACCGCAGGCGCCCAGCCCGGGGGAGTTCGGCGCCGGGCTGCTGATTGCCGAGTCCTATGCGATGGCGGTGGAGATTCTCGCCGCGGTGGAGTGCGTCCTGGCGGGGCAGGGCCACGCGGTCTGGCAGCTAGGCGCTGGGCTGATCGAGCGGGCCACCCGCCTGCCCGGAGGCGCCCATCCGGCGGCTGAGTTCGCCGACCTGCCGACCCTGGCCGAGGTCTACCTGCTCGGGCCTATCGAAGTCCTGGCCGGCGGCGCGGCCGCAGCCGCGCTGCCCGACGAGCTCGCCTCCTCGCTGCGGGATCGCTGGCGGGCCGCATGTGCGGCGTACCCGCCCGCCGCAGCGTTCGGGTCCGCCGCCGCCCGCCTGATCTGCAGATACGCCCGACCCTGAGCATCCGAGCACGCCGACGTAGCCACCAGGCCTATCACAGAGCCGGAATCGGATCCTTATCGACGCAAGTCCTGCATAGATGGACATGCTTTATCTAGCTACACTAAACTCGTCTTGGTGCTTACGGGATTCGGGACGGACAACGCCCGAAGTGAGCCGTTAGGGGCGGGTGAGGCAGGAGTCGCAAAGGGTCTGGATGGGTTGTCGTGCGGCGAACACGCCGCGACGCGTGGCCCCAAGGCGATGCCACTTCGGCGGCCGTTTAATGGAACGACGCGTCGGTCGCACATTACCGATCACCGGTAATCGCCTACCCGAGACAGGCGATTACCGGTCAGCGAAACTTAGCCTTTGGGGGGCAGATGATTTCGTCGGTCGCATTGAACCCTCGCGGTGACGACGCGTGGCTTGTCACGGTGAACAACCTCGCCGGTAAGCCGTATTCTCTCGAGCTTGTCGCGGCCATGTGGCCCGTGACGTTGAGGACCCCAGGTGGCGGCCGCCATGGCCCCTGACGGAGCTGGCCGTCACCTGGCTAATCTGCAGAGGGGGTCTGATTGACCGACACCACGAGCCGCACCGTACTTAACGCCCAGGACCTAGACGCGGCGATCGAGCACGCACGTGCGGCGCTGGCCGCCTTGCTGCGTGCTCCCGCCGACGGCGACGCGTCCAGCTACCCGAAGGTGATCGCCGAGGCGCGTGCGCTCCTTGGGACCCTGCTCGAGCATCGGCTGGCCCTGGCGGGCGCGCGGCGCCAGGAGCGGGATCGGGCCGTGGTCGCGGCCACCCGAGCCGACCGTAACGAGGCCATCGCGGTGAACGCCGCGCTGCTCTACTGGCTGCCAGCCGACGATCCGGCCTGGCCGGACGTGGCGATGACGGTCGGCCGACTCAGCTATGACCGCTACAGCGACGCCTGGCCGGACGCCGAACCGCCGGACCCGGACGATCTCGACGCCGCCTGCGATCTGCTGTTGCGGGCCGCACGCAACCACGACGCCGACGAGCGTACGACGCTGTATCTCGTCCTCGCGCTGCGCGACCGGGAGCAGCTGATGGCCTACCCAGCCGATACGAGCGCACTGATGACCTGGGGCGAGCGGCTCCTCTCCTTCCCCGATTCCGGCGGCCTCGGCCCAGCGAGCCTGCCCGAGGTGCTGGAGCGGGAACTGCGCAACTGGGTGGAGTCGCTGACCCGAGTCGGCTCGTGGGATCCCTGGGGTCCGCGGTCGCTCCTCTTAACGGGAAGCCCTGGAAAGTCTTAACGGGCAGCCCTGGAAGGTCGCCGCGATACGACCCAAGGGCGGCTGCGAGGTGGGCAGTTGCCCACACCGCCGTGGCCTCCGCGGTTGTCGGTGCCTTCACCAAGGCTCAGTTTCGTGCCGTTGTCTTCACACGACCGCGACCTGTTCCCGGCCCAGCCCCGCCTTGCCAGTGTCGGCCGGGCAGGGCCGCGAACCGTTTTCACCGTGCCGATCTGGTACCGGTACGCGCCCGGTGGGAAGGCGTGGGCGCTGGCCTCGGCCGGGTCCCGGAGGCTCCAGCGCATGCGGGATCGTTTCATGCGGGCCAGCGGGCCGGGGACCTGTGCCCCGGGCCGCCGGCGCGGGCACCGTGCTAGGGAATCGGCAGGCCGGCCGGGACGC
>PMST01000610.1:0-3749 GCA_003168295.1 Actinomycetota bacterium
CTTGAGGTCCTTGAGGTCCTTGGGTCGAAGGCGGCGCAGGCCCGCCAGGCAGGTTACCGCGCTCGCGACGCCGCACCCGGCGGCGAACGCATATCCCACCCGCGGGCCATGGGCGTCGATGACGAAGCCCACCACCGACGCTCCGACGGCCACCCCGACAGAAATACCGCTGCTGAGCCAGGACATGGCCTCCGTGCGCCTGCCACGTTGGGCTTGCGCCTCGAGCAGGCTGAAACCGGCGATGAGCGTAGGCGCGATGGTGAGGCCGCACAGGTAGATGACGCAGGTCAGCGTGATCAGGTTGGGCTGAGCCCAGAACGTGGCGACGCCGGTCACGGTCAGGGCCAGGGTGAGCGCGAACCTCGTCGCGACGGGCGTCCGCCACTGCCGGGATCCGTACCACAGCCCGCCCGTCGCGCTGCCCAGGGCATACGTGCCGAGAATGAACCCGGCCAGCGGCTTGTGCCCGAACTGCTGGGCAAACGCGACCGTGCTCAAGTCGATCGAGACGAACATCGCGCCTAGCAACAGGTACACCGGGACCAGGACCACCAGCCCGGGTGCGGGCGCACCCCGGACCCGCGGAGCCCCGGAAACCCGCGACGTCCGCAGGCTAGGGGTCCCCGCTGGTGCCTCAGGCCGGAAGATGACCGGCTCGGTGCCGCGCTGGGCGGCGAACCAGAGCGTCCCCGCGACGCACAGCAGGGCCGCGACGCCCACGCCAGCAGCCGGAAAGACCTCGGTGGCGAGCAGCGTCACGGCGGCGGGACCGATCACGAAGCACAGCTCGTCGGCGACCGACTCGAAGCTGAAGGCGGCATGCAGCCGGGGCGAGCCCGCGAGCAAGACGCTCCACCGGGCCCGGACCATGGTGCCCAGACCCGGCATGGCCGCGCCCGCTATCGCTCCTGGCACGAAGAAAGCCCAGGTCGGGAGCCGCAACTGTACAGCGGCGATCAGCGCCACGGTGGCCAGGGCGAACACCGCGAGCAGGGGCAGCAGCACCCGCCGCTGGCCGCGCGAGTCCATCAGGCGCGAGATCCGCGGCGTGGAAAACGCGTAGCCCAGGGAACCGGCCGCGGATACGGCACCGGCCATGCCGTACCGGCCGGTGGTTCCCGCGATGAGCAATACCGTGCCGAGCCCGAACATCGACATCGGCATCCGTCCGATCACGGCGGCTGCGGAAAAACGCCAGGCCCCGGGAATACGGAAGATCTCGGCGTAGGGCCGGAGCGGCCGGATCATCCGGCGCGAAATGCGGGGCTCGGGGGAGGGGCTGGTCGTCCGTTGCGCGTCGTCTACGCCCGTCATCGGCCGCGTTGCCCCATACTCACCACGATATCGGACGTCGCTAATCAATTTCCGGGCCGCGGATCCGCCCCCGTTGCCCCTGAGCCCTCCGGCCCCCTTCTCGCCTGCCTGCTGACGCGGTCGCCCGACGGCCCTGGTTGGATGGAAGGCATGCAGGCCTATGATGCCTTCCTGCTTGTCTCGTTCGGCGGACCGGAAGGCCCCGACGACGTGATGCCGTTCCTGGAAAACGTCACCCGCGGCCGCGGCATCGCGCCGGAACGGCTGGTCGCCGTGGCCGAGCACTACTACGCGGTCGGCGGGGTGAGCCCGATCAACCAGCAGTGCCGGGACATACTGACCGCGGTCCAGGCCGAGTTCTCGGCCGGCGGTCTCTCGCTCCCGCTCTACTGGGGTAACCGGAACTGGTCGCCCTACCTGACCGACACGGTGCGCGCCATGGCCGAGGGCGGCGTGCGGCGGGCGATCGCCTTCGTCACCTCCGCGTACAGCTCCTACTCGAGCTGTCGGCAGTACCTCGACGATATCGAGCGGGCCCGTGCCGCGGTCGGCCCCGACGCGCCCCGGATCGACAAGATCAGGCGCTTCTTCAACCATCCAGGCTTCATCGAGCCCTTCGCGGCGAATGCGAACGCGGCGCTGGCCACGCTGCCCGCCGAGGTGCGGCAGGACGCCCACCTGGTGTTCACCGCCCATAGCATCCCAGTGGCGATGGCGGACGCCAGCGGGCCCGGGGGAGGGCGAAGGTATGTGGCCGAGCTCACCGAGGCTGCCCGCCTTATTGCCGAACGGACCGATGGTGGCAGCCATCCGTGGACGCTCGTCTACCAGAGCAGAAGCGGGTCGCCGGCCCAGCCCTGGCTGGAACCTGACGTATGCGACCACCTCGGTGAGCTGGCCAAGTCCGGGACCGAGGCCGTGCTGGTGATCCCGGTCGGGTTCGTCTCTGATCACATGGAGGTCCGGCACGACCTGGATGTCGAGGCGGCCCAGAGCGCCGAGTCGCTGGGACTCGCGTTCGCCCGGGCCGCGACGCCGGGTACCCGGCCCGCCTTCGCGTCGATGATCACCGAGCTGGTCTGGGAGCGACTGGCCCTCCCGGAGGTCCAGCCCGCCGCGCTGGGGACCATGGGGGTGCCGACCCAGGACTGCCCGGCGGACTGCTGCCGGTACGGGCCTGTCGCCGCGTCGGCGCATCGGGCGGGCGAAGTCCGAGGGCCGACGCAGGCATGACACCCGGAGACGAGGACGCTGAAGCGCTGCTGGGGCTCGCCCTGGAGGCGGCCAGCGAGGCTGGCGCTCTGCTGGCCTCCTGGCGGGGTGACATGCGCCCCGAGGTCATCGACACCAAGTCAAGCCCCACGGACGTGGTGACGGAGATGGACCGCCGGTCCGAAGCCCTGATCACCGAGCGGATCCGCGCGGCGCGGCCCGGCGACACGGTCCTCGGCGAGGAAGGCGGCCAGACCGCCGGAGCTGCCGCCCCGGTCGGGACCGGAGCCGGTGATCCCGGCGCACCTGGCCGGGTGCGCTGGGTGGTGGATCCGCTCGACGGGACCGTCAACTACCTGTACGGCCTGCCCGACTGGGCCGTGTCCATCGCCGCCGAGGTCGATGGCATCGTGGTCGCTGGAGTGGTCGAGGTGCCCCGCTTCGGTGAGACCTTTACGGCCGTGGCCGGCCAGGGTGCCTGGCTGCATCGTCGGGACACCGCCGTCGCGCTGCACTGCAACTTGCCCGTGGCGCTCGGCCAGGCTCTGGTAGGAACCGGGTTCGGGTACGATTCGGGACGCCGCCAGGTCCAGGGCGAGATAATCGCCAAGCTGCTGCCGCATGTACGGGACATCAGGCGCGGCGGGTCTGCCGCCGTGGACCTGTGCTCGGTAGCAGCCGGACGGATGGACGCGTTCTTCGAACGCGGCCTGAACTACTGGGACTATGCGGCCGGCGGCCTTATCGCCCGTGAAGCGGGCGCGATGGTCGGCGGGCTAGGCGGTCAGCCGGAGAGCACCTCGATGGCGGTCGTCGCGGGTCCCGAGCTCTACCGGCAGCTTGATACTTTCCTGAGCAGGCTGAACCCGGAACGGGACGCGCCACGTAGTCAAGAACAAGACGCGTTACCGGGCCGGGGACGTGGCGTGTTAGCGGACCCGAACGGGACTTGTCAGGAGTTATCGGCGTGCTGCGTGTGCGCCGGGCGCGAACGTGACAGAATTCCCCGCCGGAATCGGGCACAACTGCGGCCTTGAAAGCGTTACACCCGCGCAGCGATTGCGCACTACGGATGAAGGGGGATGGAGTACTCAGATGGCTACCGACTACGACAGCCCGCGGAAGACGGACGACGACCTGACTGAGGACAGCCTTCAGGAGCTTCAGGCGCGCCGGATGGACAAGTCATCGAGCACCATCGATCTTGATCCTGACGACGTTGC
>PMST01000610.1:3788-19568 GCA_003168295.1 Actinomycetota bacterium
GTCTGCCGGGAGTGCGCGGCTTAGCTGTCCGCGGTGTTGACGGGCTCGCTGTCCGGGCCGCTGTACGTTCTACGTGCCGCAGCCCGGGTCGCGAGCAGCCTCGCCGCCTCCACAGTGACGCCGGTCAGCATGGACCAGCCGAGTGCCTCGGGTAGCGCCACCTGCGGATCCTCAGGATGCGTAGGTGGCTCTTTACCGGTGGCCTTCGTCCACACGAAGGTGATCAACTTACGCGCCACGAATGCGGCCGCCATAGCCGCCACGGCGCTGACGACCTTGGTGCCGAGGTCGACTTTCCTGTCAGCCGTTTTCTTGTCAGCCATCCCGCTGCCTCCTTCTAGCCCCGTCCGCTGGCTCAGCCCACTGGCCTCGTCCGCGTAATCATGCCACCGGTTCATGGCCGGCTTGCGCCCGGCACCTTTCGATGACCTCGGCCAGCGCCGCCGGGTGCCGGGTGCCGATCAGCCAGTAGGGCACCGCGGGGTCGAACGCCGGATCGACGGGGAGGTACACCGAGGCCTTCAGGTAGGGTCGCGAGTACAGGCGGGCCGCCGGATCCGCCCGTGGGCCGCGCATCTGCGTGGTTTGCTTCTCGTCGAGGGTGATCACGTCCCTGATGGCCGTCAGGGGCAGGACGGCACTCCCCGCTCGCAGGGTTCCACCGCCGACCTCCACTCGGGCCAGGCTCATGGAGATCAGCATTGCTGCGCAGCCCAGGACGAGTCCGGCCATGATGATGATCGGCCAGGGTTCGGGGAGGCCGGCGTAGAGTGTGGCGCCGAAAATGAGGACGGTTGGCACAGCGAGCAGCCACCAGGCGAGCGGTACTTGTAGCTGTTCGCGGTAATCACGCATGCAGACGAGGGTAGTTGGTCAGATGGAGTCCTGGCGGGGGGCAAGGCGGCAAACCGAGTGGGCCGCACCGGAATACTTTGCGCTCACAGCGGTAGCGGAGCGTTCATGACCGACGACGTGGATGCAGTCGCCGGCGCCACCCAAAGTGACGCCGGCGCGGGGACGCGAGACAGCGGCGACGTCGGCCAGCGGACCGGCGATGGGAACGGGAACGGGACTACGACGGACGGCAACGATAACGGCATCGCGGACGGCATCGAGAACGGTGCCGCGGCGGACGGGAACGAGAACGGCGCCTCGGCGACGGAGGAGGCGACGGAGGATCGGATCGCGCGCGGTACGGGCGTGCGAGAGCAGATAGCGCGGGGCTTGAGGGCGCGGAAGCAGAATCGCGTGAACGCCCCGGAGCAGGCTGTGGTGAGAACGCCGGAGCAAGCGCGTGTGACCATGCCGGCCCGCCAGGGGAATGTGGCCGAGAGCAGCCGGGTGCCGAGCTGGCTGCAGACGGGGGCCGCGTGGTCCTGGCGGTTGTTGCTTCTCGGCGCCGCCATCTACCTGATCGCGCGGATACTTGGCATCCTGTACATCGTGGTCGTGCCGTGCATAGCGGCGCTACTGCTCACCGCCTTGCTGCAGCCGCTGACGGCCTGGCTGCGCCGCGCCGGGTTGCCCGGGCTCGGTGCGACGTGGGCCACCTTGCTCATCGCCGCCGCCGTCCTCGGTGGCCTGGTCCTGCTGGTCACCAACCGGGTGTCCGCGGATTACCCGACCCTGGTGGCGGAGGTCAAGCACACGACCACGCAGGTGGAGTCGTTGCTGTCCGGGCCGCCTTTTCACGTCAAGAGCAGCACTGTCAAGAATCTCCTGAACAACATCCCCGGCTATCTCAGCAAGCACAAGTCCCTCGTCGAAGGCACCGTGGTGACCGGCGGCAAGATCGCGGCCGAGTTCTTCGGCGGTCTCGTGCTGATGCTCTTCGTTACGTTCTTCCTGATCAAGGACGGGGAGCGGATCTGGAACTGGCTGCTGGGCGCGATGCGGCCCGAGACAGCGCGCCGCATGGACCGCGCCGGGCATGCCTCGTGGCTGGCGGTGGTGTACTACATGCGCGGCACCGTGGCGGTGGCCGCGATCCACGCGATCGTGGTCGGCCTGGCTCTTTGGATTATGGGGGTTCCGCTGGTCGTCCCGCTCGCCGTGCTGGTGTTCGTGGCCGCGTTCGTACCGCTCGTGGGACTGCTGGTGGCGGGGACGCTGGCCATCTTGGTGACGCTGGCCACGCATGGCTGGGTCGATGCGATCATCCTGCTAGGTGTACTGATCATCGAGGACCAGCTCGAAGCCCACCTGCTCCAACCGCAGGTGGTCGGCCGGGTGATACGGCTCCATCCGCTCGCGGTTATCCTCTCGCTCGCGGTGGGCGGGGTGCTGGCCGGCATCCCCGGGGCGGTGGTCGCCATACCGGTCGTGGCCGTGATCACCCGCGCGCTTCCGGAGCTGCGGCGCAGCGACCCAGGTCCAGACGAACCTGGGTGACCCATAAGATGCGACAGTATCCGGATGTCGCGCTATCCTCACCGTGCGTGCGAGCAGGAGGGAGTATCCGTTGCCGCCATCAGAGGCCGATGTACTGATCAAGCGCCTTGATCCTGGCATGCCGCTGCCGTCATACTCCCATCCGGGGGATGCCGGCGCGGATCTGGCCACCGCTGAAGACGTGGAGCTGGGACCGGGTGAGCGGGTGCTGGTGCGGACCGGGCTGGCGATCGCGCTGCCGGCCGGCTACGCGGCGTTCGTGCATCCGCGCTCGGGCCTGGCCGCGAAGTACGGGGTGACGCTCGTGAACGCGCCGGGAACCGTCGACGCGGGCTATCGTGGCGAGATCAAGGTAACCCTGCTGAACACGGACTCCGATCGCGCGGTCCGGTTCAATCGGGGCGACAGGATCGCGCAGCTGGTCATCCAGCGGGTGGAACGGGCGGTGTTCCACGAAGTAGAGGTGCTACCCGGATCCAGCCGAGGCGATGGCGGCTTCGGCTCAACCGGCTGACCCGAGGGCCGAAGGTCCGAGGGTCAAATGGGCCCCGTAGGGGTCCCCGAGGGGGTCTGGGGGGAACGGTTTCCCCCCAGAATCGGGGGGATCCCGGGGGGTCGTCCCCCCGGGGCTAACACAGCCCCCCGGGCTAACAAAGGAGTAAACAGTGTTTCGTCGGCGTCGATCAGCAGACGCGGGCCAGGACTGGTCCGAGGACAAAGACCAGGCAGGGTCCGGCGACGAGCTCGATTACGACGAGCCGTTCGATGATGAGCAAGCTGGGCAGGAGCCCGAGGGCACCCCGCGTGCGGAGGGAGGGCCGTGGGATGCCGAGGAATCCTATCCCGCCCAGGAACGGGTCGACCTGGGCAGCCTGCAGGTACCGGTCGGCCCGGAGCACGAGATCCAGCTCGTCATGGCTGAACAGCACGGTGCCTGGGTCACGATCAAGTACCGGGAGAGCGAGCTGCAGATCCAGGCGTTCGCCGCCGCACGCCGGGGCGCCCTGTGGGACGACGTCCGTGCGGAGATCGCCGCTGAGGTGCTCGCGGCAGGCGGGCGGAGTGAGGAGGCGCCGGGATCGTTCGGGATCGAGCTGCTGGCTCAGGTGCCGATAGAGCCCGGACAGCCCGCCTCTGGCTTGCGGCTGGTCAGGTTTGTCGGCGTCGACGGCCCGCGCTGGTTCGTGCGCGGCCTGTTCACCGGCCCGGCCGCGGCCGGCGACGAGCAAGCCGACTTGCTCGAGGAGGTCATCAGGGACACCGTGGTCGTCCGGGGCGAGCACCCGGTACCACCTCGGGAGATACTGGAGCTCCGCTTGCCTCCTGAGGCGCGTCAGGCGCTCGAAGAGCAGGCCGCCGCGGAGGAGGAGGAGGAGAACAGGTTCCGTCCTGACCTGAACCCCTTCGATCGAGGCCCCGAATTCACCGAGACCCGCTAGCCCCGGCGGTCAGCCGGCCTCGCTCAGCCGGGCCCCTGCTCAGCCAGCCCATGCTCAGCCAGCACTGAGCAGGCGTGCGAGTTCCTCCTCCACGTCCTCGCTGGTCACGAAGAACAGCTCATCGCCGGCTTGGAGCGGATCGTCGGGATGCGGTACCAGCACCCGGCCCTCGCGCAAGATGGCGACGAGAGAGGTGTCCGGGGGCCATTCAATCCCGCCAACGCGCTGGCCGACCAGCGGAGCGTCGTCCGGCATGGTCAGTTCGACCAGGCTGGCCTCGCTCTGCCCGAACGTCATCAGCCGGACCAGGTCACCGACGCTGACCGCCTCCTCCACCAGCGCGGAGAGCAGCCTGGGCGTTGAGACCGCGACGTCCACGCCCCAGGATTCGTTGTACAGCCACTCGTTGTCCGGGTGATTCACCCGCGCCACGACGCGCGGCACCCCGTACTCGGTCTTGGCAAGCAGCGATACCACCAGGTTCGCCTTGTCGTCGCCGGTGGCGGCGATGACCACCTGGCACCGTTGCAACGCCGCGTCGTCCAGGGAGCTGATCTCGCAAGCATCGGCGAGCAGCCATTCAGCGCGGGGCACGCTGTCGACCTTGATCGCCTTGGGCGAGTGGTCAATCAGCAGCACCTCGTGGCCGTTCTCGAGCAGTTCGCCCGCGATGGAACGGCCGACCGCCCCGGCTCCCGCTATCGCTACCCGCATCAGTGTTCGCCTCCTCGAGCCGCGAAGGCCGCGGCGATCCGGTCCAAGTCGCCTTCCTTGGCCACGACGTGCAGTACGTCGCCTTCCTGCAGCGCGGTCCCTGGCTCGGGCACGAAGGCCTGGCCAAGCCGGTCGATGAAGGCGATCCTGGTCATCGTGCGGGCCTCGAGCGCCTTGACTTGTTCGCCGATCCAACTGGTGGAGAAGGCGACCTCGGCCAGCACGATCCTCCCGGTGGGGTCCCGCCAGAGCGGCTCGCCACCCTCCGGGAGCAGTTTGCGCAGCATCTGGTCGGCGGTCCAGCGCACCGTGGCCACAGTGGGGATGCCGAGCCGCTCGTAAACCTCGGCCCGGCGGGGGTCGTAAATGCGGGCCGCCACCCTCTGCACGCCGAACGTCTCGCGGGCCACTCGGGCCGCAATGATGTTGGAGTTGTCGCCGCTGCTGACCGCGGCGAAGGCGTCCGCGCGCTCGATGCCCGCCTGGGTGAGGACCGCTCGGTCGAAGCCGATCCCGGTGACGCGGTCGCCCTTGAACGCCGAACCAAGCCTGCGGAATGCCTCCGGGTCCCGGTCGATGACCGAGACGGTGTTGTCTCGGTCCTCGAGGATGTGGGCGAGCGTCGACCCAACTCGTCCGCAGCCCATGATCACGATGTGCATGACCGTCCCTCCACGACAAGCGGGTCCCCCGATCCAGGGGCGCCTTGCCAAAGGTATGCCCTCATGTGGCATCCTTCCCCTCCCGGGGTGGAGGATTTCCACCTCACGCCACCAGGAGCGCGAGTTGCGGTCTCGCAGTACGATTTCCTGGGCGGGCGCGGGAAGCCGCCGATACCGGGACCGAACGCACTAGCAAGTTCCATCAACATGCCGGGGGAGGTGAGGCGGCGATCCTCCCCGGCCTGAAATCCGGGGTCACCTCGCCGCATCCATGATGGATTATCGTGCCGGTCAGGTCATCGAGGTCACCACACGGGACGTGGCGCACGGCGGATGGTGCGTCGCCCAGCCTGAGGACGGGCTGGTGGTTTTTGTGCGGCATGCGCTCCCCGGCGAAACGGTGCTCGCCCGCCTCACCGAGGTCACCTCCCGGCTGGCCCGCGCCGACGCGGTGGAGATCCTGAAGGCATCCCCGGACCGGGTCCAGGCACCCTGCCCGCACGCGCATCCCGGCGGCTGCGGCGGCTGCGACTGGCAGCACGTCACCTTGCCCGCGCAGCGATCGCTGAAGGCTGCCGTCGTCCGCCAGCAGCTCAAGCGGCTGGCCGGACTCGACCGCGAGGTCACGGTCGAGGCACTGCCAGGTGATGAGGAGCAGGCCAGCAGCGGCCTGGGTTGGCGTACGCGGGTGCAGTTCGCGGTGCGGCGGGACGGGGTGGCCGGACTGCGCTCGCATCGCTCGCACGATGTGGTCGACGTGGGCCAGTGCCTGATCGCGCATCCTGCCATCACCGATCTCGGCGTCACTGGCCGCCGCTGGCCCGGGACCTCCTCGGTCGAGGCCCTGGTCGCGGCGGGATCGGGCGAACGGGCTGTGGTCATCACGCCGGGCAGGGCTAGCCCGGGGGGACGACCCCCCGGAACCCCCCGCGTCAGGGGGGGTTCCACCCCCCCTGGCCCCCCTGGCGGCCCCCCTGGCGCGGACTCGGTCCTGCGCCGGGCTGGTCATAGCCTGACCCCCCTGCGCGGCCGGTCTTACCTGAGCCAGCGCGCGGCGGGCCGGGACTGGCGGGTGGGTGCGGGCGCGTTCTGGCAGGTGCATCCCGGCGCCGCCGATGTCCTGACCGGCGTGGTCATGGCCGAGCTCGCCCCCGAGCCCGGTGACGTCGCGCTCGACCTGTATTGCGGGGTGGGGCTGTTCGCCGGGTCACTGGCCCAGGCGGTCGGGCCGGGCGGGACGGTGATCGGGGTCGAGTCCGACAGCGCGGCGGTCCGGGACGCCCGGCACAATCTGCGCGAATGGCCCTGGGCGAGGGTGCACAAGGGTGACGTGGCGGCGGTGCTGGGCCGCGGCGGTCAGCTCGGAGCCCTCCCGCCGACCCGGTTGGTGGTGGCCGACCCGCCACGCGCCGGGCTGGCCCGCGAGGTCATCGACTACCTCGGGGCTCCGGAGAACGGGGTGGCCAGGTTCGCCTACGTATCCTGCGACCCCGCGACCATGGCCCGCGACATCGGCTTGCTGCTGAACCGAGGCTGGACGCTGGCCGGCCTGCGCGCCTTCGATGCGTTCCCGATGACCCATCACGTGGAATGCGTCGCTACCGTTGCCAATGAGTGAGTCATGGTGAGTCATTTATTGGCACCCCGTCCCGGGGTTGTTTCTCAGCCTGCTGGCTGGGTCCCTTCCGCGTTTCATTGCCGCCCGCCCGGCGATGCCGGGTCTTACGGTCGGCTCCGCGCTTGACCGCGGCCCTGACTGGGCCGAGGGCGCTATCACCCGTGGCGGGCGGCTCGTAGCGCGCGAGGTTGATGGGCGGCGTTGTCGTCGCGCTGGTGACTGGTCCCGCACCCGGTGCAGGTCCAGTGTTCGTTCCACCCGATGTCCTGCACATGCCGACAGGCGTGGCAGGTATTGGAGGATGGGTACCAGCGGTCCGCTATGGCGAGACGGGAGCCGTACCAGCTGGTCTTGTTGGCCAGCTGGCGGCGGGTCTCGGCGAGGGCGGAATCGGACAGGCCGCGCCTGCGGGCGCGTGCGCCCGTCAGGCCTTTCTGACGCAGCATCCCGGCCGCATCCAGGCCTTCGACCACGATCTCGCCGTGGGTTTTGGCGAGCCTGGTGGTCAGGTTGTGGAGGTGGTGGCCGCGGATGCTGGCGACCCGGCGCTGCAGCCGGGTGATCTTCCGCTGGGTCTGGGCGTAGCGGCGGGAGCCCCGGGTGCGGACTGCCCAGTTGCGGGCGTACCGGCGGCCACCGAACTGACGCCGCACACACGCCGCCTGCTCCGGGGTGCAGTCCAGCGCAAACTGGAACGCCTGGACCGTCCACCCGTCCGGGATCTCGAACCTGGCCATCAGGACTCCGGCTCTCCTAGAGCGTTCAGGCAGGCGGCGCGAGCCAAAGCTGCAGCCCGGTGGACGCTGGCGCGCTCCCCGGCTGAGGCGAGCCGGTGGACGTACCCGTCGAAGTATCCGGCCACGTCGAAGGTGCGCACCAGAATCATGCCTGGCCGGCTGGGGACCTCCGGTCGTTTCCCGCTCCTGCCGCACGGGCCGCACACCAGGTGCGTGTAGCCCTCCACCAGGCTCGGCCGCACTTCCCGCACAGCGCCGCAGACGCAGCATGAGACCTCGACCCGGCGCTGCCCCGGTCGGCGTCTGCGAGCCCAGGCCTTGCGGAGCCACGCCGGCGGCTCGTGTTCCCAGGCTCCGAGGCCGCCGTGACCTTGGTGTACCCGGCCCAGCGGATATCGCCACTTACTCCAGGCTGCCGCCCGGCCGCGCCGAGGCTTACCCGCTCACTCATGACTCCGCATCCTGCCCTCCAGCACTGGCAGCCGCCTGCGGGCCGATGTCCCGCTGGGCGCAGCCGACCGCTTTCAACGCCCAGTTCCGCGCCGGCCGGCGGCCGTACAGGCGAGCGCAGAAACTCGTGAGCACCTCCAGCATGTCCCGCATCAGGTCCTCGGCCACCTCCCCGTCATCGAGCGCCACCAGCCGCCTGCTGTGCGCCCAGAGCACAGACTCGACCAGCTCGGTAGTCATCCTCCCGAGCCGGCCGCGGTGCTCCACCACCACCGCGGTCACCTCCGGGTCTGCCAGGATCCTGCGGGCCTTCGCGCGTGATCCGTTCATCCCGGACCCGACTTCGGCCTCCACCCGGACCACCTGACCGCCCGCGCCCGCGGCCCAGGTGGTCAGCGTCGCCACCTGCCAGTCCAGGTCCTCTCGATGGTCGTGGGAGGACACCCGTGCATACGGCCCATAAGCCGCGACGGCAGGTCCGGCGGGTACGCCCGGGCAGACCAGCACCGTCCGCCGGTTCACCCGCACTGCCGGGACCGGCAACGTCCCCTCCCGGAACCACCGGTACGCCGTCTGCGGATGCACTCCCTGAGCACCCGCCCACTCAGTCAGATTCGCGGCACCAGTATACTAAATCGAACACGCGTACGTACAGTATTTATCGCCGTTTCGGCACTGCTTAAACCCTCTCGGCTCCGGCCACTGAACGGGCAGTCGGTGGCCCGCAGAGTACCTAACACGGAACCCGCGGGTCACCGACTCCGTGCGGGATGGGAGTGACGCCGGGCTGGGCTCGTAGGGAGTCAGGCGCCGGGTGGGGCTGGCGGTCCGGTGGACGCGGTTCCCGTTACGTAGTAGCCGAGACCGGGAATCCGGGTCAGCAGCCCTTCGTCTTCCAGCGTGCGCAGGGCCTTGGCGCATGTCTGCCGGGCGTGCCCGTACTGCTGGCTCAGAGTGGTGATGGACGGCGTCGGCATCCCGGGCGCGAGGGTCCCCTCCGCGATCTCCCGGCGTAGCCGCGCGGCCAGTCTTACGTAGGCTCTTGGGTCCGATTCGTCACTTATCGACACTCTCGTACCGTACTCGATTGGCAATATTGCCAATCGCAACGCTTCGACACTAGTCGAGATTAGACGAGATCGCAAAAGTGCGTTAGCGTCGGAAATCGTGAGGGCCGCCACGGCCACACGGAGCCAGATCCCTGGGCAGGTCATGATCTTTTACTCTTGGACCGCTTTGAGCGGTGCAGACCCGGAAGCCCCTGAATCGTCAGTCGCCATGGGCATTACCGACGACCGCGGCCGGGCCATGCAGTCCGGCGCGGAGGCCCTCGGCTCTGGTCAGGCCATCCTGGTGGTCATCGAGGCGGTGCGCCCCGCGATGGCGTCGCGGACCCTGGCCCCGTGTTACGTCCGGACCGGGGTGGGATGGCTGGGCCGGCGCACCTACGTGGGCGAGGTGGCCTGGGACAGATTCTTTGTGCGGGGCGAGCCGGGATAGTGTGCCTGGCCCTGGCAGGATGTAAGCATGAAACTCAGGATCATGACTGAGCCGCAGCAGGGCGCCGACTACGCCAGGCTTCGCACGGTGGCCCAGGCCACGGAGGATCTCGGGTTCGATGCCTTTTTCAGGTCCGATCACTACCTGAGGATGGGTGACGGCTCGGGGCTGCCGGGGCCGACCGACTCGTGGGCCACGCTGGCCGGCCTGGCCGTCGAGACGAGCCGCATCCGGCTCGGGACGCTGGTCACCGCGGCGACGTTCCGGCTGCCTGGTCCGCTCGCCATCACGGTGGCCCAGGTCGATCAGATGAGCGGTGGCCGGGTCGAGCTCGGTATCGGCACCGGCTGGTTCGCTGAAGAGCACACCGCCTACGGGATACCGTTCCCGTCGGTTGGCGAGCGGTTCGACCGCCTTGAGGAGCAGCTCGCCATCATCACCGGGCTATGGGCGACCGACGTGGGCGAGTTGTTCTCCTTTAGCGGGCGGCACTACCAGCTGACGGATTCGCCCGCGCTGCCGAAGCCTGCCCAGCGCCCGCGTCCGCCGGTCGTGATCGGCGGCACAGGGCCGCGTCGCACGCCCCGGTTGGCCGCCAGGTTCGCCGACGAATACAACGCACAGTTCCATTCCGTGCGGGATTCGGCGGCCGCGTTCGCGCGCACCCGGGAGGCCTGCGAGGCCATCGGGCGCTATCCCGATTCGATGATCTACTCGGTCGCCCATACAGTGTGCTGCGGCAAGGACGAAGCCGAGTTCCGCCGCCGCGCGGCCGCAATCGGCCGGGAACCAGAAGACCTGCGGGAAAACGAGCTCGGCGGGACGCCCGGTGAGGTGGCGGCCAAGATCGCGGAGTTCGCCGAGATCGGAGCGGAGCGTGTCTACCTGCAGGTGGTCGATCTCGAGGACCTAGACCACCTGGAGCTTCTCGCGTCCGACGTGTCGCCGCAGGTGTGACGGAACCGCGGGGCGGACGGGCACTTGGCCGTGCTGAGGTACCACTGCTCGTTCGGGAGAATCAGCTGAAGGCACGGCGGGCGGCGGCGCGCCCAGCGGCGCTGGCCGCCGCGAAGCCGTAGGTGCCGTGATCGCGCAGGCCCGTAGCGGCATCGGCGAGCGCGCCGAGGGCGGCGAACGCGAATGCGCCGCCCACCGAGACCCGGCTGACGCCGGCTTCGGCTAGCTCAGGCACGGTCGGGGCGCCGTCGATGGCCAGTACGTTGACCGGGCGGTCGACCTCACGCACGACCCGGCGGATGTCGCCGATGTCGCGCAGGCCCGGGGCGTAGAGGACGTCGGCGCCGGCGTCGGCGAAGGCCTGCAGCCTGGCGATGGTGTCGGCTAGGTCGGGCCGCCCGTGCAGGTAGTTCTCCGCGCGGGCGGTGAGCACGAAAGAGGCGGGCCCCGCGTGAGCGGCCTCCGCCGCGGCGGCGACGCGTTCGGCCGCGAGCTCGACGGCGTAGATGGGATCTTCCTCCCGGCCGGTGAAGTCCTCCACCGAGCCGCCCGCCAGTCCGACCTCGATGGCGAGCCCGATGGTCTGTGCGACACCCGCAGGATCGTCCGCGAAGGCGTTCTCCAGGTCGGCCGAGACGGGCAGGGCAGTCGCCGCGACGATCACCGCGGCGTGTATCAGCGCTTCGTCCCTGGTGACGGCGCCGTCGTTGCGGCCCAGGGTGGCCGCGAAACCGGAGCTTGTGGTGGCCAGAGCCTTGAAGCCGAGCGACGCGAGCAGCCTGGCCGAACCGAGATCCCATGGGTTCGGCAGCAGGAGCGGCTCACCCGGCCGGTGCAGGGCTAGGAACTCTCGCGCTTTGTCCGCCTGAGCGATCATGGATATAACGTATCGCCAGGCAACTGCGGCGGTGGACCCGGTTAGCTCACATTGGCGTTAAATGCCAGTTCAGTAGCGGTGTAGCAGGGCGTACGGAGGTGTTAGGCGCCTGCGGTCATGGTGACTGGAGGCGGAATTGCGGTCATAAAGGTTACGGCTGGCCATTTGGCTTGCGGGCCGGTAACCGCAATGCGATGGTTGAGCGGTGCGCTCTCATACCGTCGCCGCCAGAAGGATGCGTGTCGTCATCACTCTGTCGGTCGCGGCTGCCGTGACCGTCATGTCGGGCGCTATTTTGGTGCTCCTGGGCACGGTCATGCGGCTCAGGACCACGTATCCGGCTGGTGGCATGGCGCGCCTGGGGCTCGATGTGGTGGCGGCGGGTGTCGCGTTCGGCCTCGTCGTACTGGTGGTTTTCGCGTTCACTCGCGGCCGGGCGGCTTCCCGTCCGGCGGGCCGCAGGAAATCGGCATTGAATCCGACGAGTGTGTATTCGCCTGGCGGCCTGCTTGATATGCCCGGGGAAGCCCGCGGCCCCGGGCACCCAGCCCAGCCAAGCTCAGGAACCTGGCGAAGCACAGGAACCCGGGGAAGCCCGGCACCCGCACCGATGCCGGGCCCGCACACCACCCCGGGCGCCCGTGGGGCGGCGTCGCCCCCGAGGGCATCCGGTGTCGCGGGCAGCGGGTGGAGCCATGACCGGCCGTCGGCCACCCATCCCGGAGCTCAGCCACCACGACCGGTCCGTCAGCCTGGGATGAACCGCGTGGGTCCGGACCGCGTCCGGCACGCTCAAGGCGACGGCCAGCTACCGCCCGTGCCACCCCGTGACCGGATGCGATCCCACGAGTCGCCGCGGCCCGGTCAGCCTGTGCCGCCGCGACCCGGTCAGCCCGTGCCGCCGCGACCTGGTCAGGGCGTGCCGCCGCGTGAGCCGATGTCCCCGCGTGAGCCGATGTCCCCGCGCAGCAGCGGACCGCCGCGCGAAGCCACCCACCCTCGTGGCCCGGCCCCGCCTCGTGGTCCGGGCCGGCCGCGCGAGGCGCCGTGGCCAGGCCAGTCCATGCCTCCTCGTGACGGCATGCCGCTCCGTGAGGGCGTGCCACCTGGTGGCCCCATGCGCCCGGGCGGCCCCATGCCGCCCCGGGAACCGGTCAACCCCCTCCATCCAGGGCCGTCCCCCCGCGGAGCGGGGAGCGGGGCCGGGCGCCATTCTGCCGGTCCCGGTCATGCCGCGCCGGGCGGACCGTCCCGTCAGGGACCCCCAGGACCTTCCAGGGCGCCGGGACCTTCCGCGGCGTCAGGACNNGGCGTCAGGACCTTCCGCGGCGCCGGGACCTTTTGCGGCGTCAGGATCTTCTGCGGGGTCGGGACCTTCTGCGCCGTCAGGACCGGCTGAGTCCTCCGGGCAGTTCGACGGCGGGTACGCGTACGTCATCCGCGCCGCGGATAACCCGGTGCGGCCGGCGAGCCACGCCCGGCCGGCGACCCCTGCCCATCCGGCGACCCCTGCCTATCCGGCCGGCCCCGGGCCGGAGGTCGAGGACGCGGAGGTGTACGTCTACCGGGACACCAGCGAACCGTCAGGCCATGCCGCCGCGGCCGCCACTGAGCCGGGAGCTGACGAGCCAGACGCCTCGTACTGGTATGACCTGTCCGGCCAGGAACGCGCGCCCGTGCCGGCGGAAACCCGCGGCCCGTTCGAGCCGCTCGTGTCTTCCAGCCGCCCGCCGTCCGATCCGGTGCCGTCCGCGACGGCGATCAAGGACTTCTACCTGACCACGGAAGCGATCGGCGAACAGAACGTTGACAAGCACTTCGATCAGCTCGCGGCCCAGCAGCGCGAGCTGATCAGTGAGTACTTCAAGCGGTCCGACGCGGCCGAGCCAGGTGACGGCCTCGCGGCTCGGGAACAGTCCCGGGAACAGTCCCGGTATGAAGCCCGGGCGGGCGCTCCGATCCAAGCTCCGGCCGGCGTGGATCCGGCGCTTATCGACGGGCCGGACGCGGTCGGCCACCGACCCGAGACCCCGCCCGGAGCGAGGGTCGTCGCCGACCAACCCCGCGTGTGGTGATCCAGGACGCGCACACGCCGGTGATCGCGGTCCTCGGGCTGGGGGAGGCTGGTTCTGCGATCGCAGCTGACCTGGTGGCAGCGGGCGTGCGTGTCCGGGGTTACGACCCCGCGGTTACCGCGGCCGAAGGCATCACTGACACCGCCGGTGAGGCCGAAGCGGCGCGAGGGGCGGACCTGGTGCTGAGTGTCAACAGCGCGAAGGCCGCGGTGGAGGCGCTGGCGGCCGGCCTGGCCGGGCTGCGGCCGGGCGCGCTGTGGGCCGATCTGAATACTGCCGCACCAGGCACCAAACGACAGCTCGCCGACATCGCCGAGGCGGCGGGCGTCTCCTTCGCGGATGTCGCGATGATGGCACCGGTACCCGGGCGCGGCCTGCGCGTTCCCATGCTCGCCAGCGGAGGCGGGGCCGCACGTTACGCCGCCGTCCTGACGCCGCTGGGCGCTCACGTCGAGGTGTACGACGGTCCGGCCGGGCTGGCGGCCAGCAAGAAACTCCTGCGCAGCGTGTTCTACAAGGGCATGGCCGCCGCGGTGACCGAGGCCCTCGAGGCGGCCCGCGCCGCCGGTGATGAGCCGTGGCTGCGCGAGCACATCGCGGCCGAACTGGCCGCGGCCGACGCCGGGACGATGCAGCGGATCATCGACGGCACCCGCAGGCACGCGGTGCGCCGCGCCGCCGAGATGGAAGCGGCCGCGGACATGCTCGCCGAACTTGGCGTGCCGCCTGTGATGGCGGACGCGAGCCGCGTCCTGCACGAGCGCCTGGCGCAGCACATGCCGCAGGCCAGCCCGGGCGAGACGCAGGCCGGCTCGCGCGAGGTGCAGGCCGACCGCCAGGCCGGAGCCTTACCCGAGCGACCCGAGCGCTTCGGCTATCGGCCCGAGAGAGTCCGGCTTCGCGTGAAGCGGCAGGTTCACGATCACCAAGTCGACTCCGGCGTCGCGGTAAGCGGCAGCCGCGGCCACCATTTCTTCGGTATCGCCGTCGGGCTCGATGCGCAGGTTGACCGAACAGGTGATCTCGTTTACGTCGCGTCCGGTGGCGGCGCAGTGCCCGGCCAGCACGTCCTTCAGCTCAAGCCAGTCCTCCGGCCGGTCGACGATGGCGTTCCACTGCTGCGCCCAGCGCGCCACCGTGCGCAGCGTACGTTTCTTGCCGCGGCCGCCGATCGTGACCGGCGGATGCGGCCGCTGCACCGGCTTCGGCTCGCACCTGGCCTCGGTCAGCTGGACGTAGCGGCCCGAGAACGTGGTGGTGGTCTGGCTCAGCAGGCTGACGATGGCCTCGACACCCTCGTCGAACCGGTCGAAGCGTTCCCGCAACGGCGGCAGCGCGATGCCGTAGGCGTCGCATTCCTGCTGGTTCCACCCGGCGCCGAGGCCAAGCTCCAGCCGGCCGCCGGAGATGATGTCGACGGTGGCGGCCATGTTGGCCAGCACGGCCGGATGCCGGTACACCATACCGGTCACCTGGCAGCCGAGCCGGATCCGCCGGGTGGCCTGCGCCATCGCGGCCAGCATGGTCCAGGCCTCGAAGTTCGGCCCGGCCAGGTCGCCGGATAGCGGATAGAAGTGATCCCAGTTCCACGCCGACTCAAACAACGGGATCTCGTCCGCCGCGATCCAGGCGTCGCGGAGCTCTTCCCACCTCTGGTGCTCGGGCCGTGTCTTGATCGCAAAGCGCATCCGCGGTGCATCCCTTCGTTGCCGGACAGCAGGGTCGTCAGGAGTATCTTCCTCCGTTCCGGCAAGCCCGCTCGTACCGTACCCCTCTACAAGTACCTTGATATCGAGATACTGTAGGTTGGACCCTACGGTACGAGCGAGGAGGCTCAGCAATGACGGCGAACAGTTTCGGCAGCCGGGCGGCGCTTAAGGTCGGGGATGAGCAGTACGAGATCTACCGGCTGGATGCCGTGGACGGCTCTGACAGCCTCCCGTTCAGCCTGAAAGTGCTGCTTGAGAACCTGCTCCGGAACGAGGACGGCGCGAACATCACCGCCGACCACGTCAGCGCGCTGGCCGGGTGGGACCCGGCCGCCGAGCCCGACACCGAGATCCAGTTCACCCCGGCCCGGGTTCTCTTGCAGGACCTGACCGGCGTGCCGGCCGTGGTCGACCTGGCCGCGATGCGCGAGGCCATGCAGGCCCTCGGCGGTGACGCGACCAAGATCAACCCGCTCTGCCCAGCCGAGCTGGTCATCGACCACTCTGTCGTGGCGGACGTGTTCGGCAGTCCGGACGCGTTCACCAGGAACGTGGAAATCGAGTTCGAGCGCAACCACGAGCGGTTCCAGTTCCTGCGCTGGGGCCAGGACGCGTTCAGCCAGTTCAAAGTGGTGCCGCCCGGCACCGGCA
>PMST01000432.1 GCA_003168295.1 Actinomycetota bacterium
AGTGTTGGCTCGCTGAGACCGCTGCGCCGGGATACATCCTGGATGGTCAGAGCTGTCATACGAGCAGCAAAACAAACCTCAAGCGCTTTAAGTCAAGCGGGTACCGGAAAACCCTGGGCGTGATCCAGGCACCCTGCTGATCTCCGGCTGGCGACCGGGGAGGCGCAGGGCGGCGACGGCGCCGGCCCAGCAGACCAGTGCGATCACCCCGCAGGCAACATGCAGGCCCGCCATGAACGATGCGGTCACGTCCTGAGTTAAGGCGGATGAGTCCGGGTCGTGGCGCGCGATGCCCAGTGCCGCGGCTACCGAACTGCGTGCCGCGGCGTAGGCCGGAGCGGGAAGCGCGAGCATGGGCGTGGTAGCCAGCTTGTGCAGGTAAGTGCTGCTGAAGACGCTGCCGATGACGGCAACACCCAGGGCGCCGCCTGCCTCGCGGGTGGCGTCGTTGACCGCTGACCCGGTTCCAGCCCGGGCCGGGGGTAGTACGGACAGGATGGACTCGGTAGCCGGGGTGCTGATCAGCCCGAGCGCAGCGCCCATGAGCACCATCTGGGCGGCGATCTGCGGATAGGGCTCGGTGACCGGCGAGCCGGCGATCCACGCGAACACCAGGCCGAACACGATCAGGCCGCAGGTGACGACGGCGCGGGTGCCGATCCGGACGGCCAGGCTGGCGCCCGCTGCCGAGCCGGCGGCGATGCTTAGCGCGACGGGGAGGATCCGCACGCCAGTCGACAGGGCGCCGTAACCGCGGATGAACTGGAAGTACTGCGTGATGAGGAAGATGAAGCCGAGCAGCGCGAAGAAGGCGATGGTCACTGAACCGCTGGCGGCCGAGAAGGCTGGCGCTTTGAACAGGGTGACGTCAAGCATCGGCTCGGCGGTGTGCCGCTCCACGACCACGAACGCCGTCCCGAGCAGGGCCGTGCCCACGAATCCCGCGATACTGGACGCGGCACCCCAGCCGCGATCGGGGGCCTCGATGATGGTGTAGACGAGCAGGCCGATCGCCGCGGACGAGACCAGCAGGCCGGGCAGGTCGATCCGGGCGGCACCGGGCTGGCGTGACTCAGGGACGATCAGCATCGCGGCGATCGCGGCGATCAGGGCCGCGGGGACCAGGGCCCAGAACACCGACCCGTACCAGAAGTGGGCCAGCAGCAGCCCGCCGGTGACCGGTCCCACCGCCACGCCCAGGCCGGTGACGGCGCCCCATACCCCGATGGCCCGGGCCCTCTCGGCCCGGCCGGGATAGGCGCTGATGATGACCGACAAGGTGGTGGGGTAGACCAGCGCGTCGAAGGCACCCATCACGAACCGGAGGACGACCAGCGCCCCGGCGTGGTGCACGACGCCGGCCAGAGCCGATGCCGCCGCGAATCCGAGCAGGCCAGTGACGAGGACCGGACGCCGGCCAAACCGGTCGCCGAGCGATCCGCCGGTCAGCACCAGAGCGGCGAAGGCCAGGCTGTACCCGTCGACCACCCATTGCAAGGTGCTCGTCCCGGCGCCCAGCTGCCTGCTGAGCGACGGGAGGGCGACATTGACGATGGTGACATCAAGCACGACCATGAACTGGGCGACGGCGCAGATAGTGAGCACCCCCCATTTTGAAAGGGCTCGGTCGGTGCTTGGCAGTGAGGTCATAGGGGTCTCCTGACAAGGGTCGTCTGTCCGAGAGGCAAGCCCGGACAATGAAACGGAACAGCTCTGTTCCGATAGTAACTAACGGCATAACGGAACGCAACAGGGTTGTTTCGTTTGGGGTATTATGGGGTGATGGAAACGATCGAACGCCTGGGCGGTCGCCAACGCGATCCCCAGACCGATATCGCGGCGGTCGAAGCCGTGCTCGACCTGGTGAGCACGGGGGCGACCCTGTCGGGCCTCTCGCTCGTCGCGATCGCCAAGCACGCCGGCGTGTCGCGCAACTCGCTCTACCGGCGCTGGAAGACCAAGGACGCCCTCTACCTCGACGTGCTCGACTCGATCAACGGCCCCCTACCCGAGTTCGCCGGTCCGACGGCCCTAGACGACGTCGCGGAGCACCTGGCCGTCCTGGCTGAGCGCACCGTCGACAGGCGGGCCAGTCGCATGCGCCTGGCCCTCAACGCCGAGGCCGAGGTCTTCCCCGAGCTTCACCGCCGCTACTTCGAAGAGATCGTGGCCCCCCGCCGTGAAGCCATGTTCAAGGCCATCAGACGGGGCATCGAATCAGGCGAGATCCGACCCGACATCGACGTCGCCCTCGTCAACGAGGTGCTCGTCTCACCGATGCTCGCCCGCATGGCGTCACGCAATCTCGACGACCTAGATCCGGTCACCTCCAGTCGCCGCATTACCCAACTCGTCCTCGACGGCGCACGACCCCGCTAAACCGAACTTGTCGAACGAGAGCGGGCCATCGAGCAACACGCGGTGCGATGGCCGCGGATCGTTAGCGACAGAGGGTCGCTGGCTCCGAGAGGGTGTGCGGTCAGATGCGCCATTCGGCGTGGCTCGATCCTCGGGGGACGAGGATCGGGTCGGGCCATCTGGGTTGGGTCTGTGAGAAGCGGACGGGCGGGGCGAGCATGTGGACGTCCCCGAGCGGGCTGGGAGCGTCGTAGGGGACCGGCTCGCGCAGGCTGTGCTCGGCGTCACATCCGGCGAGGGCAGGGTCGACGAGGCCGAGCGAACCGCACCACATAGCGGTCCTGGTCAGGCTGACCGTGACGTGCCACGAGCCGCCCTCAGTAGCGCGCTTGACCAGCGCGGCCATGGCGCCTATGGCCCCCATGTAGCCGGTGATGTAGTCGTTGAGGAGAAAGGTGGCGGGAAAACGGGGCTCGGCTTCGCTTCCCTCGATGGTCATGAGACCCGAAGCGGCGGAACCGTTCATGTCGAACCCGCCGCGTCGCGCCCACGGGCCGCTCGGGCCGTAACAGCTGACCGAGACGTACACCAGGCCGGGGTGTCGATCTGCCAGCTCTTCGGGATCAAGTCCGCGCCGCTCGAGCGAACCCAATCGGTGGTTGTTGACCACCACATCGGACCCGGCCAGGAGGGTCGCGGCCCGTTGCTGGCCGGTGGGGCTGTCGAGGTCGACATAGGCGCTGCGCGAGCCGACGTTGGCTTCGGCGTAGATGTGCTCGTGCTCGTAGTCGTTGGGGCGGGTGGCGCCGAGCACGTCTGCTCCGTGCTCGGCGAAGGTCCGCCCGACGGTGGGACCGGCGACCGCGTGGGTGAACGAGAGCACGCGGATGTCGTCGAACGGTCGCTGGGCCGGTCCGAAGTCCCGTGCCAGGGCGTCACCGATTCGCTCGAGGCCGATGACCGGCTGGGAGGCCAGCAGCGCGCCTTGCTCGTGGGCCAGCCACTCGGCCGGGGTGCGCACGACGCAGATCGGCAGGCCAGCGGCGTTCGCTGTCTCCTCCAACTCGGACGCGTCCCAGGTGGCGATCGCCGCCGCGAATCTGGCGGTGTCGGGTGGTACGTCCAAGAACCGGCACCACTTGGCGGCCAGATGCGGGTAGACACCCGTGGCCATAACCCAGCGGCCATCAGCGGTGCGGTAGGGCGTCACCAGGAACGGGTTGTCGACCACGAGCGGGTGCGGGGCGATCTCGCCGTTCAGGGTGGGGTGCCAGAACGCTCCCGGATTGATGGTGTGCACAGCCTGGCGCAGGTCGAGATGGAGATCCTGGGCCGGTCCACCTCGCCGCCGGTGAAAGGCG
>PMST01000700.1:0-4184 GCA_003168295.1 Actinomycetota bacterium
CTTCAGCTTCCTTTTCGGGCCGCTGTTCCTGATGTCGATTCTGCTGTACCGGGACTATTTCTACCGGTCAAGCGTGGGCACGGCCGAGGGCCACGTGGGTGGTCTTGTGATCGCCTCCGGGATCGGCTACGCCTGCGCCGCGCTGATCACCCCGCCGGTGACCAGGCGGCTGTCCAAGCCTGCCTGGATCACCCTGCTGCTGATCGCGAGCGCCGTGGTGACCATCACGCTGGGCGAGACCTTCGTTCAGCTCGCCTACCTGGCCATCGGGTTCTGCTTGTATCTCACCCGGCAGGGCGTGGCAATCTGCGCGACCACGATCCTGCAGGAAGAGGTGGGCGACGCGTACCGGGGCCGGGTGTTCGCCTTCTACGACATGATGTTCAACGTCACGTACGTCATCGGCGCCGTGGTGAGCGCGGCCTTCATGCCGGACAACGGCCACTCTCCGGTCATCATCGGCCTGGTGGCGGCCGGATACCTGGTGGCCGCGGCCGGATACTGGCTGGCCGCCGGCCGAGGTCAGTCCCCGTCCGGCTCCGGGCCGGGGGGGACGATCCCCTCGGCGGCCGCCCAGCGCAGCAGTTCCTGAGTCACCCGCTCCCGGCCGAGCTCGCCCTGCTCGAGCCGCAGCTCGAGCAGGAAATCGTAGGCCCGGCCCACCAGCGGGCCAGGCGGCACGCCGAGGATGCGCATGATCTCGTTGCCGTCAAGCTCCGGCCTGATCCTGGCCAGCTCCTCCTGCTCGCTGAGCTCGACGATCCGCCGCTCGAGCGCGTCGTACGCGCGGGCCAGCCGCTGCGCCTTCGCCCGGTTCCTGGTGGTGCAGTCGGCCCTGGTCAGCACGTGCAGCCGGGTGAGCAGCGGCCCGGCGTCGCGGACGTAGCGACGGACCGCGGAGTCCGTCCACTCGCCCTCGCCGTACCCGTGGAACCGCAGGTGCAGCTCGACCAGCCGGGACACGTCCTGCACGACGTCCTTCGGGAAACGCAGCGCGGTCAGCCTTCGCCTGGTCATCTTCGCGCCGACCACCTCGTGCAGGTGGAACGCCACCCGCCCGTCCGGCAGCAGGGACCGTGTTCGCGGCTTGCCGACGTCGTGCAGCAGTGCGGCCAGCCGGACCCTCAGGTCGCCGTCGAGCCCGTACCGGGGCTCCAGCGCGATGGCCTGCCGCAGCACGGTCAGGCTGTGCTGGTAGACGTCTTTGTGCCGGTGGTGTTCGTCGGCCTCCATCCGCAGCCTGGACACCTCGGGCAGCACCTGCTCGGCGACTGAAGTCTGAACCAGCAGGTCGATGCCGAGCGCGGGGTCAGGCGTCAGCATCAGCTTGGTCAGCTCGCCGGTGATCCGCTCCGCGGACACGATGGCCAGCCGGTCCGCCTGGTCGGTCATGGCGGCCCGCACGTCCGCCGCGACCTCAAACCCGAGCTTGGCCGCGAACCGGGCGGCGCGCAGGATGCGCAGCGGATCATCGCTGAACGACTGCTCCGGCCGCCCCGGGGTCCGCAGCATTTTTTCCTTGAGCGCGTCGAAGCCGCGATAAGGATCGGCGATCTCGTATCCGGGCAGCCTGGCCGCCATCGCGTTGATGGTGAAATCCCGGCGGCCCAGGTCCTCCTCCAGCGACCGGCCGTACTGGACATCGGGCCTGCGTGAGGTCAGCCCGTACTGCTCGCTGCGGTACGTGGTGATCTCGAAGAGAGAATTTCCCTTCCGCAGCCCGACCGTGCCGAAGGCGATTCCGACCGTCCACGTCTTATCGGCCCAGTCCTGCGTCATCGCCAGCACCTGCTCCGGCGTCGCGTCCGTGGTGAGATCAAGGTCACCAGGCCGCTGACCAAGGAAAACGTCCCTGACCGGGCCTCCGACCAGCGCGAGTTCATGCCCGTGGTCCGCGAACAGGCGGCCGATTCCGGCCACGTCGGGAACCCGCTCGCGCAGGAGCGCGGCGGCGGCCTTCCGCTGTTCGGGGTTTATGGGCACGGCCATCGAGAGTATCGACAAGCACGGGCTCCGCGCGAACGGCAATAACATTCCAGGTGTGCACGGCTTGCTCACGGCGAAGGTCGAACCGACGGTCAAGCGGCGGATCCTGTCCTTGGCCGCCGCTGTCGCGCTGCCCGCGCTGATGACTTCCGCCGTGCTGGCGCTGGCCGGGCCGGCCCCGGCGGCCCAGGCACGCGCGGCCGATCAGGGGGTTCTGGGGTCGGACCGGACCGGGACGGGCCACGTGTCGATCGCCATCACCTCGATGAACCCGCAGTACGCCGGGCCTGGCGCCACGGTCACCGTCGCCGGGACGATCAGCAACGGCACCAGCCAGACCGAGGCCGGGCTTGACGTGCAGCTATACACGTCGCCGACCCGGTTCTCCTCCCGCGACGGCATGGATTCCTTCCTCACCCAGGGAGGGGAGGCCGACCTGGAAGCGGCGGGCAGCCAGTTCCTCCTCCCGACCAGCGTGAAACCGGGCTCGACCGCGCACTGGAGCGCTTCGTTCAGCGTCAGCGGGGTGGGGATGAGTGAGTTCGGGGTCTACCCGGTCGGCGCTCAGCTGCAGGACGACATCGCAGGCACCGTGCTGACCTCGGCCCAGACGCTGCTGCCGTTCTGGCCCGGACAGCGGGCCGCGGGCCTGCTGTCTTCGCTGAATATCTCCTGGCTGTGGCCGCTCGTCGAGCAGCCGCACCAGCAGGTGTGCCCCGCTTTGACGAACAACGACCTGGCCGCCGCCCTGAAGCCGGGAGGCCGCCTGTCCGCCCTGGTCACCGCCGCGGTGACCCACCCTGACGCCGACCTGACCTGGTTCATCGACCCGGCGCTGCTCAGCGACGTCGCCACGATGACCAAGCCGTACTCCGTGGGCGGCACGCCCGACTGCACCCACGTGCCCCCCAAGGAGCCGGCCAGCAAGGCCGCCGTGAGCTGGCTTGATATGGTCAAGGCGGCCACCGCGAGCCAGCCGACCGTGATCGCCCCCTACGCCAACGTGGACATGACGGCCCTGGTCCACGAGGGCCTGACCGCCGATCTCGCCAGCGCCTACAGAATCGGCGACTCGGTGGCGCGCAGCATCCTCGGCCAGACGCTCACGCCGACGATCGCGTGGCCGCCCGGCGGCACCGCCGACCTCAGCCTGCTCACCAGCCTGGGCACCGCCGAGAACATCCGAACCGTGGTCCTGAACAGCAGCGAGCTGCCGCCTTCGGCCACCGCCGTCTACCAGCCGGACGACGCGGTGACCTCGATCACAACGGGCGCCGGCACGTCGATGAACGTCCTGCTCGCCGACAACACGCTGACCGGGGTGCTCGCGGCCGGGGACACCAGCTCCGGCGCGCTGTCCGGCAGCGCTGAGTTCGCCGTCAAGCAGCGCTTCCTCGCCGAGACCGCGATGATCGCGGCCGAAGCCCCCGACTCGGCCCGCTCGGTGGTGGTGGCGCCGCCGGAAAACTGGAGCCCGTCGCAGGCCCTGGCCGGCGACCTGCTCGCCGAGACGGCCGGCGCGCCGTGGCTGAAGCCGACCACGCTGAGCAGCCTGCCCACGGCGCATGACACCGACCGCGCGGTGCACCGCCAGCCCCCGCAGGCGAGCCAGGAAAGCCCGGGCGAGCTCAGCCGCGGCTACCTGGGCACGGTGAAGTCAGTCGGCAGCCAGCTCAGCGTATACAAGTCCATGCTCTTCCACCCCGAGCCGTCGTACCTGCAGTCGCTGGACGAGGCCCTGGCCGCAACCGAGTCGGCTGCCTGGCGCGGCCGCGGCGCAACGCAGGGCCAGGCGCTGGCCGGCGGCCTGCAGGAGTACCTCCACGGCGCGGAAGATAAGGTCAGCATCATCACCTCGACCGAGGTGTCGATGGCCGGCGCGTCCGGGCCAATCCCGGTCGTGATCCAGAACAGCCTGCTGCGTCAGGCCATCGAGGTCCGGGTGAACGCCACCGTGGTCAACACCCCCCGCCGCACCTCGCAGCTGACTATCGGCCGCTCCGCCGACAGGCTGGTCGTGGTCCAACCCGGGGAGGCCGTGCCGGTGCGGCTGCCGGTCAGCTCGGCCCCGCAGGGACCGACCGTCATCCGGCTCGGCCTCAGCAGCGCGAACGGCACGACGCTGCCGTTCGCCCAAACTCAGCTCACCGTGGAGTCGACCAGGTACGGTCGCGCCATCTTGTTCCTCATCGGCGCCG
>PMST01000700.1:4195-21428 GCA_003168295.1 Actinomycetota bacterium
ACACCCGACGGAGGCACCGGATGACCTGGCCGATGCACGACGCTGGGCCGACGACGCCTGACCCCGGGGATACCGGGCGTGAAGATCCCCGGCGCGAGGATCTAGAGGACCAGGACCAGTGGCCGGACGGGGACGAGCGGCCGCGCCGGGGTCGGCACGCCGCCGATCCCGACCCGCTGCCGCCGTTGGAAGGCCCGATGCCGGGCGGTGGCCCGGCCCCTGCCGAGACCACGCTGCCGCTGGCGCTATCCTGGCCCGCCCCGCCGCCCAGGACGCCCAGGTTCACACCGTCAGATCCGGCCGGACCACCTGGGGCGGCGGGATCGGCAGGTGCGCCTCCCGGATGGCGCCGGGTGGGCCGCCCGCCCGGCGACCCGGCACCTGGCCACGCCCAGCCCCGGGCCCCCCGGCCCGGGCCGGCGCAGCCCAGAGCGCCTCAGCCGCAACGCCCGCAGCCTAGCTTCCAGCCCTTCGACCAACCGGGCCGTCCCCCGGCCGCCGGCGGACCCCGCGGACCCGCAGGACCCGCCGCACCGCCGACGGGCAGGCGGCCGCCCGGTCCGGCCGCGGACCAGGCCGGCACCCAGCGTTCCAGCCTGGTCCGCTCCGGAACCGGCATGGCCATCGGCACCCTGATGTCCCGGGGCACCGGCTTCCTGCGCACCTTCGTCCTGATCTACGCGATCGGGGTGCTGAACCTCAGCAGCGCGTACAACAACGCCAACACCCTGCCGAACACCGTCTACTACCTGATGCTCGGCGGCATCTTCACCAGCGTGGTCGTGCCGCTGCTGGTCCGGGCGGCCAAACGCGACCCGGACCACGGCGAGGCTTACGCGCAGCGGATGTTCACCCTCGGCGCGGTGGCGCTGCTCGTGGTCACGGTGCTGGCCACGCTGGCGGCAGGCCCGCTGGTCGATCTGTACTCCGGCGGCATCAACGGGCCGCCCGGCAGCCATCTGGCCGCCGAGCACCACCTGATGGTGGTCTGGGCCTACTTCTTCATCCCGCAGATCTTCTTCTACGGCATGAGCTCGCTCATCGGGGCGGTCCTGAACACCCGCGGCCGGTTCGCCGCCCCGATGTGGACCCCGGTCCTCAACAACCTCGTCGTGATCGCCGTCGGCGGCCTCTACGTGGTCACGGTGGGCCTGAACAAGGAGCCCTGGACCATCTCGGCCACGGGCGTGCAACTGCTCGGGATCGGCACCACGCTCGGCGTCGTCGCGCAGACCGTCGCGCTGTTCCCCTCCCTGCGCGGGGCGGGCTTCCGGTGGCGCCCGACGCTGCGGTTCCGCCGGGCCGAGGTGTCCGAGATGGGCCGGATGGCCAGCTGGATGACGGTCTACGTGGTCTCCCAGTGGGCCGGCACCTTGATCGTCCAGATCCTCGCGAACAAGGCCTCTCCTGGCCGGGACGGATATACCGCCTATTCGGTGGCCTGGCAGCTGTTCCAGCTGCCCTATGCGATCGTCGGCATCTCGGTGATCACCGCGCTGCTGCCCCGGATGAGCGAGCACGCGAGCGCCCGCCGTTACTCGTTGGTCCGGGACGATTTCTCGATCGGGGTCCGGCTGGCGGCGGTGATCGTGGTGCCCGCGGCGATCTTCCTCGGCCTGCTCGGCGGGCCGCTCGCCGAGTTCCTGATCTCCTACGGCAGCGCCACACCTACCGAGGCCAGGTACATCGGCGAGACGTTCGGTCTGTTCTCCCTGGGCCTGGTGCCTTACATGCTGACCCAGTTGCAGCTGCGGGTGTTCTATTCGTTCCAGGACAGCCGGACCGCCGCCTTCGTGGGCCTGCTCACGATGGTCGTCGGCATCGCCGGCGACTACATCGCGTTCGCGATGCTGCCGCGCCTGGATGTGGTGGCCGGGCTAGCCGTCGTGTACGGGATCGCCAACCTGACCGGCACCATCGCCGGGTGGGCCCTGCTGCTGCGCCGGGTCGGCAGCCTCGACGGCTGGGCCATCGCCCGGAGCCTGACCCGGATGCACGTGGCCACGGTGCCCGGGCTCGTCTTCGCCGTGTTCGTCATGATCGGCGCCGGGCACGTGACGCACAACCCCGGTGCGGCCTACGGCTTCATCGTCACCGTGGTCGGCGGCGGCGGCGCGTTCGCGCTCTACGCGCTGAGCGCCAGGGCGCTGCGGGTGACCGAGTTCGGATTCGTGGCCAGGACGATGGCGGCAAGATTCGGCCGGCGGAGCGGGCGGCATTAGCATGGGTGACAACCTATGAGCACATACACGTCGGAACCAGGTACCCGGCTCGCGGGGCGCTACCGCCTTGTTGACCAGGTGAATGAGGGTGCCGGCTGGACATACTGGAAAGCCACCGATGAGACCCTGGCCCGATCGGTCACGGTACTCACCTTCGCCACGGGTTTTCCCCGGGTGGCCGAGGCCATCACCGCGGCCCGGGCCGCCAGCAGGCTCAACGACCCGCGGTTTCCCCAGGTGTTCGACGTGGAAGACGCCGATGAGCTGCCCTACGTGGTGATGGAATGGGTCGTCGGCGAGTCGCTGCTCGACATGCTCGCCGAAGGCCCGCTCGACCCGCCGCGCGCGGCCGCGCTGGTGCTGGAGGCGGCCCAGGCGATCACGGCCGCCCAGGCAGCCGGCCTGGCGCACCTGCGGCTCAGTCCGGCCTGCCTGCACTGGACGCCAGGCGGCGGGGTGAAGATCGCCGGGCTCGGCATCGATGCCGCCCTGGCCGGCCCGGAATTGACCGGCGTCGGCCTGGCCGAGGAACAGGGCGCCGAGGACTCGGCCCTGACCGACACCCGCGATCTCGCCCGGCTGCTTTACGCCGCTCTGACCGGATACTGGCCCGGCCAGCAGAGTTCTGGCGGGTCCGGGCCTGGGCTGCTGCCGCCCGCGCCGGAGACCGACGGGACCCTCTGCACCCCGCGCCAGGTATCGGCCGGCGTCCCGGCCGGCATCGACGCGGTGACCTGCCAGGCGCTGTTCCAGCGGCCGAGCCGGCACGGGCCGGCGCTGAGCACGCCCGCGATGTTTGCTGACGCCCTGGCGAGCGTGACCCCGCCGGTCCCGATGGCGTTCCTGCCCGCTTCAGCCAGCCAGACCACGGTCGATGGCTATCGCCGTGATGTGTCCACGAACCCGTACCCGGCCGCCGCCGATACCGATACGCGGTCCCGGTCCGGCGGCGGCAGCTTCCGGCCGCCTCAGCACCGTGCCACCGTGACCCGGGCCGTCATCAGCGTGGTTATCGTCGTCATCCTCGCCGCGATCGGCGTGGCCGTATGGTCAGCCAGCCGCGGCTCGCCCAACACGGCGACCCCGACACCTGGCGGCCGCACCCAGTCCGCGTCCCCCGCCGCGGGGGACGCGGACGTCGTGCTCAAGCCGGTCAGCGCCAGCGTCTTCGCCGTGGGCAGCACAGACGACCCCAGCGGCGCGCAGTACGCGATAGACGGCAGCGCCAGCACGTTCTGGCACACCGACTACTACGTCGGCAACTCGGTCTTCGGAGGTCTGAATACGGGCATGGGGCTGATCCTCGACATGGGCAAGGAGGTGCGGCTGAGCCAGGTGATGGTCCAGTTCGGCACCATCTGCTGCACGCACGCCGAGATCGAGATCGGCAACAATGACACCCCGGCCGCCCTGAACACCTTCACCGAGCTGCAGAGCTCCAGCACGGCGGTGGGCGCCACGACGTTCGGCATTACCAAGAACACGACCGGCCGTTACGTGCTGATCTGGATCACCGACCTGCCCCCGGAGGCCGGCTCCGGCAACCACTACCAGGCGCTGATCTACAACATCGCGGTGCGCGGACCCGCCGCGGGCCAGTCGGGTTGATGCCGCATGCGGGACGCCGGCGAGCAGTGGCCTTCTGACGCCGAACTGCTCCGCCGGCATGTGGCCGGAGATGACCAGGCGTTCGGCGAGCTGTTCCGCAGGCACCGGGACCGGCTGTGGGCGGTCGCGCTGCGCACCGTCTGCGACCCGGAGGAGGCGGCCGACGCGCTGCAAGACGCGATGGTCTCCGCCTTCCGGCGGGCCGCGGACTTCCGCGGCGACTCCGCCGTCACCACGTGGCTGCACCGGATCGTGGTAAACGCCGCTCTTGACCGGCTCCGCCGTCGGGCCGCCAGGCCCGCCGTGCCGGCCGGCGACGAGCAGGCCTTCGAGGCCCTGGCCGGGTCGGTGGGCGACCCCGCCCAGGCCACCGACACCAGGCTCGACGTCGACGCCGCGCTGCGGATATTGCCGCCGCAGCAGCGGGCCGCCCTCGTGGTCGTCGACATGCTCGGCTTCTCGGTCGCCGACGCCGCCGTCATCCTCGACATCTCACCAGGCACGGTGAAGAGCCGCTGCGCCCGCGCCCGGGCCCGGCTGCTTCCGCACGTGGCCCACCTACGAGGGAACCGATCGGCGAGCCAGAGCGTCTCACCTGCGCAGGGAGGAGACGTATGAGCGAGCCGGAGGGGCGCGGCATCGCCTGGACCGAGGAGCGAGGCACGAGCGACGAGGGAAGGCGGTGCCTCAAGGCGCCCCGCAGGCGAGCGGGAGACACAGCATGAGGGGCCAGACGACCCACCTGGACGGCGATGTCCTGGCCGAATTCGACGCGGGCCTGACCACCGGACGCCGGGGCGCCAGGATCGCCGCGCATCTGGCGGGATGCGACCGCTGCCAGGCGCTACGGGAGGAGATTGCCGGGGTTTCCGCACTGCTCGCGGCGATCCCGGCCCAGGCCATGCCCGACCGGGTGGCTCAGCGGCTCGACCGGGTGCTCGCCGCCGAGGTGGTGCAAAGGGCTGATTCCGAACGGGCCCGGGGTGGCAGCCCGCGACATCATGCCACCCGCGGCCGGCCGGCCAGGAACCGGGGTTTGCGCCTGGTATCCCTGCGCGTCCTCGCCCCCGCCACGGCCGTCGTGCTGGCCGCCGCCGGGTACGGCCTGAGCCAGCTGGCCGGCGGAGGCGGCCCCCAGACCGCCAGCAGCTCTGTGGCGGCAGGTCCCGCCAGGGCGGCGGCTGGCCGCGCCAACATCCCCGCGGTGCTGCCAAGCAGCGAACCGGCGGCGCGGCCGCAGCTGAGGTCAGGGGCCGGCTTTCCCTTCGTGACCAGCCACACCAACTTCGCGCCCGGCACGCTCAAGCAGCAGGTCGAGGCCGCGCTCCGGGCGGCGCCGTCGGCGCCCGCAACCCAGCCCCCGCCCACAGCCGTCAAGGCGTGCGTGCGCGATGTCGCCGGGAACGCCAACCCGCTCCTGGTCGAAAGTGCCCGCTACCAGGGCCAGGCCGCCACCATCATCGTGATGCGCACGAGCCAGGGCGACACTGCGGTGGTGACGGGGGCGGGCTGCTCAGCCGGCCACGGTGAGCGGCTCGCCACCACGACGGTGCCGTAGTCCGGTCGGGAATCTTCGGGCCCTAGTATCGGTTCACTGGAGTGCCAGTCAGATGAGGGGTTGATAACGGTTGGCAGAAGTGACCGAAGTCCGGAACGTCATCGTCATCGGGTCCGGCCCGACCGGTTATACGGCGGCACTCTACGCGGCTCGCGGGGAGCTGAAGCCCTTGGTTTTCGAGGGCTCGGTCACGGCGGGCGGTGCTCTTATGCAGACCACCGACGTGGAGAACTTCCCCGGGTTCCCTGACTCCATCATGGGTCCCGAGCTGATGGACGCCATGCGCAAGCAGGCCGAGCGGTTCGGGGCCGAGCTGGTGCCCGACGATGTGGTGGCGGTCGACCTGACCGCGGACCCGAAGGTGGTCAAGACCGAAAGCGAGACGTACCTCGCCAAGGCCGTGATCATCGCCACCGGTTCCAGGTACAAGGAACTCGGGGTGCCGGGCGAGAAGAAACTCGGCGGCCACGGCGTGTCCTGGTGCGCCACCTGTGACGGGTTCTTCTTCCGCGGCCATGACATCGCGGTCATCGGCGGCGGCGACTCCGCCCTGGAAGAGGCCATGTTCCTGACGCGGTTCGGCAAGTCGGTGACGGTGGTACACCGCCGCGACACGCTCCGCGCCTCCAAGATCATGCAGGACCGGGCCTTTGCCAACCCGAAGATCACGTTCCTGTGGGACAGCGAGGTGGCGGAGGTCCTGGGCTCGGACAAGGTCACCGGCCTGCTGATCAGGAGCACCAAGGACGGCACGGAACACGTGCTGCCCGTGACCGGGGTGTTCGTCGCCATCGGTCACGACCCGCGTTCTGACCTGTTCGCCGGCCAGCTCGCCACGGACCCCGACGGTTATCTGCTGGTCGACGAGCCATCGACGCGCACCGCCATCGAGGGTGTCTTCGCCGCGGGCGACGTCGTTGACCGCACCTACCGGCAGGCCGTCACCGCGGCCGGGACGGGCTGCGCGGCGGCGCTCGACGCGGAACGCTGGCTGACCAGCAAGGAGCTCTGACGCCCTGCGGGCGGCAGGGATTCATTCATCGCAAGTAAAGGGATGTGATCGTAGTGGGCGCGACCAAGGTCGTGACGGACGAGACCTTCGAGGCCGAGGTCCTGAAGAGCGAAAAGCCGGTCATCGTGGATTACTGGGCCGAATGGTGCGGCCCGTGCCGCATGGTCGCTCCGGTCCTCGAGGAGATCGCCACCGAGTACGCCGACAAGATCGACGTGGTAAAGCTCAACATTGACGACAACCCGACCGTGTCACAGCGCTACGGGATCATGGCCATTCCGACCATGAGCGTCTTCTCCGGCGGACAGGTGGTCAAGCAAATCGTCGGGGCCAAGCCGAAGTCGGCTCTGCTCCGCGAGCTGGCCGAGTACATCTGAACCCTGAAGTACAGCTGAGCCGGTGATTACCCGGGTCGTCCGGCGGCTACACCGGCCGCAGGGCGCCCTGGGGGGCGGACGGGGTCATCGAGCCAAGCAGCCGTTCCAGGGCCACCTCGACATCCTCCCGCCAGGTCAGGACGGTCCTGAGCTCCATCCGCAGGCGCGGGTAATGGTGGTGCGGACGGATGGTCTTGAACCCCACGGCCAGCAGGTAATCCACCGGCAGCATGCAGGCGGGCGACTCCCAGCGCCGGTCACCGAAGGCCTCGATGGCCCGCACACCGCGCCGGGTGAGGTCTTTGGCCATCGCCTGCACCAGCATCCGGCCGATGCCTCCGCCGGCGAACTCGCTGAGCAGATGGGCGCTCATGAACAGCACCGCATCGGCGCTCACCGGGCTGGTGGGGAAGGCTATCGAGCGGGGAACGTACTGCGGGGGGGCGAACAGCATGTATCCAGCGGGTACGCCGTCGACGTAGGCGATCTTGCCGCAGCTACCCCATTCGAGCAGCACCGATGAGACCCAGGACTCCTTCTCGAGTTCCGGGTCGCCGCTTTCCTCGGCGCGCGCCCGGCTGACCGGGCCAAGCTCCCAGAAGACACATCTGCGGCATTTCGGCGGCAAGTCGCCGAGATTGTCCAGCGTAATGTTGACGATACGGCGCGACATCGCTTCCCCGGCTGAAAATCGACAAGCGTCCCCGGGAGATACCCCTTATCCTGGCATGATACTCGACGACTTCGGGAGAGTCCGTGACTGGCGAACAGCAATCGGTATCGAAACCGCAGCGAATTGACCGCTATGTCGGTCAGTACGCCGAACGTGCCGTGGACATGGTGGCTTCGGAAATCCGCGCCCTGTTCGCCGTCGCCGCCCGGCCCGAAATCGTCTCGCTGGCCGGCGGCTCGCCCTACGTGGCCGCGCTCCCCCTCGATGCCGTCGGCGAGATGATCGGCCAGCTGATCGCCAACCAGGGCGCGACGGCGCTGCAGTACTGCACCGCGCAGGGAGATGCCGGGCTGCGGGAGAGAATCTGCGACGTCATGGCGCTTGAGCAGATCAGGGCTCACCCGGACGATGTCGTGGTCACCGTCGGCTCCCAGCAGGCTCTTGACCTGCTGACCAGGATCTTTATCGACCCAGGCGACGTGATTCTGGTCGAGGCGCCGTCCTACGTAGGCGCCCTGGGCGCCTTCGCCGCCTACCAGGCCAACGTGGTACACGTGGCGATGGACGACGACGGGCTGATCCCTGAGGCCCTGGAGGAGGCCATCAATCGCACGGCCGCGGCCGGAAAGCGCGCCAAGTTCCTCTACACGGTGCCGAACTTCCAGAACCCGGCCGGGGTGACGCTCGCCGCCGAACGGCGGCACCGCATCCTGGACATCTGCACGTCGGCGGGACTGCTCGTCCTCGAGGACAATCCGTACGGCCTGCTCGGCTTCGAATCCGAACCGATGCGAGCGCTGCGGGCCGACGACGCGGAGGGCGTGGTGTACCTCGGCACGTTCTCCAAGACGTTCGCCGCNNGTGCGGGAATACCTGAACACCCAGCCGTGGCAGGAGCAGATCAAGGACTTCCGCGAACTGTACCGCGAGCGCAGGGACGCCACCTTGAGAGCGCTGTCCGCGGTGATGCCGCCGGGCTGTCACTGGACCCGGCCGGCCGGGGGTTTTTACGTCTGGCTCGGTCTCCCCGAAGGGATCAACGCCAAGGCCATGCTGCCGCGGGCGATCTCGTCGCGGGTCGCTTACGTGCCGGGAACGGGCTTCTACGCCGACGGCTCGGGCGGCGGGTACGCCCGGCTGTGCTACTCGTTCCCCGACCCCGCCCGGATTACCGAAGGGGTCCGCCGCCTCGCCTCGGTCATCGAAAACGAGATGCAGCTGCGGGACGACTTCGCCCCGTCGACCCCGCCGACCCCGCCGGGTCCGTCGCGTCCGACCCTCACCAGGTAATCAACCCAAGCTGGGAACAGATTTAGAAATCATGAGCGATCTCGAACGTGTCGTCATACTCGCTGGTGGCCTGTCTCCCGAGCGGGAAGTGTCCTTGCACTCCGGACAGCGGATCCGTGACGCCCTGGCCAAGGAGGGTATCGACGCGGAGGTCGCGGACGCTGACTCGGGCCTGCTGGCCCACCTGCGTGCCTACCCGCCCAGCGTCGTCTTCCCCGCCATTCACGGCGTCTGCGGGGAGGACGGCGCGATCCGGGAGGTGCTCAGCCTGCTCGGCGTGCCGTATGTCGGCTCGGTGGCCAGCGCCTGCCAGATGGCCTTCGATAAGCCGACGGCCAAGGCCCTGGTCGCCGCGGCCGGGCTGACCACACCGCCGTCGGTGACGCTGCCGCGGGAGACATTCCACGACCTCGGGGCCGGTGCGGTCATCGACCTCATCGTGGCCAAGCTCGGGCTGCCGCTCTACGTCAAGCCGTCCCGCGGCGGGTCTGCCCTCGGAGCCAGCCCGGTCCACACCGCGGCCGAACTGCCCGCCGCGGTGCTGAGCTGCTTCGCCTACGGGGAAACCGCTCTCATCGAACGGCTCATCCCCGGCACCGAAGTCGCGGTCGGGGTGATTGACCTCGGCCACGGCCCGCAGGCCCTGCCCGCGGTCGAGATCGTCCCCGGCGATGGCGGCTACGACTACTCGGCCCGGTACACCGCGGGCAAGACCGAGTTCTACGTTCCAGCCCGGTTGTCCAGCGAGATCGCGAGCGAGATCGCCAGGATCGCGATCACCGCGCACACGGCGCTGGGCCTGCGTGACCTGTCCCGGACCGATCTCATCGTCGACGACACCGGCACGGCCTATTTCCTCGAGGTCAACGTCTCCCCGGGCATGACCGAGACGAGCACCCTGCCGCTGGCCCTGGAGGCCTCGGGTCACACCTTCAGCAGCACCTGCGTCAGCCTGCTCGAGTTCGCCGCCGCCCGCGGCGCCTAGCGCCCCCGGCTGACCGCGGCGCCCGGACCTCCGGTCACCCGCCGCGCCTGGCGGACCCCTCTGGATAGCCTCGCTCACTTGGGCGTGGGGGTGTCCCATAGGCTCGTTTCTATGACACAAGGCAAGAGCTTCGGCAGCGATAACCACTCGGGCGCGCACCCGGCGGTACTGCGCGCGATCATGGATGCCAACTCCGGCGACGCGGTCGCCTACGGCGCTGATGCGTGGACCGAGCGGGTGACCGCCACGCTACGCGAGGCCTTCCATGCCGAGGGCGCCTTCCTGATGCTGAACGGCACCGGCGCCAACGTGCTCGGCCTGAGCCTGCTGCTGCGTCGGCACGAGGGTGTCATCTGCGCCGACTCCGCGCACATCAATACCGACGAGTGCGGCGCACCCGAACACTTCCTCGGCACCAAGCTCCTGGGCGTCCCGACCCCGGACGGGAAGCTCACCCCCGAGCTGATCGCCGGACGGCTGGCCGGACGCGGCGACGAACACTTCGTGCAGCCGGGAGTGGTCGCCCTCACCCAGTCGACCGAGTTCGGCACCTGCTACACCCTGGCCGAGCTGCGCAAGATCGCCGACTTCGCCCACACCAGCGACCTGGGCGTCTACCTCGACGGCGCCCGGCTGGCCAATGCGGCCGCCTACCTCGACTGCCCGCTGGCCGAACTCGCCGAATGCGCCGATGTGCTCAGCTTCGGCGGCACCAAGAACGGCGCGATCGGCGCTGAAGCCCTCATCGTGATGCGCTCCGGCCTGGCCGCCGATGTGCCGTACCTGCGCAAGCAGCAGACTCAGCTCACCTCCAAGATGCGCTTCGTCGCCGCCCAGTTCGGCGCGCTGCTGCAGGACGATCTGTGGCGCGGCAGTGCCGCCCACGCCAACTCCATGGCCCGCCGCCTCGCCGCCGGGGCGGCCGCCGTCCCCGGTGTCGAGGTCGTCCACCCGGTCCAGGCCAATGCCGTCTTCGCCCGCCTCGACCCCAAGCACATCGCAGCCCTCCAGCACGATTGGTTCTTTCACGTGTGGGACGAGCAGGAGTCCGTCGTCCGCTGGATGGCGGCCTTCGACACGACCGAGGCGGATGTCGATGCGTTTGTCGCCGGCATCCAATCGAGCGCCTGACGATGACCGCGAACCGAAGGTTTCCCGTGAAACATCACGGTGAACAACAGGAAGTCTGAGCTACTCCGGAGACTGTGAAGGCTCCGACCAGGGCTCCGATCCGGATACCTCGGGACTCATCGCCTTCACGATCCGCTCCAGGTCATCGATCGTCGCGAACTCGACGACGATCTTCCCCTTCCGCTGGCCCATTTCCACCTTGACCCGCGTCTCGAACAGGTCGGAGAGGCGGTCGGCCAGCTGGCGGAGGCCAGGAGCACTCGGCGGCCTGGCCGTGCTACGCGCGGGGCGGCGCGGCGGGGAGTCGTCGGTGCCGACCGCGACGATCTCCTCGACCGCACGGACCGATAGGCCCTCGGCCACGATCCGGGTCGCCAGGCGCTCCTGCGCTGCGGGATTCTCCACGCCGAGCAAGGCCCGGGCGTGGCCCGCGCTGAGCACACCCGCCGCGACGCGTTTCTGGACGGCCGGCGGCAGGTTCAGCAGGCGCAGGGTATTGCTGATGTGCGGGCGAGATCGGCCTATCTTGCGCGCGAGTTCCTCGTGGGTCGCGCCGAAATCGTCGAGGAGCTGCTGGTAGGCCGCGGCCTCCTCCAGCGGGTCGAGTTGCTGGCGGTGCAGGTTCTCGATCAGGGCGTCTCTGAGCAGGTCGTCATCTTGGGTTTGCTTGACGATGGCGCCGATCTCGGTCAGCCCGGCCCGCTGGGCGGCCCGCCATCTCCGTTCGCCCATGATGAGCTCGTACCGGCCTGGTCCAGCGGCGCGAACCACCACCGGCTGCAGGAGGCCGACCTGCCGGATGGACTCCGCGAGCTCGTCGAGTGCCTCCTCGTCGAAGGTCCGCCTCGGCTGCCGGGGGTTCGGCGCGACCGCGGAGACCGCGATCTCCTTGTAGTGAGCCCCCAAGACCTGGACGGGGTCACCCGGGGAAGCAGGCGGAGCCTCAGCGGCGCTGGCCGGGTCCGCAGCACGGGCCGCGGCGTCGTCAGCGAGCCGCGAAGATTCCGGGATAAGCGCACCGAGTCCCCGTCCTAGGCCTCGTCTTTGCTGAGCCACTGCCCCTCCCGATTCACCGCGTCCCGATTCACCGCGTCCCGATTACCGCATCACCGTGCAGCCGCCGACTGCATGGCCAGTTCGCGTGCCGCTTCCGTATAGGCGATGGCGCCACTCGACGCGGGGTCGTAGCTGATCACCGACTGCCCCCGGCTAGGCGCCTCCGACACCCGGACGCTTCTCGGGATGATGGTGCTCAGGACCGAAGTGCCGAAATGCGCGCGCACGTCGTCGGCCACATCCGAGGCGAGGCGGGTACGGCCGTCGTACATGGTCAACAGCACGGTGGAGACATGCAGTCCCGGATTGAAGTTGACCCGGACCAGCTCCGCCGTGTTCAGCAGCTGCTGGACGCCTTCGAGCGCGTAATACTCGCACTGGATCGGGAGCAGGACCTCCTCGGCGGCGACCAGCGCGTTCAGCGTCAGCAGTCCCAGCGAAGGAGGACAGTCGACGAGGATGTAGTCCAGGTTCGACGTGTCGTACGCGCGCAGCGCGCGAGCTAGCCGCAGCTCCCTCGCTACCACCGGGACCAGTTCGATCTCCGCCCCGGCGAGGTCGATCGTGGCGGGCGCGCAGTACAGGCCGGGCATGTCCCCGGCCGGCCCGACCACCTCGGCCAGCGGACGTTCGTCGATCAGCACGTCGTAGACGGAGGGAACGCCTGAATGGTGCGGCACATCCAGCGCCGTCGACGCGTTCCCCTGCGGATCCAGGTCCACCACCAGGACGCGCGAGCCGTGCTGGGCCAAGCTGGCGGCCAGGTTCACCGCCGTGGTCGTCTTGCCGACGCCGCCTTTCTGGTTCGCGATCGTCATGATCCGGCAGCGCGGCGGCCGTGGCCACGGCTGGCGGTCGCCTTTGCCTCGCGCGCCGAGCGCGATGCCCGCCGCCCGCGCTATCGGGGTGTCCCTCAGGTCCGGTGGAATCTCCGGAATGACGACCGGCCTGCCTTCACCTGTCAGCACCGGGTCCGGACTGTGGCCCCGGAGGGCTTCGTCCCCATGGGCCACACGGGCCTCGGGAATCTCGATGCCGCCGGTTGCCGACCTGCCCTCGTCCACCTGAACGCCTCTCGATTCTTGGCTCGAACCATCCGGCCAGCCCAGACCTCCGACCCTGGTCACCTCGCCGACCTGCGTGATGTCATCCGGCCGGTCCACCAGCGATCCTCCCGGCCAGCCCAGACCCCCCACGCTCGACCGTGCCGTACCGGAGATTTCTGCGCCCTGCCTGTCATAGCTGAGCCCCACCATGCCTGCCTCACCTAGCGAAGAACCGCACGACGGTAGTCGCAGGAACGACCTTACCTTGCCCGGCCCGGACAACCTCGGCACCGCGGACACCGAGTCGCTTCAGCACCGGTCTCGCCTTCTTCAGCTCATCGGTGGCCGTTTGCCCCTTGATCGCGAGCACCATTCCTCCCGGCCGCACCAGGCCAACCGCAAGTTCGGCGAGCCGGTCCAGCGGAGCCACGGCGCGGGCGGTGGCGATATCCGCTCGCAGCACGGCGTCCTGCGCCCGGGCTCGCAGCACGCTGGCGTTGGTGAGGCCAAGCTCGGCCACGCAGTCGGTCAGGAACCGGCAGCGTCGCTCCATCGGCTCTAGCAGGATGACGCTCAGCTCCGGGCGCAGCATCGCCAGCACAACGCCGGGCAATCCGGCGCCAGAGCCGATATCCACCAGCGTGGCCGGCTTTGGTTCGATGAGCTCGGCGACCACCGCGCAGTTCAGCAGGTGCCTGTCCCACAGTCGTGGCACCTCATGCGGCCCGATCAGCCCGTGCTCCACCCCGCGGGTCGCCAGCATGCCCGCGAACGCCTGGGCACCCTCCAGCGCGGACCCGAACACTTCGGCCGCGCCCTCCGGGGGGAGGATCANNGGATCACGGCGCCCTCCGGGGGAAGGGTCACTGCGCCGGGTAGACCACCACACGCCTGTTGGGCTCTTCGCCCTCCGACTCGCTGCGCTGACCCGCCGCTGCGACCGCATCATGCACGACCTTGCGCTCGAACGGCGACATCGCGGCCAGGGTTTTCGGTTCCCCGGTGCGCGCGACCTCCTCGGCTACCGTTCGACCATAGTCGGCCAGTTCCGAGCGCCGTCGCGCGCGATAACCGCCGATGTCGAGCATAAGCCTGGCGCGGGCACCGGTCTGCCGGTGCACGGCGAGCCGGGTCAGCTCCTGCAGCGCCTCAAGAACCGCGCCGTCATCGCCGACCAGCTCGTCCAGGGTCGCGCCGACCACAGAAACGATCGCGCGTTCGCCTTCGACATCCATGTCGATGTCGCCGTCCAGGTCCGCGATGTCCAGCAGGCCTTCTACGTAGTCTGCGGCGATGTCACCCTCGAGCTCGAGGTCGCTCAGCCGGGCGCCGGCGTCCTCGAGATCCTCCGCTTGGCCGGGCTCTTCGGCGTCCTCGAGCCCGTCGGTCACGTCGTCAACCTCGACGTCCTGCTGGCTCAAGACCGGACCTCCCACTGTGCTCTGCGCTGCCGTCACCGCTTGTTGCCCGATCTCTTGCCCTTGGCCTGGCGGACCGGCTGCTGTCGCACCACCCTAACGGTGGGCACCTCCGGCTCGGGTACAGGCTCCTGTTTCTGTCGGCCCAGCCGGAGCAGCCCGCGCTTCTCGCCGGCGGCCAGAACGGGTGGCTGAGCGGGCGGCTGAACGGGTGTCGTCGTGACCGTAGCCGGGCGGCGGGCAGCTCCCGTCCGGGCCCCGCCGGATCCGTTGGCCGTCCCACCAGATCCGCTAGCCGCACGGGCGGACCCATTACTTCCACCGGTGGATCCATTACCCGAGGCCGGGGGTTGCGGGGTCCGCGCCGACGTGGGCCGAGCGCCGCTGGCCGAGGTTTTCGCCCCGCCCGAGCCGGACCGCTTGCCGTCGGCCACCGGCTTGGCGGATCCCGAGCCTGACCGCAGTGAACTCTGCGTGGTCCGGCCCGTAATGCCCGTGGTCGCGGCGGCCGCCGCTATCGCCGCCTTGCCGGTAGGCACGATCGCCCAGTTCCGGAACATGAAGTACTGCTGGCCCAGCGTCCACACGTTCGTCGTCACCCAGTACATAACCAGGCCGTACTGCCAGTAAAGACCGGTCAGCGAGAAGAACGGGACGATGTACATCATGTACTTCTGCGACTGGGCCATCGGGTTGTCCGGGTCCACGTTGGTCTGCATGAGACCGCGCTTGGAGCTCTGCCGGACGGTCATGAAGGTCGTCGTGGCGCTTACCGCCACCGTCAGGAAGATGACGATCCCCACGTGCAAAGGCACGTGCTTGTGCGAGAACAGCAGGCTGTCGCCGAGATGGACACCGAGGATCGTCGCCTGCTGGGCGCTCTTGACCACCGCTGTGGTCAGCCCGTATTTCAGCGGGGTCCCGGTCTTCCAGTCGGCGATGGCACGCAGCACGCTGAACAGCGCGTAGAAGACGATCATCTGCGGGATCATCGGCAGGCAGCCCGCCAGCGGGTTGACGCCGTTCTCCTTGTAGAACTTCATCGTCTCTTCGTTGAGCTTCTGCTTGTCGCCCTTGTACTTCTTCTTCAGTTCCTGCAGGTGGGGCGCGTGCTGGGCCATCTTCCGCTGAGCGTGCACCTGCTTGACGAACAGCGGGATGAGGCATATCCGGATGAGGACGACCAGGATCACGATGGACAGGCCCCACGCCAGCCCGGTGTTCGGACCGAAGAGGTTGCCAAGCAAGGTGTGGATATGCATGATGACCCATGCCACCACGCCGTTCAGCGGGTCAAGCGCACTCACCAGCTAGCTCCTCGCGACCTTGGCGGGATTCCTGGTCGGCACCGGGTCGTAACCGCCGGGATGAAACGGATGGCACCGGGCGATGCGCGCCACCGCGAGCCAGAGCCCGCGGGCCGCGCCGTGCTCGGAGAGCGCGGTGTACGCGTACTCACTGCACGAGGGCGCGAACCGGCAGCGCGGCCCAAGCAGCGGGCTCACGAACCGCCGGTAGCCCGCAATAGGTAGCATCAGCACCCGGGCCGGCACCGTTGCGGTGCGGACCGGACCGTTAGCAGCACCTCTATCTGGCATTACCGACACGCGTCCCAACCTGCCGCCGCAGCAACCTGCTAATCACCGAATCCAGATCCGCGGCGAGATCCGGCTGGCTTGCGTGCGCGGCCGCAGCGTTAGCACGCACCACAAGAAGGCTACCGCCAGGAAGGCAGTGAAGGTACCCGCGCATCAGCTCACGAAGGCGCCGCTTCACCCGGTTCCTGGTCACCGCCGGTCCGACCGCCCGGCTGACCACGAATCCTACCCTGGCTGGCTCGGCCTCATGGAGTCCGTCGGCCCGCACCAGCAAGTGGCCCACGACAGACGGCCGGCCCGCCCGGGCCCCGGTGCGCACGGTCAGCGCGAACTCGGCGCCGTGCCGCATCCGGGACTGGGACGGCAGGATCAGGCACTCAGCCGGTCGCGGCCCTTGCGCCTGCGGGCCGCCAGGACCGCCCGGCCGGCCCGGGTGCGCATGCGCAGCCGGAAGCCATGCGTCTTCGCGCGGCGCCGATTATTCGGCTGGAACGTGCGCTTACTCACTGGAACTCCAGGTAAAAGGGATCTTGACCACGCGCACGCAAGACGGCGTGCGGCTCTCGGATTCCCCACAGGCTACCATCCGGAACACCGCCGTTTGCCAGGCGTGTCGCGCTGCCGCGTCTTAGGCTGTGGAAAGCTATCCTCCCCAAGCCGGCACCGCACGCTGTGCTGCGGGGAAGCCACGTGCACAACGTGTGGATAGATCTGTGGATCGTGAGCCCCCGGCTCGCGGCAGCGGGGACTCGAGGGGAGCACGCAGGTGGCGAATTCCGACCTGGCAGATGTCTGGGCACGATCCCTCGACGGACTGGCGGACCTCCAGATCCAGCCGCACCAGCGAGCGTGGCTGAAGCTCACCCGCCCGCTCGGGCTGGTGGAGAACACCGCCCTCATCGCCACCCCGAACGAGTTCGTCAAGGAGCAGCTNNTCCCAGGAGCTCGGCCGCGACATCCAGCTCGCCGTCACGGTGGACCCGGCGCCGCAGGCCTCGATGTCCGCTGACGCCGAGCTCGCGCCCGAGCCGTCCGCACCGCGCGGGCCTGGACTTGCCGAGCCGCCGGACGCCGACACCGATCACGGCCCGCGGCTGGGCCACCCGCTCGCCGTCGAGATCACCGCCGGCGAGCACCAGGACCTGGGCCGCCACGGCGCGATGCCGGCGGCCAATCCGGGCTCGACCGGCCCCCGGCTCGGTGGCACCCGGCTGAACTCCAAGTACACCTTCGAGACGTTCGTCATCGGGTCGAGCAAC
>PMST01000691.1:0-2281 GCA_003168295.1 Actinomycetota bacterium
AGGCGCCACAGCGCCTGGGCCGACGCCGGATCGGCGTCGGCCGCCGCCTGGGCGGCCCGGCGGGCATCCTCAAAATGCCCAAGCCACCACAGCGCCTCCGAGGCGAGCACGAGCGACGCGATCCGGACCGCCGGCACCGGATCCCTCAGGTGGCGGTGAGCCACCCACAGGGCCCCAAGCGGATGATCGGGGCAGCTGCGCGTGTATTCCCGCAGCGTCGCCAGAGCATCCTGCGCCGGTTCCCTGGCGTCATGGCGACCTCCGGCGGGAACAAGGTTGAGCCACCGGGCCGCGGCGCCTCTCAGCGGCGCGTCCAGTTCGAAGTCGGGCGCTTTGGGGTTCGCCACATAGCCCGGCCCGGAGTGATGGGAGGGCCGGGCCCCCGGAATAACGGCGGATGTCACATCATCTGCAGGCATAGGGCACATCATCGTTTCTTTGCCTCGGGCCGCGCCCGCTGAACAGCGGCAAGATCTCCGTCCACTGTAGTGGGGCGGTGCGCGGCGGAAGCTAACGACGTGACCGGGGGCACGCGGCCGGATCGTTCGGCGGGAAAAAGGCTTTTAGGAATGTTTACGGCGAGCTGGTTGTCCATGCCTATAGGTAGCGGACTACAGGAGGCAGACGATGGCGACAGTCGAGCTGACGGCCGACAACTTCAACTCGACGGTGAGCGGCGGCGGCCTGGTCCTGGTCGACTTCTGGGCGGAATGGTGCGGGCCGTGCCGGATGTTCGGGCCGGTTTACGAGAAGGTATCCGAGCGGCACGGTGACGCGGTGTTCGGCAAGGTCGACACCGAGGCTCAGCCGGAGGTCGCGGCCACCTTCAAGATCGCGTCCATCCCGACGCTGATGATCATCCGGGACAACGTCGTGCTGTTCTCCCAGCCCGGCGCGCTGCCGGAGACGGCGCTCGAGGAACTGGTCACCAAGGCCAAGGAGCTCGACATGGACGAGGTCCGGGCCAGCCTGGCTGCGTCCGCCGACGCCTGATCCGATTGAGGCTCGACCCGGGCATGGACCGGGGCGGCCCGCGCTATAGCGTGGGCTCGCCGGGTGCGGTCGTGAGCGGACGGGGAGGGGATGTGCCGGCAGACGTTCCGCCGGCCAGGATGAGAGCCTCTGACGCGGACCGGGACCGCGTCGTGGACCTGCTGCGGACCGCGGCGGCGGACGGCAGGCTAACTCCCGAGGAGTTGGGTCAGCGCGCGCCGGCCGCCTATTCGGCCCGGACGTTCGGCGAACTGGCCGTGCTGACCGCCGACCTGGCCGACCGGCCCAAGGACGTGATCCGGATCGGCCAGCGTGGCGGTTCGGTCCGGCGGGTCGGCCGCTGGGTGGTCCCGCGGCGGCTGGAACTGCGGTCGTCGTGGTGCGACGTGATGCTTGACTTCACCGGCGCAGTGATCGGGCACGACACCCTCCGCGTCGACGTGAACATGCGGGGCGGCTCCTTGATCCTGGTGGCCAGGACGGGCATAGTCGTGACAGCCGACGCTCTGGCGGTGCGCTACGGCGATGTGGACATCAGTCCGTCGGCCGGGCCTGGTGTGCCCGTCACGCTGCGCGTGCAGCTGGCCGGCCGAATGCGGTACGGCTGGGTCGAGGCGCGCAGGCTGATCCGGCCCGGCAGCGGTCACGACTAGGAGAGGACGCGGCGGCGGAAGTTGCGCAGGCCGATGGCCAGGAATACCGCGCCGAAGCCGGCCACCACCGGGTAGACGACGTACAGCTGCAGGTGCGGGGAATTGGTGAAGACGGCCCGCATGCCCTCGTTCACGTAGAGCAGCGGGTTGATCAGCACCAGCGTCTGCAGCCAGTGCCAGCCGCCGATGGTGACCGGAGCGAGCTTGGTCCAGGGGTAGTAGGTGCCCCCCAGGAACGTGATCGGCAAGATGATGAAGCCGAACATCAGGCCGATGTTCCGCGGCTCGAAGCTGGTCCCGAGGACCAGGCCGAGGCCGGCCATCGCGATGCAGGCCAGCGGCACGAACGTGACGATCAGCCACCAGTGCAGGGCCAGGTGGGCCTGCACCCCGGGCGCGTGCACCACCGAGGCGATCGGCAGCACGATGACGGCGGAGAGCACGCCCTGGGCCGCGCCGGAGAGCACCTTCGCGACCGCCACCAGAGCGATCGGGCAGGGCGCCTGCACCCGGTCCTCGATCTCCCGGGTGAAGCCGAACTCCTGCGCCATGGCCAGCGCGATCGACTGCACGCCCTGGAACATGACCGAGATCCCGACCACGCCAGGCACCAGGACGGTGGCGAAGGCGGATTC
>PMST01000691.1:2318-2828 GCA_003168295.1 Actinomycetota bacterium
GTCCAGCTGGCGGCGGCGACGGAGCGGGTGGGGCCGCCGCCGATCCGGCGGGCGCCGGCGCTCGGGCCGGCGTTAGGCGGGGTCGGAGCTGAGGCCGGGGTCTGGGCCGTGGTGGCCATTAGTCGCGTAGGTCCTTCCCGGTCAGGCTGATGAACACGGTCTCCAGGCTGGGCTCGGCGATCGACACGTCGACGAGCTCGAAGCCGCCGCCTTCCGCGGCCAGCACGATACGCGGAACCAGCCGGTCGCCGCCCTGCATGTGCAGTTCGAGCTTGTCATCCGCGATCCGGGTTCGTGTGACGCCTTCCACCTCTTGTGCCAGCAGCTCGGCGAGTTTCTGGATGTTGCCGGTGGTGCGCACGGTGACGATGGTGTCGGCGCCGGTACTCTGCTTGAGCGCGGCGGGGGTGTCAAGCGCCAGGATCTTGCCGTGGTCCATGATCGCGACCCGCTGGCAGAGCCGGTCGGCTTCTTCCATGTAGTGCGTGGTCAGCAGGATGGTCTGGCCCT
>PMST01000686.1 GCA_003168295.1 Actinomycetota bacterium
GCCGGCGGTGCTCGATGTCCAGGTCGATGTCCGGCGGTCCGTCCCGGCCCTCGGACAGGAACCGCTCGAACAGCAGGTGGTGCGAGACCGGATCGACGCTGGTGATGCCGATCGCGAAGCACACCGCCGAGTTGGCCGCCGAGCCCCGGCCCTGGCACAAGATGTTCGCCCGCTCGCAGAACTCCACGATGTCGTGCACGATCAGGAAGTAGCCGGGGAAGCCCAGCCGCTCGATCACGTCGAGTTCCCTGGCGATCTGCGCATGCGCGCCGGGTATCCGCTCGGCGTCCGGCGGGCCGTACCGGGCCGGCGCTTTGCGCGTCACCAGTTCGCGCAGCCAGGCGGCCTCAGTGGCGTACCCGGCCGGGACGGGAAAGTCCGGCAGCTTCGGCGCGATCACGCTGAAGTCGAACGCGCACTGGCGTCCCAGCGCCACGGTCCGCTCCAGTGTCCCCGGGTAGCGCCGCAGCAGCGCGGCCATCTCCGCGCCGGACCGCAGGTAGGCCGTGCCCGCCGCGGGCAGCCAGCCGTCGATGCCGTCCAGGCTGCGCCGGGCCCGGATCGCGGCCAGCGCCTGGCTGAGCCGCGCCTGCGCGGGCACCGCGAAATGCACGTTGCCGGTGGCCACGACGCCGACGTCGGCCAGGGCCGCCAGCCGGGCCAGCACGTCATTGCGCTCGTCGTCACCGGGGTCGTGGTGGCAGTTCAGCTCGACCATCACGTTCTCATGGCCGAACATCTCGGTCAGAGCGGTCAGCTCCCGCCAGGCCGCGTCCGGGCCCCCGGTGGCGAGCGCGGCGGGCACCGGCCCCTTGCGGCATCCGGTCAGCACCACCCAGTGACCGTCGTGCGCGCCGGCCAGCGCGCCGGTGTCGTAGACCGGGCGCCCCTTTTCCCCGCCCGCCAGCTGGGCGGCGCTGATGACCGCGCACAGCCGGGCGTAGCCTTCCGGATCGCGGGCCAGGACCAGCAGGTGCTGCCCTTCCGGGTCGGGCACGCCGGTCTGGCCGGACTGTAGGCCAAGGCTGAGCTCGGCGCCGAACACTGTGCCCAGGGCCACGCCCGTCTCACGCTGCCTCGCGGCGGCCTGCGCGAACTGCGGGACCCCGTACATCCCGTCGTGATCGGTGAGGGCGAGCACCTCAAGCCCGAGCCGGGCGGCCTCGGCGACGAGTTCCTCCGGGGTGGCTACCCCGTCGAGGAAGCTGTAGGCGGAATGGCAGTGCAGTTCGGCCCACGGGGTGCTTGGGTTACTCCGCACGGGCCGCGGGCCCACCCGCGGGGTCGCGGCCCGCCGGGTGACGGGCGGGCGGTCCCCGGTGTGCTGGTCCTCCGCGGGGGCGTTCCTGGTCCGCCAGGACATCCGCCGCTGTAGTTCGCGCCAGGGAACCGGCGGGTTATCCCAGCCCACGACCGGGCCTCACCAGTAGCCTGCTTCGATCAGCCAGCGGCTGTCCCGCACCACCGCGAGCCAGGCCCGCCCGTCGTCGGTGGCCAGCTGGAACCGGGCGCGCCTACGGGCCGCGACCGCGTCCCACCAGCGTTCGGACAGCGGCCAGGGTCCGGCCCAGGCGGTGATCCGGCGCGGCGGCTCGCGCTCGATCACCAGCCGGGCGGGCGCAGCCGACAGCACGCACCGTCCGGTGACGGTGACCAGACGCCCGGCGTCATCGGTCACTTCCGCCTCGCGGGCCACCGGGTAAACAACACCGGGCGCCGTACCCGCGATCCGCCCGGGCCACGGCGGACCCACAGCCAGACGGGGCTCCCTCTTTTCTCCGAACGGAACGTGGCCCACCTGCTCGGAGACGTTTCTGCCGCCCCCCGTGACCGGCCGCAGGACCGCCTCGTGCCCGAGCATGGCCTGCACCCGCATGGCGGCCCGCGCGACCCGGTCGCTGACCACGGCCTCACCCCAGAGCGCGAGCTGGTGCCCGGTGGCACGGACCACCTGATCGGGCACCAGCCGGAGCATCCCGATGCCACCCTGGGCGTACTGGCCGTCTGGTGGGGCGGCCCGCCAGCCGTCCAGCTGCCAGCGGACCCGGTCCGCGACTCCGGCCGCCGTCAGCAGCCCGTCGTGCCGCCACAACCTGCTGCTTTCCTCTCCGTCCGCCCAGGTGGCCCGCACCTGCACGCGGACACAGGCCAGCCCGCGGGCGGCGAGGCCGGCGTGCAGTTGCTCCGCGAGCGTCTTGGCCGCGAACACCACCGGCTCGGCCAGCGGTTCCGGCGGGTCGAATTCCCGGGCCACGGACAGGTCGTGAGCGGGCGGGCGGGCCGCGAGCGGGCGCAGGTCCAGGCCGCGGGCCAGCCGGTGCACGGCTTCTCCCGCGTCACCGAACCTGCTGGCCACATCGCTGGCCGGCAACGCCGCGAGATCGCCGAGGGTGAGCAGGCCGAGCCGCTTCAGCAATCCGGCCAGGTCCTGATCGGCCAGGACGCTCACCGGCTGCGCCGCCAGGAATCCCGCCGTCCCGCCCGGCGGTATCACCAGGACCGGCTCGCTGCCGGCACCGGGGGCTGCGGGCCGGGCGGGGATAGCGGGCCCGTCGGGAGCTACGGGGGCTGCGGGCTCAGCCCGGCGCGCGGCGAGCAGGGCGGCGAACATGCCGTCGGCGATGCCGATGCGCGATTCGACGCCGAGTTCGGCCACGGCGGCGATGATCTTGGTGGCCAGCATCGCCTCGCCGCCGAAGTACCGGGCCGGCCCGCGGACGCCGAACGCGCACACCCCTGGCTCGGCCGCCTCGACGTTCGGGCAGAAGCCGGTCACCGCCCCGATCACCCGGTCGAACAACCGCGCCGCCTGCGGCCCCGCGGGGCTCGTATCCGGATCGCAGAGCGACGGGCAGCGCACGACCATGATCCGCTGCGGCGCCGAGTCCGCGTTCGGCCTCATCCCGCGCTGGCCGCGCGCAGCCTGGGCGACGTGCGGGTCACCGGGGTACCCGGCATCGGGATATCCACCGGGTCGGCCAGGGTGACGCCGCCGTCCTCGGCCGGCAGCCAGAGCCAGCGCGTGCGCGTCAGGGCCGCCTCCCCACGCCCGTCCGCTGTCACCTCCGCGCAGCATGCCCGCACCCGTCCGTGCCCGTCACCCAGGCCGGTCCACCGCTGGGTGATAACCCGGAGGCGCACCTGGGCCCCGGGCCAGTCCCCGGCCACGAGCAGCACGCCGCCGGCCCGCCGGAGCACGGCCTCAAGACGGCGCCGAACCTGAACCGGCACCGTCGCGGGCGGTCGCAGCAGGACGAGCTCGCACCCGTCGAGCAGTGACGCCACCACCTGCGGCCAGGCGGAACCCGGATCCGGCACGAGCAGGGTCCGCTCGGCGTCCAGACCCGTGCCCACCGCGGCCGCCAGGCCGGCCTCGGGTACCCCGGCGATCCCGCACCAGGCTCCGGCCGCTGAGGCGCCCGCAGCCAGGGCCAGGCAGAGCAGACCGAACTCCGGGACCGCCAGCACCGACCCGCGGGCCAGACCGCCCCTCGGGAGCAGATCGCGCAGGGCCGGCAGCGCTGGCAGCATCCCGGTCCCGGATACCGCAGGCGGGCCGGAAGCGGGTGCTCTAAAGACCGCAGATGCCGCAGGCTGACTGATCGGTATCCGCCTGATTTCCGCAGGCGAGCTCCCCATTTGACCAAGTATCGAACTGAGGTTCGTTCAAGTCAAGCCAGGTCACAGGCCCGGGGGGAGCACGGAAGCCTGTTCCAAGTCCCCGGTCATGCGAAAGTCCGTTCCCCACCTGGGTTGCCGTGGCGCCGGGCCCAGCCAGAGAGGCTGGGATATTTCTACGCCCGGCCGCCTTTCGGCGCAGGTTCGGTCAGCCACCCTCGCCGGTCCGGGTCGGACACAATCCAGAAACCGTCAAATTGAAGTTAATATCTATAAAACGGGCGCGTCCGGGGACCGCTGCTGCCGGATTTTGCCGGCATGATGGCACATCGTGCCGACAGGAGCCCAATGCCAGGAATTTAAGGTGGTTTGTCTGGGTGGTGTGTGGGTTGTCCGGGCTGGTCAGTGGTGGTTTGTGCGGGCGTGCCGGGGGTGGTGATGGTGGTGGTGTAGGTGCTGCGTTGTGATATGGGGCCGGGGTGGCTTTTGCGGGCTGTGTAGGCGGCGCGGGTTGACGCCTTGACGGCGGGGGCTGATGCGGCCTTCGCGGCGGGGGACCAGGCAGGAGCAGATCTCGGTTTCGGTGGCGTCCAGGGCGGCGGCCTGGCTGGCGTGGCCGGCGGTCATGGTGCGCTGGGCGGCGTGCAGGGCGGCGGTGAAGGAGATCCGGGCTGGGTCAGTGCCGTCGCGGGCGGCGGCGCGGGTGATCAAGGTGCGCAGCGCCTGGTAGATGGCCAGGTAGGCCCATAGTTCCTGGCGGGCCAGGTCCGGGGTGCGGCCGCGCAGGAGGCGGCCGGGGCCGCGCAGGCAGGTCTTGAGCTCGGCGAACCCGGTCTTGCCCCGGCCAGGGTGGATGCATGACCTGGAGGGCCTGCTGCCGTGCTGCTGTGTACCGATGCCGCCGCCGCATCCGCCGACCTGGCGGCTGGCCTGCCCGTGGTGCGGCACGGGCTGGCTCGCGGTCGGGGCACGGCCGGGAGCAGATGCGCTGCCAGCGATGGCCGCGGTCGCGCACGCCGTCAGCATCGCCGGAGCCGCGCGGCCGCTTTGGGCGCTGCCGGGCCGGTTTAGGCCCGCGAGGGAGTTGTCAACGTCATCCGGGCGCCGACGATCCGTCTGGCGGCGCCGCTGGTGGCGGGGCTGGCTCGCTTGAGACCTCGGCGGGCGGCGGTCCGCCCGCCGTGCTCGCGTAGTACTGGCGGTAGATGATCTTGTACAGGGGGATCCACCGGGGGATGCGGTTGATGATCGGGATCCATGGCGCGAACATGGGCAGCAGGAACCCGAACAGGATCATGAGCAGGCCGACGTCCAGGTCCAGGTTTGTGTTGGTCGACGGGTTCAGCGCGGGGATCTGGTACATCCCGGAGTACAGCCACAGCCAGACCTGGCCGGGGAAGTTCCAGAGCTCGTTCATGACGCCCCATTGGTCGCCGCCCACGCCCTGAGCCTCCGCGATGGTCTCCCATAGCGTGCCGTCGCTGAAGAACATCGTCGCCATGGTGGTGTTCGTGCTCAGCTGCTGCTGGCTGCCCTGGAAATAGCCGTCCAGGCTCCCGTTGCTCGCGATGGCGAGTTCGGCCGTGATGATCACCGGGACCGGCCCGTAGTTGCCCGCCGGCACGGTGATCGAGGTGGGCGTGAACTTCGCGCTGGAGGCGGCCAGCGCCTTCGCATAGTTGTTCAGCCAGGTCGTCTGCTGGGACGAGGCGACCTGGCCGGCCGCCGCGCCGGGCGAAAGGTCGCCGCCGGCCGCCTTGTACCGGCTGACCGCCGCCGCGACGACCGGGCTGGAGGGCGCGGCGAGCTGGGAGACCGGAGCCAGGACGAAATCGTTCGCGGTGTTGATCGGGAGGGTCAGGCCGAAGATCGCCTTGGCGATCTCGGCCGGCTTGATCCCGATGAACTCCTGCGACGCCCCGCTGGTCTGGTTGAACGGCGGGCCGTACCCGCCGGTCGTGGTCCCGGCGGCCAGCTCCTGCACCGCCGTCTGGGCCAGGTCCGACGGGTCGCTCACATCCCAGTACTTAGCGCTGAACGCCTGCCCGGCCGGGGACTTGGGCCCGCCCGGGTAGGTGAGGCCACCATCCGGGGAGCCCCACAGGCTCGCGGCCAGGATGCACAGCACGGCGACGAGGATGACCGCGATCGTGCCCTCGGCAATCAGGTCGTACCGGCGCTCGGGACCCTGCCAGGTGCGCAGCGGGTGCCGCTTGGCGCGCGTTGCCATCTCCGCCTCCTCAGCTCGCGCTGGCCGGATAGCCCGGCTCGCCCTCGGGGACCTCAAGCGCCTCCGCGCCGGGCGGCGGGGCCACGCCCCGGCGCCGGATCAAGCCGACGTGAACGGACACGATGAACAGCAGCAAGGCCGTCGTGAACACCACATGCAGGGTGATCTGCTCACCCGCGTCCATCACGTTCCAGATCGCGCCGATGCCGAGCGCGTTGAACGCGTCCTTGGCCTGCTGGCCGATCCACTGGCTGTCCCAGTTGGTCATCATCAGGAAGCCGGTAAATGCCGTCAGGATGGACACGATGAACGCGAGCACTCCGGTGACCCAGGTCCAGCCACGCCCGGCACGCCAGCCCATGGTGAAAAAGTTGGTGATGAAATGCACGGCCATGAACAGGAACATGGCCTGCACACTCCAGAAATGAATGCTGTTCATAAAGGCGCCGAAGGAGTTCGTGTGCCAGAACGAGACCCCGCCGAGCGCGATGATCGCACCGCTGATGACCGCGCAGATGAGCGCCGCGAGCGTCAGCACGCCCATGGTGTAGAGCACCGAGGAGACGTACGCCGGCTCGCGGTCAGGGAGCAGCTTGCGCAACGGGTAGTTTCGGAGCAAGTAGCCGCGCAGCCACGGGCTGGGCCGCGCCAGCGAGAACTGCCCGGCCCCGGTGGCGTTGGTGACCGGCTCCGGTTCCCGCGGCACCGGAGCCGCGCCCTGGGTACTCACCGGGCACCTCGCCCGGCGGCGTCCCGGAAGCAGCGGGCCCGCCCGGTCATCGCCGGTCCTCCCGCGTCTCCGTCTTCCCGCCAGGAAGGTTAATGAACATCCCGGCTACGAAGATCACCACTACCAGGATCATCTCGATGACATTGGCGACCTTAAGGAAGAACCAGCTGAAGGTGAAGGCGTGATAGCCGCCGTTCCCCACCAGGTCGAACACCGGGCCCCACAACTGTTGGATCATTATGCACGCCCTTCCGATCGACCGATCCAGAGCTGCCCACACTGATTACCGTGCAATGACCGCGTTCATCATCCACCCAGAAGACGTTTCGCCGCATCATCCGTCAGGATGATTTCTTCGAAATGAAACACTGACAATTTGATCCGGTCAGCCGGGTGTTCCCGGGCATCAGCCTGGCCCTGAGCAGGGACCCGCGGACCGGGCCGCACCCGGCCCGGGGCGACCGCGCCCGGTCGTGAGGTAAACCTACGGCCCGGTCGTTGCGCCGAAGGCGCTGGTCGCGGCTGTCGCCGGCGCGCTGAAGTCAATGATGGGCCCCGTCGAGCGGATCGCGCTGCTGTTCGGCTGGCCCGCGCCCGGCCTGGGCGCGCAGGCCAGCGAGACAATCGATTACATCAACAGCGAGCTGAAGCGGATACGACCGTAGCCGTACGTACGCGCGGTCCGTCAGAGCGTGAAGGTCGCTTCGATCACCAGCCGACGTGCCGAGCTGGCTGGACGGTGAGAGGATTTGGTCCAGTCCGCTATAGACCCCAAAAACACTCCCTTGAGCCCAAAATCCTCCCCGGTAAACGGGTACCGGGCACGAAGGAGCGAGTCGCCTGCGCCGGGAGGGATTACCGATACCCTAGTGGCCTCGCCAGCACTCGCCTGGTGCGACGGAGTCGGACTCCGCGGTAAACCGGGTGCGCCCCAGTGCACCGGATCCACCGCCATGCTGCCGCCAAGCTCGGATCCTTTTTATGGGTGGGGACGGGGAGGGTCGGGGTGGGGGCGGTGGGCAGCGAACGTGAACATCCGGGTGCCTGGCTCCAGCGGGGCCGGGGTGCCGGTGAAGCGGTGCGCGGCGGCGCCCCAGCCCGCGGCCGGGTCGAACACCCAGAGCGGCTCGAAGCCGCGGGCGGCGAACCAGTCGCAGATCTGCGGCACCAGGTCCGGGGTCCAGCGGCCGCGGGTCCACACCACCGTGCCGCCGTGGGCGCACAGCTGAGCGCAGTAACCCACCATGCGCTGCACGTTGTCGTCCGTCATGTTGCCGAACATCCCGCAGGCCAGCACCAGGTAGGCCGGCACCATCCCGGCGTACTGGTCGGTCAGCGCCGCGTCCCCGGTTACCACCTCGACCTGAGGCAGGCCCGCAGCCTGCGCCGCCCTGCGGGCCACGTCGGCGTTGCGGGAATCGAGCTCGACCAGGCG
>PMST01000431.1:0-1183 GCA_003168295.1 Actinomycetota bacterium
CCCGGATCGAGGCCGGCCACCATGACCTTGCCCTGGTCCGCCTGCCGGTAACCCTCGAGGATCTCCAGCACCGTCGTCTTGCCCGCGCCGTTCGGCCCGAGCAGGGAGAAGATCTCCCCGTACCTGACGGTAAAGCTCACTCCCGCCACGGCGTGGTTGCTGCCGTAGCTCTTCCGCAGGTCCTCCACGACGACGGCGTTCACGGTCTCCATCTACCGGGACGGCTTCCTCCGGGAGTCGTTGGCACCCGTCGACCGTAGGACCTTGCACTTACGTTTGTCAAAGGGTTTCGATCGCGGATCTAACCAGCTAGCAGGCCGTTTTCGCAGGTGCCGGCAGATGCAAGGGGCCCGCCATCCTCCCGGCGATGACGGGAGGACAGCGGGCCCCTCGGCCGCTCGGGTCAGGACACAGGCGCCGTGACTTCCTTCAGCGCCTTGTACACGCTATGGAAGCTGTTGGTGCCGAGGCCGCTCACATTCGCCGTCTTGACGGTGCTCAGGGCCTCCAGGAAGATCCCGAAGTGGTCGTTGTAGATGTGGTTGCCCGCGATCACCGTGCCGGTGACCGAGCTGGCGGTGGCTGCCAGGATGCCGGTGGTGCGAGTGTCTGGCACGGCATAGTTCTTGGCGTTGCTGGCGGTCGAGGCGGACAGCCCGATCGGGTCACCAAGAGTGTTGTTCTGGCCGATCCAGTTGCCGGTGATCTTGGTGCCGTTGAAGTCCTGGTTGGGCTCGTGAACGTGGACGGTCACGCCCGCCAGACCGTTACCCCAGATGTGGTTACCGGTCACGGTGGTGTACGCCACCGTCTCACCGGGAACCTCGGAGGCGATGACCACGCCCGCGCCGCCACCGGAAGACTTCAGCGTGCCGTTGTCGCTCAGCCAGTTGTCGATCACCAGGTTGTAGGTGACGCCAGAAGTACTGTGCCCGGCTATGATCACGCCGCAGCCGCCGGGGTTGCCGGTGGCGGTGTTCCAGCCGACCACGTTGTGGCTGCTGGGTCCGATGTCGTCGGCGACCAGGAAGCCGCCGCCCTCGTTGTGGGTGGAGTAGTTGCCGGTCACTTGCGTGTACGACGAGCCGTTGATGTCCACGCCCACATCGCCGTTGCCCCAGAGGTAGTTGTGGGACACCGACACGTGCGAGCTGGCGCCGACCAGGATGGCGTCGAAGCCGGC
>PMST01000431.1:1202-6513 GCA_003168295.1 Actinomycetota bacterium
GCATCGATCGTCGCGCCGCGGCCGTAAAGGTTGAGCGACTTGGTGACCACCACCTGCTGGTCGTAGGTGCCGGCGCAGACGACCACGGTGCCGCCCGTGCCGACCGCCGCGATCGCGGTGTTGATGTCGCGGTACCTCGCCGTGCCGCACGAGTGGTCCACTCCGTGCTTCGCCAGATGGGATACGTACACAGTGCCGCCGGTGGAAGCCTGAGCCGCCCCGGCTGATAGTCCGAGCGCCAGCAGGCTTGCTGCTGCNNTGTTTCTGACGATAGCCCAGGCCACCCGGGTCAACGGGAGTGATTCGACAGCTTGCGATGACGGCCTCCGGAGCCGTGAAAATGTCGTTTACTACCGCGCTCGAACGTATATGCCGTTGGCTCGAGATTAAGAAAAAAAGCCAGTGCGGCTGGATTGAGATTGCCGCCGGCGAATGCCCGCGGGCAGCAGAATGTGGTCGGGGGATAGCGGGCGGGACGGCCGGCCGAGCCTGACCCCGCGACGCAGGATGACCTGGCTTGGGGCTGGGACCACGCCCCGTTCGGCAAATATTTTCTGAACGGGCCTGGCGCTAGCTGTCGGCCAGGTTGGTCAGCAGCAGGGCCTCGGCCAGACAGGCGCGGCCGAAGGTGGCGAGGTTCAGGCTCTCGTTGGCGGAGTGGGCGCGGGTGTCGGGGTCTTCTACCCCGGTCACCAGGATCTCGGCGTCGGGAAAACGGCCGGCGTAGGCGGTGACGAACGGGATGGAGCCGCCCACGCCCATGTCCACGGCCGGGGTGCCCCACGCCTGGGTCAGGGCCGCGTGCGCGGCCGCATACGCGCGGCCGCCGGCCCGGGCGGCGTAGGGAGCCGCGGTGGCGCCGGGCTCGATGCTCACCTGCGCGCCCCACGGCGCGTGGGCCCGCAGGTGAGCGGACAGCGCGTCGCGGGCGCGTTCCGGGTCATCGCCGGGAGCGATCCGCAGGCTCACCTTGGCCCGGGCGGCCGGGATGAGCGTGTTGGACGCGTCCTGCACCGACGGCGCGTCGATCCCGGTGACGGTGATGGCGGGACCGGCCCACAGCCGCTCGGTGAGGCGGCCGGTGCCGATCAGCGCCACCCCGTCGAGCAGCCCGGCCTCGGTGCGGAACTGCGCTTCGGCCAGGTCGGGCGGGTCGGCGTGCGTCCTGTTCCCGGCCCCAGACCTGGTTCCGGCCCGGGCCCTCGTCCCGGTCCCGGTCCCGCGGACCAGGCCGGCGACGGCCACGTCGCCGCGCTCGTCGTGCAGGGTGGCCAGCATCCGGCACAGCGCGGTCAGCGCGTCCGGGACCGGGCCGCCGTACAGGCCGCTGTGCAGGCCGTGCTCCAGGGTCCGCACCGCCACGACGACGCTGCAGCCGCCGCGCAGCGTGGTGGTCAGCGACGGCACGTCGGCCGTCCAGTTCACCGCGTCGGCGAACACCACCACGTCGGCCTTGAGCCGGCCGGCGTAGGCGTCCAGGAACGGTTCAAGCGCCGGCGAGCCGATCTCCTCCTCGCCTTCGATGAGCACCGTCACCCCGACCGGGAGGTCGGCGCCGTGCGCGCGCAGCGCGGCCAGGTGCACCGCGATGCCCGCCTTGTCGTCGGCGGCGCCGCGGCCGTACAGGCGCCCGTCCCGGACGACCGGGGTGAACGGGTCGCTGTCCCAGTCCGCCCGCAGGCCGGGCGGCTGCACGTCGTGGTGCGCGTACAGCAGGACGGTGGGCGCGCCCGGCGGGGCGGGCCGGCGAGCCAGCACGGCGGGCTGGCTGGCGCCCGCGGCCAGCACGTCGACCTGGGGCAGGCCGGCCTGGCGGGGCAGGGCGGCGACCGCGTCCGCGCTGGCCAGCAGGTGCGGCGCGGCGGCCGGGTCGGCGGACACCGAAGGGATCCGGACCAGCTGCTCGAGGTCGGCGCGGACAGCGGGCAGGATCTTCTGGATCTGGTCGGGAAGCATGATCTTGAAGCTACCGGCGGGCTCTGGGTGGCCTCAACTCGCGTACAGGTGCAGCTCGGCGGCGAAGCGCTGGGCGATCTCCAGCGCCGGGGCCAGGTCGGGGTGGCGGACGATGACCATGCCGTCGCCGATGGTGGTGGCCCGCCAGTCCCGCCGCGGCGCGCCGACCGGGAGCAGCTCGAGCGCGACCACCTGCTCGCCGTAGCGGGCCAGCAGCTCATCCAGGCCTTCGTAGTGGGTGATCCGGCCGGCCCCGCGGGCCCGCTTGAAGATGCTCGCGGCGTTGAACCGCCGCTCGACGGGCTGGTCGATCCGGCCCCGGGTGACCGCCTGCGCCCAGGCCGAGAACAGGTCGGAGTCGGTCGCGTAGTTCATCACGTCGACGGTGCGGGCGCCCGGCGGGCGGGCGCCGATCTCGCCGAACACCACCTCGCCGTCGGCCTTGCGGTACCACTCCATGTGGGTGAACCCGTCGCGGAACCCGAGCACCCGCAGCACCGCGGCGCCGAGGTCCCGGCCACCTTGCAGCCCGGGCGCGTCTAGGTCGCGCAGGGCCAGGGTGATCGGGCTGATCCACTCGTGCATCTTGGTCAGCAGCGGGCGGGGGTGGTACTGGCAGATGTTCTCCACCAGCACCCGTCCGTCGGCGCAGATCGTGTCGTAGGTGAACTCCTCGCCGTCGATGAACTCCTCCACGCTGACCCGCGGCAGGTGCCTGAGGCCGGGCAGGATGGCGTCGAGTTCGGCGGCCGAATTGGCGCGGTAGGTGTCCGCGGAACCCGCTCCGTCGATCGGCTTGACGATGAGGGGGTAGCCGGTGCGTTCCGCCGCGGCCCAGACCTCGGCGACCGTCTCGGCGGCGACATGCCACGGCGTCCGCAGGCCGGCCGCGTCGAGCAGCTGCTTCATCCGCTCCTTGTCCCGGAACGGCAGGGTCTGCGCCACGGTCAGGCCCGGCAGGCCGAGCTGCTCCCGCAGCCGCGCGGCTAGCACCATGTAGGGCTCCCACAGGCACTCCACCCGGTCGATGCTGACCTGCCGGGCCAGTTCGGCCACGGTCGCGGCGACCTGATCGCCGGCGGCCAGGTCGCCGACCTGGACGTAGTGCGCCAGGGCGTCCCGCGCGATGGCCGGAAGATCGCCGGCCGCCTGGTCGCCCAGGCCGATGACGTCCGCGCCCGCGTGCGCCAGGCCCCGGGTGAAGAACGCCATCTCGGCCGGGTAGCCGGGCGAGAGCATCAGCACGTTCACCGCGGTCAGCCCAGTTCGACGCGGACGGTGGTGACCAGCTCCTTGAGCGCCGCGGTCACCGTGGCCGTGTCCGGGTGGCGCACGGTGATGTAGCCATCGCCCTCGTAGCTGCCCGAGGACGGCTGGCCCGGCTGCGGCAGCCGCGAGTCGACGATCAGCTCGGTCACCTCGGGGGCCAGCGCGTCCAGGCCGTAGACGGCCTGGACGTGGCCTACCCCCAGCCCGCGCAGGTAGACGGTGCCCGTGGACCAGCGGCGCTGCGGCGGCTCGAAATCGCCGTGCACCATTAGCCGAGCCCACGCGGCGTACAGGTCGAAGTCGTGCGCGTAACACAGCATCGAGGTGATCTGGGCGCCCGGCGGCCGGGCGCCGACCTCGGACACGGCCACGGTGCCGTCCGGACGCCGGAACCACTCCATGTGGGTCAGCCCGGAGCGCAGCCCCAGGGCGCGCAGCGCGGTCGGCGCGACCTGCCTGATGCCTGCGTACTCCGGCCCGCTGATGTCGCGGGGCAGCCGCACCGCCCACTGCATCCACGGGTTACGCAGCACCTCCAGCGGGGTCGGCAGGTAGTCAGAGACCGAGTCCCAGACGATCTGGCCGTCGACCATCACGCTGTCGTAGGAGCCCTCGTCCCCGGTCAGGAACTCCTCGATCAGCGCGGGCCGCTCCGGGGTCGGCGAGGCGGCGTCCAGCCAGGCTTCGAGGTCGCCTGGGTCGTCGAGGCGGAACGTGCTCTTGGCCCCGGCTCCGGCCGGGGGCTTGACCACCAGCGGGAAGCCGGCCAGCCGGGCAAAGTCGTCCGCGTCGGTCGCGGAGCGGGCCAGCCGGTACCGGGCGCACGGCACGCCCGCGGCGCGCAGCACCGTCTTCATCTGGGCCTTGTCCCGGAAGTTGCCGGCCGTGACCACGTCCATGCCGGGGATGTCGAGCTGCTCGCGGGCCTGCGCGAGCGGCACCTGCAGCTGTTCGAGCACGGCGAGCAGCCGCTGCACCGGGCCGAGCTGGGCGCGAAGTCCCCACGCCGCGGCGGCGATCTGCCCGGCGTCGAGCGCGTCGTCGATCCGCCAGTGCCCGGCCAGGGATTGGCTGAGCTCGGGCGGCAGGCGGTCCGCGGGCTCGCAGGTGATCAGGGCCAGCTTCGTGTCCGGCAGGGTCGCCGCGGCCTGCACGAACCGCGTGGTGGTCTCGAGCAGATAAGGCGCGACGAAGGCGGCGACGACCATGACAAGAACGTTAACATTCCCGATATGAACGTTGTCCTGGTCGAACCGTTCTTCCCCGCCAGCCAGCGCCAGTTCGCCCGGGCGCTGGCGCAGGCCGGCGCGACGGTGATCGGCATCGGCGAATACGGCCGTGACGTTCTGGACGACGAGCTGAAGGGCTGGCTGCACCACTATGAGCAGGTGCCGTCGGTCACCGACGTGCCCGCGCTGACCGGGGCGGTCCGCTGGGTCCAGGACAAGCTGTGGGTGGACCGGCTCGAGGCGACCGTGGAGGCGCACACCATGGCGGCCGCGCAGGTCCGCGAGGCCTGCACGATCCCGGGGACCTCGGTGCGGACGGCCTGGCTGTGCCGGGACAAGCCGTCGATGAAGGAGACGCTGCGCGCGGCGGGGGTGCCGACGGCGGCGTCGGCCGCGGTGGACAGCGCGGCCGACGCGCATGACTTTGCCCGGCTGGTCGGCTTCCCGCTGATCCTCAAGCCGCGCAGCGGGGCCGGCGCGTCGGGGACGGTGCGGGTCGATGACTCCGCGGGTCTGGATCACGCGCTCGGCGTCTTCGGCGGGCAGGGCGTCGATTCCATCGCCGTCGAGGAGTTCATCGAGGGCCACGAGGGCTTCTACGACACGATCACGGTGGACGGGCGGGTGGCGCTGGACTTCGTCTCGCACTACTTCCCGAACGTGCTCGAGGCGATGCGGACCCGCTGGATCTCGCCGCAGTTCGTGTCCACCAACCGGATCGAGGTCGCGCCGGAGTACGCCGAGCTGCGCGACATGGGCGCGCGGGTCATCGCCGCCCTCGGAATCGAGACGTCGGCGACGCACATGGAGTGGTTCTTCGGCCCGAAGGGACTGAAGTTCTCCGAGATCGGCTGCCG